>NZ_JAEMNZ010000004.1:0-311510 GCF_016461625.1 Devosia sp. MC532 | reverse complement strand
GCTGGGGAGGCCGAAAGGACGCGCCCAATGGCCCGAATGCCGGTGCCGTTGAGATACATCTGAACGGCCTGCGCTTTTGTCTGAGCGCTGAATTTAGGGGCGCGATCAGTAAAGTACCGACCACACTGCTTACAGCTAAATCGCTGGTAACCCCCCTTGAGGCCGCGCTTGACCGTGGCAGTGCTAGAACAATCTGGACAATCCATCTCAAACCCTCCGGCAAATCCCCCCCAAGCAGTCAAACTAGAATCCCAAATGAGCAAGTTGTAAACAGTCCCGACTTCGGGGGAGGTCGGGTGGGGGCTCAAAGTCCCCGCAATCTCGGCCGCACATCATTGAGAAGCAGCTCCGTGAGCCCCCAGACGAGCGCATCCACCCGATCGGGCGAATGCCCCTCAGCCTTGCCTTCAGGCCCAAAGGCGCAGAGCTCATCTTCAAGCGCCACCAGCCCCTCAGCATGCAACACCAGTCCGCGCCCATAAAGCGCGGCCACCGGTTCCGCGCGCAGCCACTTGCCTCGGCTCGCCCGCACAGCCTTCATCGGCACTGAAGGATCAACCTGTTCGATCATCGTCCGCACCAGATCGCCGCCCTGGTTCACCTCCACCACGAGACAATCCGCCTGATGCGCGTGATAGGCCGCCACCGCCCGCCGCGCCCAAGCCAAAGGTGGCGCTGGTTTGAGCGTTGCGTCTTCCAGTACCACAGCGTTTTCGCCGATGCGCCCAACAACGATAATCCCGCACGCGTCTGACTTGGCCGTCCCCGTCACCGGCGGATCCACTGCCACCACCACGCGGCCTAAACTCTCGGCCACACCGCGCTTAAACATCGCCCTTTGCCAGAGTGCATCGGGCAAGTCCTCGATCATTTCCCCGTCGAGTTCCTGCCGCCCCAGCACGCTTCCCTCGTAGCGCGCCACCACAGCGTCGAGAAAACTCGGCGCAAGATTTCGCGCATTATCCGCGGTCCGCATTCTCACAGTCGTTGCGTGCTCGTCCGCCAAAAGTCTTTTAATCAGCCGCGTCGGTCGGGGCGTTGTTGTCGCCAACTGCCGTGGACGATCCCCCAGCCGAAGGCCAAACTGCAACATGTCCCAAGCCTCCTCGGCATTGGGCCATTTGCCGATCTCATCGCACCAGGCGGCAGCAAATTGCGGCCCGCGAAACCGCTCCGGGTCCGAGCCCGTCATAATCGCGGCCTCCACCCCATTGGGCCAGATCAGCCGCGATTTTCCGCGTAAAACAGGACGTTCCTCATCCGGATGCACAGCCAGCAAGCCGCTTTCGCCGCGCACCATGATGTCCACCGCCTCGGTCATGGTTTCGCCGACCAGTGCAATGGGCCCGATGCCGCGTCGCGCCAGCCGCCGCACCCATTCCGACCCGGCTCTGGTTTTCCCCGAGCCGCGACCGCCGAGCAGCAACCATGTGGTCCAGTCTCCCGGCGGCGGCTTTTGCTCGCGTCTGGCCCATTTAGGCCAGCAGAAATACATTTTGTAGGCCTGCTCATCGGTGAGGCCCTCGACCCGTCGCGCGTTATTTTCGCTCGGACTGGTCAAGACGCTTGATCAGCTTATTGCGAATGTCCGTCATATCGCGACGACTGGGCGCCTCCACATTGCGTTCGCTTGCGCCCATCTTCAGCACGGCATCGAGCGTCTTCACCTCAGCGGCGAGCAGTTTGGATTTCTGGTCGATTGGCATATCCGTCGCTTTCTCCAATGCGCTGATCTGGTTTCCCAAAAGGCGCATAATTCGAGCGATCAAGAGCGCTGCCGTTGGCGTGTCTTTTCGCGAGGTGGTCCAGAGTTGGTTCTCGCGTTTGTAGCGCAGCTGTTTAAGAGAAATTCCGTGGCGCTGGCAGATCACGCGCGGAGAGAACGAATGGCTCTCATATTCCGCGCGAACGATGTCCCAGTTCGGCGTTGCGTTCCGAAACATCCCCTCGCCCCAGACCCAATTTCTTGATCATGCCTGAAAGCTACCATCTCTGCGTGACGCGAGGATAAGAGGGATAAGTTTTAGTCGATCTCGCCGTCCGGCAGCGCAACATAGATCAGCACGCTCATGATGAGGATGAACACGCGGAAGGCCGATTCCAGCCCGTTCCACGTTTCGGACATCCACATGCCAAACCACTCGCCGCCAATGGACATGAAGCCCACCTGCCAGACGAGAAATCCGAATGTTAGCCCAGCGATGGCCCAGGATTTTTGGCCGTTAAAACTTCCTGCGCTTGCGTTGCGTGCCCTATAGAGCCTTGCTGCGCCCACCCAACAAGCGACGGCAGTCGCCAGTTCAGCAGCAATAATAAGGATATAGGCGATGTGGTGCGCAATCTCATTTTCGATGGCGCGATAGGTGGTCCCTGCGTCAGGAAACACCGTATCCATCGCCAACACATGCTGCACGAACGCGAAGTTTGAGCCATAGTCGGTGATATTGCCGAAGGCCACGAGGCTCGCATAAAGCGCCACCGCAGCAACAGTGATCACCTTGCTGATCCTGAGCACAAGCATTCCCGCCTCCATTATTCCGTGCGGGTTATTTGACCCGATTTCTATTCGCCCGACTTGGTAGACGACTCGTCCCGCCGAAGCGATCTCGCGATTATGTCAGGCCCCAAATATGCGCTTGGCTTCCAGCGACAGCCCAAGCCCAACACTCCCCAACACGTCGGTACGGATCACCTCAGCCTCTGGGAAACGCGCCTGCAATCGGTTCGCTACCGCCGGAACCAGCGTCGAACCGCCGGTCAAGATCAGGCTGTCAATGTCAGACGCCTTTACCCCGGCCTGCGCCAGCGTTGCGCCAATGGTGGTTTCGAGCTTGCCAATCGAGTCATCAAGCGCCTCGGCCAGCTGCTCGACACTTATGTCGGTGCGAATGTGGCTACCGTTTACGTCGAAGTCGAACGCCGACACTGGCTTATCGGAAAGCTCAATTTTGGAGCCTTCCACCGCGCCAATCAGCCGATGTCCAAGCCGCTCCTCAACGAGCGTTATCATCGTCTCGACCCGCTCAGCTTCCACAGCTTCCCGCATGGTCGAGCGCAGGTCCCGAATAGCCTGTGCATCATAGAGCCGGTTGATCCGGTGCCAGGTCGAGAGGTCGTAATAGGGCGCAACCGGAAGGTGACGCTTCCCGTCCTTGGTCATGCTCCCGAGGCCGAGCTCAGGCATCACCCGGCTCATCGCCAACAGGCGGTCAAAATCGGTCCCCCCGATATGAACGCCGCCCGTGCCCAGAATATCGTCGGAACGGTCGGCCTTGTCGGCATTGCCCGGCGCAACCTTCACCAGCGAAAAGTCCGAGGTACCGCCACCCAAGTCGATGATCAGCGCCAGACGCTCGCCATTGACGTGACGCTCGTAGTCCAGCGCCGCCGCGATCGGCTCGAACTGGAAAGCGATATCCTTAAACCCCTGCGCGCGTACGGCGGCTTCCAACTGGTCTTGCGCCTGCCGGTCCGCTGCCGGATCATCATCCACGAACTGCACCGGACGACCGAGCACAACCTGTGTCAGCTCATCGCCCAGATGCGCCTCAGCGCGCTTTTTCAACTCAGCGACATAGGTGCCGATGATATCACCGTAGCCATAGCGCTTGGCTTTGATGCGGGTCGTGTCGTTAAAGAGGCTGGTGCCCAAAACACTCTTAATCGAGCGCATCAAACGCCCTTCGGCGCCGGTCACATATTCCGCCACGGCATCGCGGCCAAAGTGGATTTGATTGTCTTCAAAGCTGAAGAACAGAACGCTCGGAATGGTCGCGCTTCCATTTTCCAGCGGCACCAGATGGGGCTGGTTGTCAGCGCCAATCCGTCCAAGCGTAGAGTTGGACGTGCCAAAGTCGAGGCCGCAGGAAAGTGTCATAGTCAAGCTGTCCGGAGAAAGCGCGCTTTAGCGCGTTTAGAGGACGGCTCTCATAGCGAGGGATGGCAGGCCAGACAATCGCCCAATTGTCACGCTGCGGTTTTTCGCTCCTGCGATGGACGGAAATCCACCACTTCAAGGCGTGCCAAGCCACGACGCTGCGCACGGCGCACGGCCATGTTTGCTGCGTCTAGCACTTCACGATCGAACGCTCCCTGCGGATTGACCACGGCGAGACCCATGCTCAGCGTGACCTGACCGGCGTGGCTTTCCTTGTTGGCAATCGCCAGAGTGCGCACGCCCGCAGCGATCTTTGCCGCGATATCGCGGGCCATCAAATTGGGCATGTCTGGCAGGACAAGGACAAAACCGGCGCGACCATTGCGCAAGCAAGCCTGCTCATTAGGCACGTGTGAGCGGATCAAATGCTCCAATTGCTCCAGGCAATCTTCCACGCCGTCGCGTCCGTAAGACGAGAAATAACTGGCGTAGACGTCCATTTCGAGGGCGAGAACGCAGAGCGACACCTTGCGCTCAGCTGCGCTTTCCCAGGCCCGACGCAAGCTAGCGTCGATCCGTTGCGCTGGGCGAAGCTTCTTTCCGGGACGTTTGGCGATCTCGGCCTTGCCATAAGCAGGTTCAGAACCACCAGGAGCACGGCTCAGCGCGGCGCGAACGCGCGCCCAAAAGCCGTTGTCACCACTCATTGTCACCCGATTCATATAGCCCGTTCCTAGGCAGAAGTCAGTTGCCCACAGTCAACACAGGTTTCAGTTAACACAAGGTAACAATACCTAGTTAGATGTGCTCAGGCGGCTCCCATTCTGGCCAATCCACAGCATGTTCTTCCCATTCTTCCGGGTCGACTTCACTTTCAAGATAAGTCCGCCCCGTTACCGAAACTCCCACATCAATAACTGTTTGCGGGTCGCCCGAAACCAGAGGGTGCCACCAGGCGAGCCCTTTTCCTTCCGCAATACGGCGATAGGCGCAGGTCGTGGGAATCCACGCGATCTCTCTCACATTTTCGGGAGTGAGTTTAATGCAGTCCGGAACAATGGCCTTGCGGTTCGGATAGTCGGTGCATTTGCAGCTATCCCCATCCAGCAATTGGCAGCGCACGTCGGAGGTGATGAGGGTTCCCGTGTCCTCGTCTTCCAGCTTGATCAGACAGCACCGGCCACACCCATCGCAGAGCGCTTCCCACTCGGCCGTGGACATTTCTTCGAGTGTCTTCTCTTCCCAAAAGGCCATGTTTACTCAAACTGTGTTATCGTGGGGCTGGAAGAAATACTTGGGACGAAACCGTCCACGGTCATTTTCCAGTCACACCATTGCATAATGCCTGTGTCCCAGACAAATACTGGGACGACGCGGCGCGGGACCAAATCTTGCAAGATCCATTCTACATCAAGGAAAAGAAGCGAAAGCCCCAAAGCGGCATGCTGGCCGCCGACGCTTGGCTCGATTCTTCCCTTTATGAGTTTTGGAACGCGCTTGGTCGAGGCTATACGCGATTTCAGGACTTTATGTCCCGTTTTCATGTCACCGGTGTAAAGCGCTTCGTCGTCGAAATCCTGTCCGACGCCTTTTCCTTTGGGGCCATCGGCGCGGTGCTCATGACCGCCCTCGCCCTCCCCGCCTTCGACATCACAGATCGCGGAGCCTTCAATAAGGCCGAGGATTATTCGGTGATCTTCCAGGATCGTTATGGCGCCGAGATCGGCCGCCGCGGCATCCGCTCGGACGATAGCGTCGCGCTCGACCAAATGCCCGACTATCTGGTCAAGGCAACACTGGCGACCGAAGACCGACGCTTCTACGAACACTTCGGCATCGACGTCGTCGGGACGCTGCGCGCCCTCATGAGCAATGCGCAAGGCGATCGCGGTACGCAGGGCGGCTCGTCCATCACCCAACAGCTGGCCAAAAACCTTTTCCTGTCCTCAGAGCGCACACTCGAGCGTAAAATCGTTGAGGCGTTTTTGTCGGTCTGGCTCGAGTGGCACTACTCCAAAGACCAGATTCTCAAACTCTATTTCGACCGCGCCTATATGGGCGGCGGCAATTATGGGGTGACCGCCGCCTCTGAGTTTTACTTTGGCAAGCGCGTTCAGGACATCAACCTGTCCGAAGCCGCCATGCTGGCGGGCATGTTCAAGGCTCCGGGCAATTATGCGCCCCATATCGACCTTGCCGCTGCGCGTGGCCGCGCCAATCTGGTACTCACCAATATGGTGGCTGCCGGCTTCCTCACGGAAGGCCAGGTGACCGCCGCACGTCGCAATCCCGCTGCCGCCATAGACCGCCGCAAAGACATCGACTCCCCGAACTATTTCCTCGACTACGCTTTTGAGGAAACAAAGAAGAAGATCGAGGAACGCGCGGCCAACGGCAATAATTTCGTCGTCCGCACGACAATCGACACAACGCTGCAATCCTATGCCGAGGAAGCCATCACCTCGGTTATCCGCGACTCTGGCGAACAGTATCGCGTTGAGCAGGGTGCGATGGTGGTCACCGATACTGAAGGTGCTATCCGCGCCATGGTTGGCGGCACCGATTACGCCAAGAGCCAGTTCAATCGCTCAATCGTCTCCAATCGCCAACCCGGCTCCGCCTACAAGCCCTTCGTCTATGCCGAAGCGATGGAGCAACTCGGTCTCAAGCCGAGCGATCGCATCTCAGACGCGCCCGTGTGTATCGGCGATTGGTGCCCGCAGAATTATGGCCGCAGCTACCGCGGACAAACCACCCTCATCTCTGCCTTTGCCTCGTCGATTAACACCGTCCCGGTCACGCTTTCGATCAAAACCGGACGCGATAAAATCGCCGAGTTGTCCTATCGCATGGGCCTCCGTCAGGAATATCCGGTCACGCGCTCCCTCGCCCTCGGCGTGGCGTCGGTTTCCGTGCTCGATATGACCAGCTCCTACGCGGTCTTTGCCAATCATGGCTACAAAACGCCCGCCTATGGCCTGACGCGCCTTATCGACTCCCGCGGCGAAACCGTTTGGGAATATGACGAGACGGCCCCGCGCGAGCGCGTTCTCTCTGAGCAGACCGTTGCCTATATGAATGAAATGATGCGCGCCGTTGTCACCTCCGGCACAGGCCGTCGCGCGCATATTGATGGCGTGCCCACCTTGGGCAAAACCGGCACCACCACTTCGTATCGCGACGCGTGGTTTGCAGGCTTCACCGGCAATTATGTTGCCGCTGTGTGGTTCGGTAACGACGATTATCGCACCACCAATGATCTCACCGGCGGTCTGCTGCCCACTGTCGCCTGGCAGAAGTTCATGGCCTATGCCCATACCAATATCGCGGTAAAACCCGTCTTCGGCATTGAGTTTGACCTGCCAGAAACCTTGATCGCCGCAGCACCGGAAGAAACCGAAGAAGAGATCGCGCAACGACCGCCCAATCTCAAACCCGCTGCTGCCAGTAAGCTCCTCGACCTCGCCGCGCGCCTCTCGTCCAGCCAGTCATCGGACCAGCTTGCTACAGCGCCATCGGCCGACAGCCAGCCGACGCTCTAATCAGGTCACGCCTCCCGGCCTTCGGCGCTAAATTTTCGCGAAAGCCAATATACAGAAGACCCCGCGCAATATCTTCAGTATCGGCCCGAATCTATCTCCAGATAGCCAGCCACATCTTTACCAACACCCCCAAAAAACAAACAAACAACACCAGACTTTGTTGCATAACTGCAACTACGGGTAAATCACCAGAGCCAGACTCAGAGTCTATTTTTATTCTTTACCGACAATAACTAAATCAAGATAAGCACCAGGACACAATTCACAAAACCAGAATACCAGATACACCTCACATTCTTGAAGTCTAAACACAATCATGGAACCATATGGGCCTCAACCAATGGGCGAGGGCTAAATGTTCAAGAAACTTTTTATTGTAGCCGCTGCTAGCACAGCAGTTACTCCTGCAGTCTTTGCTGCAGACTTGTATACTCCAGTTGCAGACCCACCAGTTTACACCGCATCTGGCTTTGACTGGACCGGCATCTACGCCGGCGCCGTCGGCGGCTATGTGTGGGGTCGCTCAACGTCCACTCCTACGACAGGCGGCGCAACAACTACCATCGACCCCTCGGGGGGCCAAATCGGCGCCACCGCCGGTGTAAACGGCCAATTTGATCAGTTCGTTCTCGGCCTCGAAGGCGAAATACTCTGGTCTGGCGCCAGCGGCTCAGCGCAAATTGCCGGCGCTGCCGCCACAGATATCGCTACCGTGAAATCGGATTGGCAGGGTGCCATTAAGGCACGTGCAGGTGTGGCCTTCGATCAGGTACTCATTTACGCGCACGGTGGTTTCGCATTCACTGACTATTACGCGAAGGCAGATCTTGCTGGCGTATTCGAAGGAGACTACCGCACGAGCCGTACAGGCTGGACGATTGGAGCGGGCGTGGAAATGGCTGTCACCGAGAATGTAACCGTGAAAGCGGAATATGCCTACAGCGACTTCGGTAAATGGACTGGGACTGTTGCAGGCGGCGCAGCAGCTGGCGATTACGAGTTCACTCACCACACCCACGCGATAAAAGCTGGTGTGAACTTCCACTTCTGAGTTCCTCCTCCCGTGCATGGGGTGGTTAGGGCAGCTTCGGCTGCCCTAATCTTTTCAGCGGTTCCATCCCCTCGCCCCTTCCGAAGCAGCCGCGCGGTTGCTACAACTTCCTAGTCTGCAACAGCTTCGGTTCCTGCCGCCCATGCCCTATCTGCGAATGAGCTGAGCGCCGTGGCCTTTGTCCTCCGCCTCCTCGTTGCTATCGCCGTCGCGCTGAGCATTGGCTTTGGCCTGAGCTATTACGCCCTCACCGATGGCCGGTTCATCGCTGCAAACATGCTCGGCCCGTGGATCACCTGGCAAGATGTCGGCGTGCCGAACCCAAATCCCTATACGCGCAGCCAGATCGCTCGCGAAGGCGCGTTGCAGCTCGGACGCAGCGAAGGCCTGCGCTTCACCGCTGCAACAGACAGCGCTGGCAAGCCTCTTGATCTCAGCTGCACCTACCGCATCTCTGGCCGCGTGCCGATTTCGAGCTTCTGGACGCTATCTGCCGTCGACAGCGACTGGCGCAATCTGGCCGCACCACGCGAAGACCTTGCCTTGCGGTCCAGCGAGCTCGTCCGCGACAACGATCGCAGCTTCCGGGTTTATGTCGGCCCACATGTCATGCCGATGAACTGGCTTGAACTCGCCGGCAGCGGGCCATACGAGCTGGTGCTCACGCTCTATGACACCACGGCCTTTTCCGGCTTCACCAATGACACGATCATGCCCTCCATCACCGAGGAGCATTGCCCGTGATCCGCAGTTTTCTCTGGCTCTTAGGCGGCGCAATTCTGGGCGGTATCATCCATATTGTGGTGATCCTGTCCTTGCCAAGCCTGGCCGAAAACACCTCTTGGAGCCGTATTTCAGCCCTCGATGCCGATCACAAAATGCTCGTCCTGCCTGCCATTACAGCTGGTGGTGACAACCCATTGCAGCTCGACCCCGAGCTCGTCTACGGCATTTGCAAAATCGACATCAATGAGGCGCCCGCCTTCGTGCAAGGCACGCTGCCCGACGCATTCTGGTCGGTCGCCGTCTATAATTCGGATGGCATCATCACCTATTCGACGACCAATCGCGATGGCATCGGGCAGACCATTGAGCTCGGGATGTTCAACTCAGCCCAAACCCAACTCCTCGCCCAGCAGCAGATTGAAGTGTCGCCCAATCTCTTGGTTGTAGAGATGGTGCATAACGAAGCGGTTGTCGTGGTCCGGGCCGCGCCGCCGCATGACGTCATGCGCCCCCGCTTTGAGGCTGCCCTCGCCGCCGTCAGCTGCGGCCCTCGCCCATGATGAGTTCTGAGACTTTCCACGCACACTTGTCGGCCGTAGTTACGCGGTACCGAGCCGATGTTGCCGAGCCCGGTGAACATCTCGCCCTGCTCCGCTGGCAGATGGACAATAACCACCGTCTTGATCTGCGCGATACGTTCCCCGGCCATATCACCACCAGCGCGCTGGTGATCTCGCCAGCCAAGGACAAGATCTTACTCATAGATCATGTCACCATCGGCCGCTGGCTGCAGCCCGGCGGGCATTATGAACCCAGCGACAGTTTCTGGGCCTCGGCTTTGCGTGAGGCTGTTGAAGAGACCGGCGTTTTCGGCGCAGCGCTCCACCCATGGCACAAAGGCGATCTCCCGCTCGTTATCGACAGTCACGACGTGCCCGGAAAACCCGCGCGCGATGAGCCGCCCCACGTCCACCATGATTTGCAATATGTGTTTGTCGCCAGTGCCGACCAGCCTCTTACGGCCCAGTTGGACGAAGTTCATGCGGCCCAATGGCAAGACTTTTCTGCCCTTACCGCAATTTCCGCCCGCGCCGCCAAACGCATTCTCGCGCTTTAAATCAGCGCCAACCCGCCCGACACCGTCGCCAGTCCCAGCACCACCAGCCAACTCGGTACTTTGGCAAAAACCAATAACGCAAAGCCCATCAGCGCCAGCGCGAAATCCAGCCAGCTCCCAACGCCGCTGATAAACACCGGATCGTACAGGGCCGCGACGAGCAAACCGACCACGGCAGCATTTGCCCCTGCCATAGCCGCTCGCGCCTGTGCCTTTGTCGCCAGCGCCGCCCAAAAAGGCAAAACACCAATCAGCAAGAGCATGCCGGGCAAAAATATCGCCACCAGCGCAATCGCCGCACCCGACACACCATGGCTCAGGGCGCCCAGATAAGCCGCGAAGGTGAAGAGCGGTCCGGGCACGGCTTGTGTCGCGCCATACCCCGCGAGAAACGCATCCTTGCTGACCCAGCCAGAGCCCACCACCTCTGCCTCGATCAATGGCAAAACCACATGCCCGCCGCCGAACACCAGCGCCCCCGCGCGGTAGAACGCGTCGAACAGCGCTACGCCGTCCCCTGCCCCCGTCACGAGCGGCAAACCAACCAACAGCACGACGAAGGCGATAAGCGCCGCAATACCAACGCCCTTTGACACCAGCGGCAGCGCGTCGCCCCCCTTGCCCGCAACATGACGACAGATCACCAGCCCAAGCAGCCCGCCCATCCCGATGGCCGCCATCTGCCCAAAACTGCCGCCGATTAGCACGACCAGTACAATCGAACCCAAGGCGATGGCGATGCGCGGCAGGTCCGGCGTCAGGCTTTTGGCCATGCCATAAACCGCCTGCGCCACCACAGCTACCGCAACGAGTTTGAGCCCATGGACAATCCCCTGCGCCAGCTGACCCTCAAGTGCGGCAGCACCGAGAGCGAAGAGCACGAGAAGAATTGCGGATGGGAGGGTGAAAGCGACCCAGGCCGCCAATGCGCCGAGAGGCCCCGCGCGTTGCAAGCCTAGGGCAAAGCCAAGTTGGCTCGATGCTGGTCCGGGCAGAAACTGACACAGCGCGACCAGATCGGCGTAAGCGCTCTCGCTCACCCAGTTTCGCTTGGTCACGAGCTCATCGCGAAAATAGCCAAGGTGGGCGATAGGCCCACCAAAGCTGGTCACACCGAGCTTGAGAAATGTGAAAAAGACTTCGGCGGGCGTTCCGCGCTTATTCTCCGTCGTCACGCCCACCCCATGCTCACATCATTTCGGAACGATGTTTTCTCGATCAATCGCCATAGTCTGATAACGCGACGGTATTGTGAAACTTGGCCCACGATTGGCGCCATTGCCACCATCGCCACAGAAGTCATGACGATTGGCCCGGTCGACCCAGGGCCGGAGCTTACGCAGGTTCTCATCCACGCCCATGGATTGCTCATGCGGCGTTTCCACCAGCAAATGATCAAGCGCATAGGAATAGCTGAGATAGCGATAATTCAGCGCCCGCACGAACCAGTCGATATGCCAATCGTTCTCGGTTTTGCGCGCCTGCATATTGGTGCGCACATCGGTCCCTACCGCTGGCAGGCCAGACGCCGCAATCTGGCGCTGGCGATCGACTTCCACCACGGCACAAATCGATGCGAAAGTGCTGCTGACCGTATCGAGATCGGCCAGAATATGACGACCAACGGTGGAATAGCGGGTCCGCGACGAGTGGTATTGTTCGTTGCGCAGCCAGTTGTAATAGCGCTCTTCGGTGAACCGGAAGTCGGTGGCCGAACTCAACCGTGTCCTTTGCAACTCCACCGCGCCATCGAACAGCCAATCCTTGCTGTGCGCAGCCGTGACGAAGCGCCAAGTGCGGTTATGCATTTCCCGCTCTTGGTCGGTCATATTGAAGTTGGACACCGGCTCCTTGCGGATTTTGGCGATCACACCGCCAACAGCAGGCATTGCTGTATCATGTGTAAAACTGGGTCGCGCCCGGCCGAAGTCGCTCACTGGTCGCGCAACGCAACCGGCGAGAGCCGCAACCACAATCGCGCCAAGCACTAACCGCTGGCCGATTCTCAAAATTCTATCCGCGCTTTCGCTTGCGCCTTTTGGCATCTAGGTTCGTTTCAGGTGTTAAAGAGCCGCGTTCGTAGCGCACCCCAGTAAACAGTAATATCTGGGCGTCAACGCTTTTCAGTTGTGGCTTAGTCTGGCGCCTTCTGCGCCCGTCTATATGCAACACATCAGCCAAAATGGCCTCCATTGTGCGCCACTCCCCCTTTCCAGTGAGGGCAGCGAGTTGGAAGTTGATCGTCCTGCGCGACGCCCCTCGCGCAAATGCCATTAAGAGATCGTCAAGGTTAACAGCCTATTAACGAATTGCCAGCAATGGTGGGTCAGCATCGGTTTTGATGTAAATTGTGATTCAGTGGTTCCGCCGCAAATGCTTGGTTTTCAGCCGTACGAGACATTTCAGCTTCTGATTGAAACGGGTGGTGTCGATCGCACCAACACGCTGCTCATCGCCGCGTGTGATGCATACGCCCGCCGCGGCAAGCCAACCATTCCCGAAATGGAACAGTTTGAAACTCTCGCAGCGCGCCTCTTCCCGGCCGCAACCGATCAGGCTCGTTCTAAGGCTGCAGCCCTTCTCGGACGCGCCGAACATCTGTCTCCCATGCTCGAAAACCTCGTCATCGAGAACATTGGCGACGATTTGATTGATTTCCTCCGCAGCGCGCCAGAGCTGTCCGAACAGACCATGTTCACCCTGCTCGAGCGTTTCGGTGCCCCTGCAGCCGCAGCCATCGCCACGCGTGGCGACATGACCGACGCGGTCTTGTCCAAACTCTTCCAGATGAATTCGCGCAAGGTCTATCGCGCGCTCGCAGCGAACCTGCACATTGTGCCAAAGGGCGCTTTTGTCAGCGCATTGGCCCGTTCGGCGACCATGGATCACCTGGTTGCAGAAGCTCTAGGCAATCGCGAAGACTTTGATGCTGGTCTGCTCGCGCCGGCCTTCTTTGACCTTTCCGATGAAAACCGCATCAAGGTCATCCGCTCTTTTGCACACCGCTCTACCCCAGTCGCTCCGATCGCCCGCACCATTGAGCAGCTCTCCGTCGCTACGGCCGATCTGACCAAGGCGCTGATGAAACTCTTCACCGAGAACCGTCGCCCCGAAGTCACCAAGCTCTTGTCGCAGATCACGGGTCTGGATGAAGTGCGGTGCGGCCAGATCGCCCACGACGTGACCGGCGCATCGCTTTTCGTCATCCTCCGTGCCTTTGGGGCAACGTCTTACGATGGCTTGAAAGTGCTGATCCACGCCACCAGCCAGGACGGTGATCGTTCCAAGTCGCTGGCCGAGTTTGCCATCCTGTTCAACGACATCGCTCCGGCTTCCATGGCCTATCTGATGAGCGCTTGGCGTGGTGAAGTGAACCTGCTGGAGCTGACCAAGCCAGAATACGTGCCACTCAATCAGGACAGCAAGCGGACCGCCAAGCTGGCCACTGCGCACAATGCCATTGTCGATCAGGCAATCGATGCTTTGGCCAAGATTGGTATTCGTCGCGCCGTTTAACGCGGCTCGACGATATCAATACCCGGGTCATCCCCGCGCATATCAAGGCTAATCACCCAGAGATCGGGGTCAAATTCGGTCTCTTGGTTGATGCGATCACGCACCTTGAGCGGGTCCACATGGGAAAAGCGGCGCTGGAATACCAGCCCCGCCCCATCTCCGGCGCTCAACATGGGCGCAGGCGTAAACAGGCTCCGTGTTCCATCGAGATGATCGATCTCGATGAAAACCTGCCCGGCGATGGGGTCCCCACGCCGCGCAAGCACACACATATTGCCCAGATCATTGTGGCGGCGCACAAACGCCATGCACCACAGATCGCTTCTGAGGCGTCCCACTTAGATCGTCGCGCCCGCAGTCACCAACAGATCCACCAGATCAGGCTGAACCTGGCCGGTCATCTTGTAGCGATGGAAGTTCTCGAACTCACGGATCGCCCGCGCCGTTTCCGGCCCCGGCTTGCCGTCGATTGGCGCTCGGAAGAACCCGAGGCTGGCCAAGCCACGCTGGATTTGCATCACCAGTTCTGCGTCGTTCGCAGGCAAAACCTTCACGGTTTCAGCAACCGGCGTCGCGGTCGCAGCGGGTGCTGGAGTCGCAACTGGAGTTGGCGGCTGAACTGGCTCTAGCGACGCGACAAGCGTCGGCGCGGGCTGCGGCGCAGGCGCGACCACGGGCTGAGCCATCTGCGCAACCGATGGTGTCGGTGTTGTTGGCGCGGCTTCGGGCGAACTCATATTGGCCAAAATGCCATCAATTGTCGTCGCTGCGGCGTGCGCAACTTGCGGCTGCGGCTGAACCACTGGCGCGACTTCCGGCGACGGCGGCGCAATTGGTGGCAAAACGACAGCCTGCGGCTGAACAGGCGGCGCGATCATTTCAGGCTGCGGCGCAGGCTGCACCACCGGGACCGGTGCTGGCGCTGGCGCATAATACACCTGCTGCACTGGCTCTGGCGTGCGGATTGGCGTCGTAATCGCCTGCTCCTGCACGGGCTGCGAACGAGCATCAGACACACGGCCTGCTGCATCAGAATTCAAAATAGCATCGACAACAGATTTGTCGGCCGAACCCGTTGGGTTCATCCCATTGCGATTCTGGAACTGGCGGATAGCGGCGGCGGTCTGTGGGCCGTAATAGCCGTCGACCTTGCCAGCGAACAGCTGCAGTTCGACCAGCTTCTTCTGCACGGCGAACATCTGCGCATTGCCCACTGGCTCGTCCGGCACCGCGTTCTGCACAGGCGCACTGGCATAGGTAGGGGTCTGCGTCGGCTGGGTCAGAACAGTCTGCTGTGCTGGCGCGAGTGCGACCTCTTCCAATGCAGGTCGATCGACAACAGGCGTCGGCATGACGGCATTGACCTGGCTGGTCTGCACGAAAAATGGCGACGGATGTTCGGTCGTTTGCATGAACAGCGCATTGCTGCCCGCCATTGCCGACAGGGTCACCATGGCAAGAACAGCCGTGGATGCCAATGGCGCGCGCATATAGCGGTCAAACGACCAATAACCAGCTTTGGTCAAGGTCGTAACCACAACGCTCCCCGCCATCAGCGGAAGCTGGGAAAGGGTGTTCGTTGTCATTGTGCTTTTCTTTTTTCGCTTGGCCATGAGAGTGTGGATGCAGCCTGTGGCTCACGATGAAGAGGAAGGACTTCGGCGGTTTCAAGGCCACCATTTGGTCCTGCGATCGGCAGGAGGACGGTAATCGTCGTCCCCGCCCCGATCTCTGACATGGCACGTAATGTGCCCCCGTGCAGTTCGACCATTCCCTTAACGATGGAGAGGCCAAGCCCCGTGCCTTCGTATGTGCGGTTCAGGCCATCTTGCACCTGGAAGAAGGGTTCGCCAATGCGGGCGAGTGCCGCTGGTGCCATGCCGATACCATTGTCTCGAACCGAGATATTGATCGACTGGCCCTGACGCTTGACGGACACCGCCACATCGCCGCCTTCATGGCTGAACTTTATGGCGTTAGAGAGGAGGTTGATCAGAATCTGGCGGCAGACACGCTCATCAGCGTGCAGTGTCGGCAGGCCCTGCTCCACATCCGTACGCAGCGAGACGCGGCGCTCCTGAGCCATTGTGTCGACCATGGACACGCAAGCCGGAACAATCTCTGCCGGAACCAGCGGCTCGGCATGAATTTCAAACTTACCCGCTTCGATACGCGACATGTCGAGCAACATGCCCACGACGTCGAGAAGGTGACGCCCGCTCTGCTTGATCAGTGTCGCATATTCCATATGCGAAGGCGAAAGCTCGCCACCGATCCCCGAGGTCATCATTTCAGAAAAACCAACCACAGCATTGAGCGGCGTGCGCAGTTCATGCCCGATGGTGGCGAGGAAACGCGACTTAGCCTGCGAGGCATCTTCCGCAGCGCGACGGGCTTCGCTCATCGTCACTTCGGCATCCTTGCGCGCCGTAATATCGCGCAGCAAGCCAATAACATCGTGACGACCCGCTTTGGCTTCTTCTTCCAGAATGGGCGAAAGCTGAATTTCACACCACACGAAGCGCGGCACATTGGAGTTCGACCGTGGGTCTTCCTGGCGCACACGCGCTTCAATCGTGCGACTACGTCCGCCTTCAGAAGCATCGGCGAATGCGGTCAGGAATACAGGGCGATCCAGCACATGCAGACGCTCGCCGAGGCCACGACCGCTGATCTGATAGCGTGGGCAACCAAACAGGCTTTCCGAAGCGCGCGACGCAAGCAGCACGATGCCGTCAGTGCCAAAGCGCAGCACGGCGTCCTGAACATGCTCCACCAAATGGCGGTATGCGTTCATCTGCGCCTTTTCCTGGCTGTCAGCCCGCTGGCTGACGCAGTGCGCCGAATAGGTGACGATCCCGCAGCTCACAACGAAAGCCAACATGCCCGCGATCTGCAACGCCAGTGCACTGTCCATTACGCGCGGCAGGCCAAGCAGCGAAGCGCTGATGCTGATCATCAGAATTGGCGCCAGCATGATCCAGCTAACAACGCGCAGACGCGTCTTGGTGGTCAGTACGGCCAGAACCGGACCGAGCAGCGCGACCGCAAGGCCAGCGTCGACCAAGGCGCGATCGGCAACGGAGAGCACCAGGCCAGAGGCCATAAGAACTGTAACATTGGCAGCAGCAGCGGCGTCATAGCGGCCCGCGCGCACCATAGAGAGCGCGATCAAACCACCTGCCAGCACGCTTGCCGCCAGAATAAAGGCAACGCCCGAGCCCGACACAAGGCCGTAAACAGCGGGGAACATGCCGACCAGGGCAACGACGATGAAAATGCGTGCGGTATTTCCGATGGCCTGCAAGCGCATGACTTCTGGGAAACTACCCGTGTCCAGCGAGGCAAGGGTATTGCCCCATTTGGCTCCGAAGAGACTGAAGTTACGCATCAACACACTACTCACACTACCGACGCCTGTCTGAACTGTTGGGTTCAGATGTGGGCTCTGCCGCCCTCGCCCGACTGATCGGGTCTCGTATGTGAGCAACCTCGTCCGCCAACCTCTAATGCAGGTTTAAACTCGGGGGGCGTCTAACGCTTTATGGGGAGTTTCGACCGTGTTTCAAAAAACAGCGTAAACAGGTTATTGCCAAGGCACCCCCCGTGGTCGCAATTGATTCAACCTTTCTACAAAAGGTCCAACAGATTGTAGCTAATCCGCGCTAGGGTGCGCCTAACCTACGGATTCCCTAGGGGGATTGGCGATCATGTTCCTTTTGCGCTGCGCATTTTGGCTCACATTGGCCTTCATCATCATCGCCCCAAGCGCTGATTTGAAGGATCGCGCCACCGCGACTGCAACACAGGCTGTCGCAGTCGGCACTGCCCAAGTCGCCAAGGGCGTAGAATCAATTCCCTGCGATTCTTGGGAATGCGTCACGGGCAAAGCCGTCGCCACTGTCGCTCTGAACTCGGTGGTCCCGCCCTTGCCCGAAGAGCTGCCCGCAGCCGGCAAGCTCGTCACCGTCACCATGCCCGTTCCGCGCCCTGCCGATCTTATCTAATCTCTACAAGAGGCTCTGGCGCTCGCTCACACCATCTCTTAGATAGTGCTTTATGACCCAGCCTCAAAAATTCCAGGAAATCGCCGAGAACCTGTCTTTCCTAGACGATTGGGAAGACCAGTTCGAATATATCATCGAGCTCGGCAAGGCCCTTCCCAAACTCTCCGACGCCCAGCGTGTGCCCGAGAACAAGGTCAGCGGTTGCGTTGCCCAGGTCTGGCTCGCCGTCGAGAAGACCCCATCCGACGCTGGCCCGGTGTTCCACATCAAGGGCGAAAGCGACGCCATGATCGTGCAAGGCCTCGTGGCTGTGCTTCTCGCTCTTTATTCCGATCGCCCGGCTTCGGAAATCGCGGCCACCGACGCCATCGCGATCTTTGACGAGATGGGCCTGCGGGAGCATCTCACCACTCAGCGCAGCAATGGCTTGATCTCGATGGTCAATCGCATCCGCGCTCAAGCGCAAGCCGCCTAAGTCGCCACACCGCCGAAGCCGCTACACCAGCGGCTTTTCGGCAAACTCGCCAATCGCGACGATATGGGCGCGAGAGAGACCATAGGCTTCCTCAACGCCCTAGTCCGCGAACATCGCTGGCCGGTCGGGCAACCAACCCGTCACCCCCTGCCCCTCTCCAACGGCCCGCGCATTAATCCCCCAGCGCTGCGCTAGGTGCTCAAGCGCGATCCGCAGCACCAGCTTCGCGCCCCGACGCGGCCATTGCCTCTGCGTTTCAATATCTTGCAGTCCGAGCTGATAGAAACACACGTCGCTGAGCACCGCCCAGCAGTCCTTCGGGAGTGTTTGCGCCAGCCGGTTCAACTGTGCCCGCGCTTCAGCCGCACTCAGCGCCATGTCTCCTTGCGGCGCACCGCCTGCTTTATTGCCAATGCGCGTCGGGTCATAAGACATGGTCACCCGCTGGTTGAGACGCGCTCTCCAAAACAGCGCAGTCAATCGCCGCGCCGCCTCCAGATGATGGTCCAGTAAAAACACTTGCGCGCCACTGTCCTTGGCCAGCCGAAGGATCGGGTCAGGAAGAGCCCCGCTCATGCCCCCGCCCCTTCAATCAAGCTTTCCAGCCGAAAGACTTCCGTTTCGAAAGCCGGATCATCGCGCATATCTTCAATCAGAGCGCAGGCATACGAGACAGTGGTCCTATCCCGCCCAAATGCTGCCCCCACAGCGGTCAAGGTCAGCCCGAGGCACACATGGCACAGATACATCGCCAGTTGCCGCGCAAATGCAGTTTCAGCTCGACAACGGGATTTGTTTATTAGCAGTCGAATAGGTGTGCGCTTCTCGCGAGCGACCAGTTCAACGATGCGCCGTACAGAAAGATCGCGTGGCGCGATGTGAACTAAGTTATTTGCCCGATCCGAAGCAGATACGCTCAATGAGTGCATGATTAGCTTCCGATAACTACTAGGACGATAATCCTAATAATCCAGCAAAGCTAGCGAGCGGGGATAAGTTCGGCAAAAGAGAGTAAATTACAAAAGGAAATGGCCACCCCAAAGGAGCGGCCACTTACAGAATTCTTATTTCAGGACAGTAACTTAAGCCTTGCGGCCCAGACCGTTGTCCTTCGCCAGCTTCGAGCGGGTTGCCGAATAGCTTGGAGCGACCATTGGGTAGTCTGCAGGCAGGCCCCACTTTTCGCGGTATTCTTCTGGCGACAAGTTGTAGTGGGTGCGCAGGTGGCGCTTCAGCGACTTAAACTTCTTACCGTCTTCGAGGCAGATGATGTAGTCGTTGTTAACAGACTTGCGAACAGGAACAGCTGGCTTGAGCTCTTCAACCTGAACAGCAGGTTCGTTGGTGCGCAGTGTACGCAGAGCATTGTGAACATCAGAAATTAGACGCGGCAGATCACCGGGGCTAACAGCATTGTGGCTCACGTATGCAGAGACGATTTCGGTGCTGAGTTCAACCAAGTCAGATTCAGCACTGACGAACGAGCCGGTATCGTCGTTCATTTTTCAACCTTTCGATTATTTTTCTATTTGGACGGTGTCAGGGGCAGACCCGTCATACTTCACCTGTTAAAACCGTTTATTAGCTAGCGCAACCCCCGCAAGCAGCAGGAAGATGAACGTATTGTCGCGTTTTATCGATCCTGAGATTTTTCGCGCGCTGAGCCAAATTCATCGAGTATCGTGTTTTTATTTGGACTGTGACCGGCAAAGTAGCCGGCACGCGCCAATAAATGCGCTGACACCGGAGTGGTCAGCAGTAAGAAACTAATTCCAATAAAGGCCCGCAATGAGACTGCGACGTCTTGACTTAAAAAAGCAACAGCCAGCAACACCAAACCGCCACCGACTGCGCCTGCTTTAGACGCCGCGTGCATTCTTGTATAAAGATCGGGAAGACGCAAGACACCAACAGCGGCTAAAAAGGAAAATGCCGCACCACAAACAAGAACAGTACATCCAAAATATACTAGAAGCTGAGACAGCATCATTCAACTTCCTGTCCAATACGTGATTTCTGACCCGCTTTAATCAGGATGTATCGCGCCAGAGCAATAGTGGCGAGAAAGCCTAAAAGCGCGACCGCGATAGCTATATCCAAATACAACATCAGCCCGGTCCGAACAGCCGCTGCGGCAATCAAGCCCATCGCAATAACTGTGAGTAAATCGAGCGCCAACACGCGATCGCCTAGTGTTGGCCCAATAATGATACGGATAACAGACAAGAGCAACGCCATAGACAGTAACGTCAGCGCGATCAGACTTGCCCAATCAAGTGCGATTTCGGGTGTCACTGAAACACCTCCTTGACCTGCTTCTCAAAGCCATTGGCAATTTCAGCGATGAGCGCGTCTCGGCTCTCGAGGCTGATGGTGTGGACATAGAGAAACTTCTTGTCCTCTGAAACATCAACACTCAGTGTTCCAGGCGTCAGCGTCACGAGATTGGCTAGGATTGTAATCTCAGCCTCCGATTTCACAGTCAGCGGCACTTTTACAAAGGCCGGGCGAAGGACTTTGTGCATGTCAGGGCGCACTACCAATATCGCCACCTTCACGGCGCTCGCCATAAGCTCATAGGCAAAGCTCCCCGCCAGCCGGACTGCGCGTATGAACCGCCTGCTCACCCCCGGGCTAAACAGGTTCTGCCGCAGCAACAGCACCGCCACGAGCCCGATCACCGCGCCGAACAGCAGATTGGCGAGAGAGAAATTGCCATTTATCCCGACCCAGAGCAGGGCCATGACAATAATTGTGGCGACAGTACTCATTTCCCGTCCTCCGCCAGATTGGTGGCTGCAATATAGCGGCTTGGGTCAACAATGTCGGCCGCGCCCTGCTTGATATTGGCCATCAAGGGGCCCGGCCACAGGCCCAGCACGATGATCGCCACGGTAAGACCGCCCACCGCGCCAAGGCCGACCTGCCCGCGCTTCCCAAGCGGCAGCACCGTGCTGCTCACATGCTCTGAGGTCTCACCCTCCGGTCCATTGCGCCAGAACACATGGGCCCAGAGGCGCGTCCCAGCGATCAGGGTCAGCACGGCATTGATCAGGAGCGACCACAGCAACCAATTGCCCACCCAGCTCCCCTCGCCCGCAACGCCGTTTGCAAAGCTGGCTTCCAGAAGCAGAAGTTTTGGCCAGAACCCAAGGAAGGGCGGCACGCCCGCTGCGGCCAGCACCAGCACAAGAAACAACACCGAAAGTGGCGCATGCTTGGCATAAAGCCCGCCCATTTTGCGCGTATTGGTCTGCCCCGTCACTTTCTCGATCAGACCAACCACCATGTAGAGTGCGGTCATGGTCAAAATGGCGTGGACGATATAGAGGCCCGATCCGGCCAGACCCATCTCGCTGGGAATAGCCAGGCCGACCATGGCCGCGCCAATCCCGCCGATAACGAAAAATCCAATAGCCCGCCGCAAATTGGTTTCGGCAATCGCGCCGAGCGGAGCCACCAGCAGCGTTCCAATGACCAGCGCGGCAATGACCGGCTCGAGCAGCTCGCGGCTCCCCGGCAACACGGCCACCAACGAGCGAATGAGCGCATAGACGCCAATCTTGGTGAGGAGCCCAGCAAACAGCGCCGACACGGCTGGCGCTGGCGTGTGATAAGACGCCGGAAGCCACGCATTGACCGGAAACGCTGCCGCCTTCATGCCGAAGGCCAAGAGCAGCAGCGCAGCGATACCTGCCATAGCCGCCGGGTTCGCGCTCGGCGCCAGCAGCAAAATATCGGCCATGTTGAGCGTCCCAACCGAACCATAGGTCAGGCCGAGCGAGAGCAGAAACAGCGTCGTCGCGAGGAAGTTCAGAAAGCCGTATTTGATCGCCCCATCGAGCTGGAGCGGACGCGATCCCTGCACCAAAAGGCCGAAAGACGCGATCAGCATCACTTCAAACCAGACATAGAGATTGAAGAGGTCGCCGGTCAGGAAAGCGCCCGTTACACCCGCGAGCAACAGCAGCACCTGCGAATGGAATGCGTCCTTACTGTCCGCTTCCGCTCGGTCGGCCTCAGCATAAATCAGCACCACGAAGGTGACGATGGAGGCGACCAGCGCGAAGGTCGCGCCAAACAAATCCGCCGTTAGAGCAATCCCGAAAGGCGGGAACCACTTGCCCATGGTCATGCTCGCCGGCCCATTGGCCACAACGTCGAGCAGAAGTTGCACTTCGCAGGCGATGATGACGCCGACAATGATCAGCGCGCCAATCAGCGGCGCCTTATTGATCTGACGCAGCGCCAACAGCGCCGCAGCGCCCATCAGGGCCAGCGCGACGGGAAGCACCAGCACCCAATCGGCAAGTGGCGTCGCCATTTCGAGCATTGCGCCGGTGGTATCGAGTGGAGAGGAAGAAGGACTTGCCATCGGATCAATAGCTCAGCGGCGGCTGCGGAGCGTCTTTCGGCTCGGCGAGGCGCATGGTGTCAGTATTGTCGGCATCAAGGCTCTGATAGGCGCGGAACGCCAACACCAGCAGAAACGCGAACATCGAAAAACCGATAACGATAGCCGTCAGGATCAGCGCTTGCGGCAATGGATTGGCGATCACGCCCTCCGGCACGCTCTGTCCCCAAGGCACAATCGGCGCAACTTCGCGGGTCACACGACCACTGGTGAAAATCAGCAAATTGACGCCATTGCCGAAAATGGTCATGCCAATCAGCATCCGGATCACCGAACGCGACAACAGCAGATAGACCCCCAGCGCAATGAAAAGCCCGACGAGGCCCGCAAGAATATAGTCCATTTTACAGGTCCTCCTCACGGTCGCTTTCAAGCGAAAGCGAAATGGCCGAAATCGTGCCGAAGACGACGAGATAAACGCCAATGTCGAAGAACATTGGCGTCGATAGCGCCACCTCATTGCCGCCCACGCTCATGAACCACCAGATCGAGGTCATGAACGGCGCATCGATAAAGACGCTCAATAGGCCCGAGGCCCCCGCCAGCAGCACGCCGATCCCGGCGAAGGCCAGCGGATCAAGCCGCAGCGCTTTGCGTACCGTCGGCACGCCCACAGCCATGCCGTAAACGGCAATGGCGGACGCCGCGATCAACCCACCGATAAAGCCCCCACCAGGCTCATTGTGCCCGCGCAGGCAAATGTACCAAGAGAAGACCAACATGGTCGCCACGATCAGCGGCGCCAGCGTGCGGAAAATGACGGTGTTCATGGCGTCACCTTCTTTGGCTTTCGCGCTGCGCGCAGTTTCTTGGCTGGGGCGCCTTTCTTGGGGCGACGCAGCAGGGCCAAAATCGCCATGCCCGCCCCCATCACCACGGCAATCTCGCCCAAGGTGTCGAAGCCGCGATAGTCGACCAGAATGACGTTGACGATGTTGTGGCCATGGGCGATCGGCACGCTGGTTTCGATAAAGAAGTCCGAGAGGCGCGTGTTCAATTCGCCATTGAGCACCAGCATCAAGAGAAGGCTCACCCCAGCCCCGCAGATAATGGCAATGGTGCCGTCGCGAGCCCAGTCTTCAAACGGTCGATGATCCTTCACATCGAGCCGCAAGCGGCTCATGACAAAGGTCAGCACCACCACCGAGAGCACTTCCACCATCAGCTGTGTAAAGGCGAGGTCCGGCGCGCCAAAGATCAAAAAGATCAGCGCCACCGACGTGCCCTGCACGCCCAGCGCCAGAATGGCGACGAGGCGCGTCGGAGCGCACAGCACTGCCACCAGCCCGATGATCGCCGTAATGAAAATCGCCCACTCGTAAAAATGGAGGCTCGGCAGCACAAGCCGCTGGCTCCAGTTACCCAAATCCCGGGTCGGCACTAGCCAGTCGAACCCGCCCCAAGCCAACATCGGCCCAAACAAGGCCAGCCCCAAGGCGCAGAAGACGACGACGAGATAGATCTCCAGCTTGCCGTGATGCAGGGTTTGCGTCACCCGCGCCGAAAAGCGAATGAGGCCGAACATGACACGATCGAACACAGTGTCTGCCGTCCAGCCAATTGCCGCGTCAAACTTGCGAAGCATGCTGCGCAAACGATTGGCTTGCAGATAGGCGGCCACACCAACGGCCCAAGTGGCAATCGAGAGCCAGATCAGTGGCGAGGTGACATCAATCGCCAAAGACAAATGGCTGTCCACTGCACTGCCGAAAATTGCGCTCGCAGCGGGCTCCAGAATATTGGCCCCAGTAAAGCCCGGCATCGCACCAAGCAGCACACCAATCACGCCGAGCAAAGCCGGCCCGACCAGCATAGCAATCGGAGCCTCGTGCGCATGCTTGGGCGTATCGATCTGTGGCCCCATGAATGGCTTGATCATCACGATCATCGCCACACCCGCCAAGAGCCCATTGCCAATTACCAGCACCGCCAGCGTCAGCAAAACTGTCCACTCGCCAGAGAGGAGCCCCGCATACATTTCTTCCTTGGCGAAATAACCAAGGGTGAGCGGCAAGCCGATCATCGAGAGAGCGCCGAGCACAGCGCCCGCAAAAGTCACAGGCATTGCCTTGCGCAAGCCGCCGAGGGCGGTGATGTCGCGCGTACCTGTTTCATGATCCACCGCGCCCGCGACCATAAACAGGCCTGCCTTATAGCAGGCATGCGCCACGAAATAGACCGCGACACCGGCCACGGCATAGCTTGAGCCAAGGCCCAGCAGCAGGACCAGCACACCCAGCGATGCGATGGTGGTTTGTGCCAAGATTTGTTTGAGATCGGTCTGCTTGATCGCGCCCAGCGCACCCCACAACAGGGTGATACCACCAAAAATGGTGAGAATGCTCATCCACTCCGCTGTCCCGCCAAGGCTTGGGGTCATGCGGGCGAGAAGATATACCCCCGCCTGCACCATGGTGGCAGAATGGAGGAAAGCCGACACCGGCGTTGGCGCTTCCATAGCGTTGGGCAACCAGAAGTGCAGCGGAAACTGAGCACTCTTGGTAAAGGCCGCCCCGAGAAAGCACAGCAGAACGACAAGATAGAGCGAATGCTCGCGCAGGACATCGCCCATGCCGCGCACCGCGCTCATCTCCCAAGTGCCAGTGAGCACATAAACGAGGATCGCCCCGGCGAGCAGGCACATGCCGCCGATATTGGTGATCACCAGGGCCTGAATTGCCGCCCGCCGCGCCGCCTGGCGCTTATGATCAAACCCAATCAGCAAGAAGGAGGTGATCGAGGTCAGCTCCCAGAACACGAATAGCCCAAGCAGGCTATCGGCCAAGACGAGGCCCAGCATGGCGCCCATAAAGGCCAGCATAAAGCCAATAAAACGCCCCTGATGTTCATGTCCCTTGAGGTAAGCGCTGGCATAGAGAATGATGAGCGTTCCAATGCCTGAAATGGTCAGCGCAAAGACCAGCGCCAGACCATCGACAAAAAAGCTCAAACCAATCCCATAGGCCGGAATCCAGTCCAGCGAGGTGGCAATTGTTTCGCCACTAACCACCGCTGGCACGAAGCCGATCAAATAGTAAAAGATCGCAGCTGGGACGAGTGCCAGAGCCAAACCACTAATATGACCTAACAACCGCCCGAGCAGTGGCGCGAATACCGCTGCAACAAAAGGCGCGATCGCGGCCATACCAACATAGTCTTGAGTATCGAGCTCCAAGCGGACCGCCTCTTATCAACAGTTCGATTCTTATTGCGCGCGAGATTCGGACCTTAAAGAATGACTGGACTGTCACAAGCAAAATCCGTCCCCGCCGGTACGCCAGTTTCGTTTTTCAACGTATTCCGGGCTGGCAAAACCCGTCGGGGCGTCCTATCTCCATGTCACTTCACCTGCATGTCATCGCAGGCCCATTGGAGAGATCATGACTGAGCTCACACCGCCCGTCGCCAAGCGCGTTTTCCATAGCCACACGCATCACGGTGTTACCGTTGACGATCATTACGCGTGGCTACGCGCTCAAAACTGGCAGGCGGTGATGCAGGACCCGTCGGCGCTCGACGGTGAAATCCGCACTTATCTTGACGCCGAAAACGCCTACTACGAAGCCCACTTCGGCAAGCCGACCGAGGCGCTGCGCGATAAAATCTTCAAGGAAATCAGAGGCCGTATCAAGGAAGACGACAGCGGCGTGCCGTCTCCAGATGGTCCTTACGCCTACAACACCCGCATGCTTGAGGGTAAGCAATACCCGCTGATCGTCCGTACCCCGCGCGATGGTGGCGAAGAGACAATCCTGCTCGATTGCAATGCTGAAGCTGGTGAAGGTTACTTCGGTTTTGCCGGCGCATCGCACGACAACACTCATAGCGTTCTCGCTTGGGCCGCGGACCGCGCGGGCTCGGAATATTACGACATCGTCCTGCGCGACATCGCCACCGGCATGGACCGCGACGAAGTCATCAAAGACACTGCTGGCGGCTTTGTTTGGAGCAATGACAGCTCCTCTATCTACTACGTCGAGTATGACGATAACCACCGCCCCTTCCGTGTCCGCCAGCACATCATCGGCACGGCGCAGGATAGCGACGCCGTGATTTATGAAGAAGAAGATCCGGGCTTTTTCGTCGGCATCGACAAGACCCTCTCGGAAAAATTCCTCATCATCGACGCCCATGATCACCAGACCAGCGAGGTCTATCTGATCGACGCGGAAAACGGCGGGGACCCAATCCTCGTCGCGCCGCGCGTGGTCGGTCGTGAATATGAAGTCGATGAACGCGATGGTCTGCTCTACATCCGAACCAATGCGGACGGGGCCGAAGACTATAAAATCGTTACCGTTTCTGCCGACGCCCCGGCGCCAGAAAACTGGACCGATCTCGTCCCCCATACGGAAGGTGTTCTCGTCCTCGACGTCGCCCTTCTCAAAAACTACATGCTCCGCCTTGAGCGTGAAGATGGTCTGCCGCGCATCGTCTCCCGCGATCTGCGCACGGGCAAGGAAGAGATCGTCGGCTTTGACGAAGACGCGTACTCGCTCGGCATGGCGACGGGCTACGAGTTCGACACCGCCGTCTTCCGCCTCTCCTATTCGTCCCCAACGACACCGCAGCAGCTCTTTGACGTAAACCTCGAAACGGGCGAGCGCACGCTCCTCAAGACGCAGGAAGTCCCCTCGGGCCATAACCCGGAAGACTATGAAACCAAGCGTCTTTTCGCCAAGGCTGCCGACGGCGAAGAGGTTCCTGTTACCCTGCTCTACCGCAAGGGCCTCAAGCTCGACGGCTCCAACCCAGTGCTGCTCTACGGCTATGGCGCTTATGGCATGTCCATGCCTGCGGCCTTCTCGGTTTCAAAACTTTCGCTGGTCGATCGCGGTTTTGTCTATGCCATTGCCCACATTCGTGGCGGCATGGAAAAGGGTTATCGCTGGTACCGCCTGGGCAAGACGGCACACAAGACCAACACCTTTGACGACTTCATCGCCTCGGCGGAAATGCTCATCGCTGAGGGCTATACCTCAGCTGGCAAGATCGTCACCGAAGGCGGCTCCGCTGGCGGAATGCTGATGGGTGCCATCGCCAACATGCGCCCGGACCTTTGGGCAGGCGTCATCGCCAACGTGCCCTTCGTCGACGTTCTCAATACCATGCTCGATTACACCCTGCCCCTCACCCCGCCAGAATGGCCAGAGTGGGGCAATCCAATCGAGTCTGAAGACGACTACACGCGCATTGCGTCCTACGCGCCCTATGAGAACGTCGCCGCGCAGGAATACCCTCCGCTCTTTGCGCTAGCCGGTCTCACCGACCCGCGCGTGACCTATTGGGAACCAGCCAAATGGGTTGCCAAATTGCGCGCAACCAAGCTGGGCGATGCACCATTGTATCTCAAGACCAATATGGGGGCAGGACATGGTGGCGCCTCTGGGCGTTTCGAACGCTTCAAAGAGACCGCCGAGTGCTATGCCTTTGCGATTAAGTCGGTCGGAATGGACGAATAGTCTATTTCACAACATTGTTGTGCCGCTTCAGGCTGATATAAGGTCAGTCGAAATTCGGCGTCGCCATCGGATTACGATTACACTCAACGGAGGCTTTTATGACCACCAAGTTCACCCTGCCGCCACTGCCTTATGCATACGACGCTTTGGGCCCGTACATGTCGGCAGAGACGCTTGAGTTCCACCACGACAAGCATCACCAAGCTTATGTCACCAACGGCGAAAAGCTGCTGGAAGGTTCGGGTCTGGAAATCCTGCCACTTGAAGACATCGTTCGTGAAAGCTTCGGCAAGAACGCTGGTCTGTTCAACAACGCTGGTCAGCACTACAACCACGTTCACTTCTGGAACTGGATGAAGCCAAACGGCGGCGGCAACAAGCTCCCAGGCAAGCTGCAGGCAGCAATCGACAGCGACCTCGGTGGCTTCGACAAGTTCCGCGCAGACTTCATCGCTGCTGGCACCACCCAGTTCGGTTCGGGTTGGGCATGGCTGTCCTTCAAGGACGGCAAGCTGGAAGTGACCAAGACTGCCAACGGTGAATCGCCACTCGTACACGGCGGCAAGCCCCTGCTCGGCGTCGACGTTTGGGAACACTCCTATTACATCGACTACCGCAACGCGCGTCCAAAGTACCTCGAAGCTTGGTTCGACAACCTGGTGAACTGGGAACACGTAGAAAAGATGTTCGAAGAAGCCACTGCCTAAGCCATTACTCTGAAAAGAGTTTTTGCGCGAACCCGTCGATCTTCGGATCGGCGGGTTTTTCTTTATCTACAGCCAATCCTTTAACTTATGCCCGCGCTGCTTCTTTGCCTCATCCTTGCGTGTTAACAATGCATTAACGCAAGAAGGAATCGTTCTTGGTCGCTCGAGGCAAGACAGTCGCTGTATTGGCAGCCACCCCAGCGCTTACCGCAGTTTTAGCGATGGTGTTGGCCGGTGACTCGCGCCTTCGTGTGCGCCCGTTCGCGAGCGAAATTGAGCTCTATTCCTACATGCGCATCGCCCCACTGGACCTGTTGGTCGTCGATTTCGACCGCGAGGGGCCTCCGGCCTATGAGGTTGTTGAAGCCATTCGTCTCGATCCAAGCTTCGTCAATCGCGACCTGCCGGTGATCGCCCTCACCCGCCGCATCACACCCGACACGCGTGAACAATCCATCTCCGCGGGCATCGACGAAGTTGTGGTTAAGCCCATGTCGCCGCGCCATCTTCTCCAGCGCGTACAGCAGCGGCTGCTCAAGCATGACGTCGTCGGTTCAGTCGATTTCGGCTACTACGGCCCCGACCGTCGCGGCCTCCTGCCCGAGCAAGAAGACCACCCTCTGCGCCGCCACAGCGATAATGTTATCCCCTTCACCCGCCCGATGATGGATACTCCTCAGCACCCGACGGTATAGGGCTACAAAAAACCCGTCCACACGTACAACTTACGTTGTGAGCGGAACTCGACTCTGCAATTATCTTTAATGTTTCATTAGGTATTATTGCGCAGCCATGCTTCCAACACGCAAAGGCCTTTCAGGCGGCCTCGCTATCGCAGCAGTCGTTTCGACATTATCCATCCAGCCGACCTTTGCGGTTAGCAGCATTAGTGGCTCCATCCAGGCCATTTGTTCGACCTCATTGGGGTTCACTCTTGAGGTCACTGTCAACAGCACCAACACAACCCCTGACTACACCAATAATAACGGCAATATCGACCGCTTCGCGGTCTATGTTCGCCAAGGATATGCTATCCTTGAGACATACATAGTCGAGCAGGTTATCGGCGGCGCGGCGACAAAGCTGACTTATAAGTTCACTCAGCCGTATGATGCAGGCTCATACGATGTGCGCTTCGTCGACCTTTTAGAACATAACAATGCCCCAACAGGCGGCAACGCCGTCGCGGAAATGTCTGAGCTAGTTGCCTCCTTCACTCTCCCTCAATTTGCTGAACAAGCTCAAGCCTGCCAAGCTGCATCGGGCGAAGAGGCTACCCAGTCATTCCTGTCAGCGCGCTCTGCCAGCGTCGGAACGAGCGCCCGCCCAACGTCGCAGCGCATTTCGCGCCTCAATGGCCAACGGCCAAGAACAGACCAGAGCGGCGGCGAAGTTCTCAATTATGTCTCAAGCTTCGCCTCCACCGGTCAGCTGCCGATCTCAGCCTCGCTCTCGGCGATCGCCGACCTCGACCAATCCTCGAAGCTGCGCGGAAGCCCGTTCGACGCCTGGATCGAGGGTACGTTCTCGCTGCTCGAAACCCAAACGGGCAACGGTCGCGCGACCTCCGCAGCCATTGGCGCGGATTACCTCCTCACCCCTGATCTTCTCGTCGGTGGTTTTGTCAGCATCGACCGCTTGGACAATTTTGAAACCGCCACCGACACCTTCTCAGGCACCGGTTGGATGGCAGGTCCTTACCTCACCACCCGTTTGACCGATCAGCTATATCTCGATCTCACCGCAGGCGCTGGCACGGCCGCCAACAAGAAGAGCAATTCTTCCGGCGAGGACAATTTCAATTCCACCCGCGCCTATCTCAACGCTACCTTGGAAGGCCAGTTCGGCGAGGAAGCCATTCGCTTCACGCCACGCCTAGGCCTCAACTATGCCGGTGAATGGGCTGCTGGCTACACCGACCATAACGGCGCTTGGACCGATGCTACCTCAAGCACTTCAGGCAGCGTCTTTGCTGGCCCCGGCGTCACCTTCACCGCCCATGATAGCGATATCACTCGCTCCCTAACCTTACGCGCCGATGCCAACACCACGCTCGGGGATGGGGCACAGCTCACAGCAGCTCTGGAAGCTGCTGTTCAACTCGGCTTTGCCAATGGCGTTGATCTGTCCGCCCGCGCCAATTGGGCAGGCATTGGTACCAGCGCCAAAACGCTGAGCCTCTCGCTCAAAGCCAGCGCCGGTTTCTAAGCTCAAGTATCCCCGCTTCGGCGGGGATATCTTTGCCGATTTTTAACCATAAGATTGCTCGGCAAACACGGCTCTGCTAGCGCTGACAGCAAGACCAAGCTGCATCTCGCACTGTTATTCTGAGCACCCTATGTCCTTTACCCGTCTCGCCTTTCTCGCTTTCTCACTCACTGCAACCGTCACAACCTCTGCCTATGCAGCAGCCTATAGCCACGAAGACTTCGGCTCTTCGGTAGAGACCTTTGCAGCGGGCCATGCGGACATCCTGGGTGCAACCCTGATCTCGTCGCAGCAGCGCCTCGCGCGCCTCGTCGGCGGCTCCACCGACACCGGCCTCACCCAGGGTGAGATGCTCAGCTACATCGCCTCCACCTCCCCAAGCGCTGCCGCAACTGCTGCTGCCGTGCAGGCCGCGACACCGAGCTACAACCCATTCGCTGCTTGGGTCGATGGATCGTTCAGCTATCTCGAAAGCAACAAGGGCTCCGGTCGTGCCGTTCTGGGCGCTGCAGGTGTGGACTACCGCGTGAATTCATCCCTTCTCGTGGGTGCATTCGTGTCGATCGACAAACTGAACGAGTTCAAGACTGAGTATGGCACTGTCGACGGCTATGGCGTGATGGTCGGGCCCTATATCACCGCCCGCCTGACTGAGCAGCTCTCGCTCGATGTTACTGCGGCCGTTGGCGCTGCCAAGTACACCAGCCAAGTGCCCTTTGGCGGTCTCGACGCGACCACCGATGCAACACGTGCTTACTTCAATGCCACGCTCAACGGCGTTTTCGGCGAAGACAGCATTCGCTTTACGCCGCGCGCGGGCCTGACCCACGCCGCTGAATGGACCAATGGTTACACCGACGGTGGCTACATCGCAGGCGAAACCTATTCCAAGACTGTCGTCTTCGCCGGTCCCGGCGTCACCCTCGCCCACACCGCTAATGGCATCACCAGCTCCGCCAGCTTGAATGCCGACCTCAAGTCGACCCTTGGCGACAAGGCTCAGCTGTCGGGCGCCATTGAAGCTGCGACCAAGTTGGAATTCGCCAACGGCTTCGGTCTCGGCGCTAGCGCCAGCTATTCGGGCATCGGCACGTCCGACCGTTCCCTGAGCCTCTCGCTCAAGGCCAGCGCCAGCTTCTAAGCCTCTTACGCGCTAACATACCAAAAAGCCCCGCATAGCTTTCCTATGCGGGGCTTTTTAACGACTAGAGAAAGAGCGTTAGCGGCGCTGTTCCAGCGCCCAAACGGTCTTCCCCCACAGGTCTTCAACCGTTTCGGCAAACTGAATATTGCGGTCGAAATTCTTGACCGAATGAGACAGAACGTCGTTGGCAAAGCCGCGGATCACCTCAAAGGCCCGATGGTGATTGAGCATAATAACCGGGCGATTGTGCTGGCTCGACCAAGCCCCAAACAGAGCAAGGCCTGAACTGAGCGAGCCCGGCAACGCGACCAGCGCTTGCGTCCTCTCCGCCAAAGCGGCATGGCGCTCACGCTGATCGGGAATGACGCTAATCGGCACGTCAGCCAAGGCTGGTGGCAGTGTAACGCTAGCATCGGCCAACACTTCCACTACGCCCCCCGCAGCGCGCGCGGCGGTAATCAGCGGAACGGGCACAATGCCATCTTCGGCCAGACAAATCAGCTTGGCGCCCTTCCGCGCAAAGACGAGACCAAACTCACTCATGATGGAGGCGCGCTGCGGATCGCCCGGACCACGATCGGAAGCAAAAACGGCAAGAGTAGGCGTCATATTTGAGCTCATCGACGGCGCTTCAAAGAACCGAAAATACCGCGCACAATCTCGCGGCCAAGTGTATTGGCGACGGTGCGGGCAAAGCTCGTCGCTGCAGCTTCGGTGGGGTTTTGACGGGTCGACCGGCGCGGCGCAGCAGCGCGTTCTTCCTTGGCCTGACGGGCCAGTTCCTTCTCGCGCTCTGCCTCGTAGGCCGCACGTTCTTCCTGCAGTTCAATCTCTCTCGCGCGCTTGTTGAGGATTTCATAAGCGCTCTCGCGGTCAATCACGGAGTCATAGATCCCGCCCACGGGCGAATTGGCGATGGTTGCGTCGCGCTCTGCCGGGGTTAGCGGGCCCACCTGCGCGCTCGGCGGACGGATCAACGTGCGCCCAACAATTGATGGAATACCTTTGTCTTCCAGCACCGAAACCAGAGCCTCACCAATCCCCATTTCAGTGATGACCGCTTCGGTCGAGAAGGCCGGGTTAGGGCGGAAGCTTTCGGCAGCCACGCGCACGGCCTTCTGCTCACGCGGCGTATAAGCCCTTAGCGCGTGCTGGATGCGATTACCCAACTGCGCCAGCACGCTTTCCGGAATATCGGCAGGGTTCTGCGTAACAAAATACACGCCCACACCCTTGGAGCGGATAAGCTTGACCACCTGCTCGACCTTGTCGATCAGCGCCTTGTTGGCTCCGTCGAACAGCAAGTGGGCTTCGTCAAAGAAGAACACGAGCTTGGGCTTATCCATGTCGCCCACTTCCGGCAGCTCTTCAAAGAGTTCCGAGAGCAGCCACAGCAGGAAGGTCGCGTAGAGCTTTGGGGCTTTCATCAGCTGGTCCGAAGCCAACACCGAGATGAAGCCCTTACCATCGGTGTCGCGACGCATCAGGTCGGCGATTTCAAGCGCTCGCTCGCCGAAGAAATCGTCCGCGCCTTGCTGCTCCAGCACCAGCAGCGACCGCTGAATAGCGCCAATCGAAGCCGTCGCCACATTGCCGTAACGCGCCGAAATTTCCTTGGCACGGCCCTGAATTTCGACCAACAGAGACCGCAAATCCTTGAGGTCGAGCAGCAGCAGACCTTCTTCGTCAGCCACGCGGAAAGCGACGTTCAACACGCCTTCTTGGGTGTCGTTGAGGTCAAGCATCCGCGCCAGCAGCACGGGCCCAATTTCCGAAATCGTCGCGCGGACCGGGTGGCCCTGCTTGCCGTAGAGGTCCCAGAACATGGTTGGGTAGACATCGTCGACATAGTCGTCAAAGCCGATGTCGGTCGCCCGAGCTGTCTGCCAGCCCTGCGCCACGCCAAGCTTGGCAATGCCCGAGAGGTCGCCCTTAATGTCGGCCGCAAAAACCGGCACGCCCGCGGCAGAAAACCCTTCGGCAAGCACCTGCAGGGTGACGGTCTTCCCCGTGCCCGTCGCGCCGGTCACCAACCCGTGGCGATTGCCATATTTGAGATTGAGATATTCGGGCCTATCGCTCACACCAAGAAAGATTTTGCCGTCAACGAGCATGAGCCAACCTCCTAATCTTCAATACATCCATATAGCCGCGCTCGCAGCGCGCTCACAAGCACGAACCGTCAGGTCTCAGGCTTTGTATCGCCACGAGACCGCATGACGGCCGTCGCATTCAGCTCCAGTTCAGCGACCTCGCGATAGAGCTTTTACATGGAGGGACGAATGCGCCACATCATGACACCATTCATCGCCGCCTTGCTGGTTTCGCCGGCCCTTGGAGATGCGCTGCAAGACCAACGCGCACCCGACTACTCGGGCCCAATGCTGGTCGATTACCGGCCTGTGATGTGCGTGCGCGCGCCCTGCCCTCCAGGCGTTTACGTGATCGAAGGCGACGGTTTCACCACGCGCGCCCGCACAGTGATCATCGAGGATGCTGGCGCGATCAATCAATATAATGGCCAATATCTTGAGGTCGAAGATATCAGTGGCTCCATATGGCTCGGCGCCGATGCAACCGGCACCCCACTGCCATTGGACGTAGTCTATATTGCGATAACACCAGAAACAGCGCCGACGCCTTAGAACGCGTCGACCGCCCTCAACTCGCCCACGACCATACCGCGTACATTCTTGATCGGCTGGCGCGCAAACTGCTCCAGCACCGCGCGCTGGGCGTCGTTTGGATCAGCATACTTCAGCAGCAGTCCCGAAATCATCGCGTGGCTTGCCGCCATATTGCCGTCGTCACACTTGAGCGCATAGCCCCAGCCCTTGGAGCGGATTGCGCCACACTGCACGCCTTCCGCGCCACCTTTTTGCATCAGCTCACCCGCATAGGCGTTCATGATCAGCGTATCGAGATGCCCTGTGCCCGCCACGAGGTGCGGATGCTTGGTCGCTGCATTGAACAGCGCTTGCGCCCCCTCGGCGTAGTGGCTCGGCAGGCCCTCGCCCGTCGCCATTTTAGCAAAGCCCGTCGCCCAAGCGCGCAACGGCGCCGCCCAAGTCGGGATCGAGCAGCCATCCGTGCCGCAGCGATCTTCGGTGAGCTTCTCGCCGATCACTGTTTCAACCGCTTTGCGCACGGCCTTCTGTACAGCGTGTTCGCGTTCGACATAGCCGTGCGGATCAACGCCCATGGCCAGCGCCACACTGAGCATGCCCGAATGCTTGCCGGAGCAATTATTATGTAGCGCACTGGGGTTTTCACCCGCCTTACGCAGCGCCTCACGCGCCGCGTCATTAGTCGGCATATGCGCGCCACATTCAAGGTCAGCAGCGCTCAGGCCCATGCGCCCGAGGAAGGCGCTGACATTGGAGGTGTGGTCGTCTTCACCGTGATGGGAAGCACAGGCCAGCGCCAGTTCTTCCGTACGGTGATGGAATTTTTCAATGGCGTGCTGATCGAAAATCGCCAGCGCCTGCATGGATTTTACAGCCGAACGCGGGAAGATTGGACGCTCAACATCGCCGCCAGAGGCAATAACATTGCCTATTGCATCCACAATGATGAACGCGCCGCGATGACGGTTCTCAACCCAGTTGCCGCGTAGGACTTCGGCGAGAATGGGGTTTGCGTCCATAACAAAAAACTCCGGTTCGTGCTGTCTTGGAGGAACAGCGCCGAACCGGAAAAGTCAACATGCATGGGTTGGAGGCAGAAAGCTTGTGATCAGAACCACTGATCCGTGGGGGTGAGGTAAGAGGCGTTCACCCAGCCGCGCATATGGTAAACTTCCACAAGGCACCAATCGGCGGAATTCTGGGCAGAATTGTCGATGCAACGCTCGACCCAAACATCCGTACCGTTTGGAACTGCGCTAATCTTTTGCGAGTAGGACGCCGGCCACTTGCGGATATTGAGATTATCCCAGCTGGCCACACCACTCACCTGAGCGGTCGATTGAACATGATAGCCGGCAGCCATTGCTGGCTGGACCGCGAAGGCTCCTGCTGCGACCAATACGAGGCCACAGAGCGATGCCATCAAAACCTTTTCCTGTGCCTTGTTCATCGCCGTCTCCTCTCGGTGATCTCTAGCGTTGAGATGACACTAGCTGCTCCCAATTGAACTCAGCCTGATCCCCTCATTCAGATTGGGTTCATGTTTTTCCGGCCTCTCCCCCAGCATCAGCCGACCTCCCTCCCCCTCGTGGGAAGGGATTGAGGGTGAGGGAACGCCGCCCCAACTTGCATACCTCTTGTGCGCATTCGTCTCATTGTGCCAAAGGCATAACTCGCTTCTTCTTGCGCCTTGGCAATTCGCCGAGACGAGTTTGTAGTTATGACTTTTATTCCGCTCGACCACCCGGATCGTCACGCCATTATGGACGAGGTTCACGCCCGCCCGGTCGAAATCCTGCCATCCGAATGCCGCTTGCGCCGCTTGGTTCTGGTCATGCCGGGCGAGCCGGGCGCTATGCAGCGCGCCTTTCAGCGATTTGCCGATTTCCGCCTCGCTTCGGGCGTTGAACTCGAACTGGCAGGAAGCCGTCAATACAGCTTTGAAACGCCCACCCGCTCCGTCACCTGGGAGTTTCATACAGAGTTCGTCACCATCACATGGCGCGATAGTCTGACCGGCGCGGATAATTTCCCGAACGACATTGGCCTTGAGGCTATTGGCGAAGGCCAGTTGCTTGGCGCGGTTCGTATCGACGTTATTGCCGATCACACCATTCCGGATCGCCTGATCCCGGGCTTCTCGCTTGCCAGCCTCTGCCTGTCGAACGTTGAAGACGGTAAAGCGCAAGTCGTGACCGACTTTATTCCCGATGCCGAAAAGTTCACCCGCATCGAGTTTGCGGCGGGAGCGCTGACGCCCTTGCGCCGCTCCATTCTCACCCGTCGCTTGCTCGAAGTCGAAACTTATCGCGCCATAGCGCTGCTCGGCCTGCCACTCGCGCGCGCCGCGTCGCCTGATCTGCGCGGCATGGAGAGCGAACTCTCGACCGTCATCAATTCGCTGTCGGAAGTGGTCGATCCGGCCAGCGCCAAGGGCGTGCTCCACGGCCTGCATGAATTGTCGGTGCGCTCGGGCCAAATGGCGGAACGCCTTGGCTATCGCTTCGCCGCTGGTCGCGCCTATGGCGAAGTCCTCAATTCGCGCCTCAAAGGTCTGCGCGAAAGTGGCACCGACAAGGGTTCGACCCTGTCGCGCTATATCGCCAACCGCGTTGAGCCGGGTCTGGCCACTTGCGCCGCCATCGAGCAGCGCCTGCGCGTCTTGTCGCGTAAGATCGAACGCGCCATTGGCCTGCTGAACGTGCGCATCGGCGTTGATATGCAGGTCCAAAATGCCTCGCTGCTCGACAATATCGCCCGCACCGCACGCAGCCAGTTCCTCCTCCAGCGCACCGTTGAAGGTCTCTCGACCATCGCCATCAGTTATTACGCGCTTGGCATTGTCGGCTACCTCTTGGGCGGTCCGCTCTACCATTGGAACATCGACAAAACGATGGCGCTCTCGATCTTCGCGCCTTTCGTTGTGCTGCTGGTCTGGCTCTCCGTTCGCTCCGTCCGCAAGAAGCACGAAGGCCACTGACCCAAATGCAAAGGCCCCGGATCATCTCCGGGGCCTTGTTCTTACCGCAGCCAAAACATTGGCTTTAAATCCACCGAGATCGGCTCATTCTTTTCATTGGTGGCCATGATATCGGCCATATGCGCCCACCAGCGCTGCATCACGGCCGTATTCGGCAGATCGTCCATGGTGTGATCGACGCGACGCCACAGCACGCCAAAGAGCGTATTGGTCTCCTCGTCGAGATGGATGGAATAATCCTTCACCCCCGCCTCGTGCAGTAGGCCCACCAGCTCGGGAAAAATCTCGTCGTGACGCTTCTTATATTCCACTTCCATGCCCGGATTGAGCTTCATCTTGAAAGCGTGTTTTTCATATCCCGCGTCCGTAATCACGCCCGTCGCTCCTTCATCATCCGATAGAAAATTGGCAGGGCGATCACGACGATCAGCAGCCCACCAGTAAAAATGCTCATGACAATGCCGGGCACATTGAGCAGCCCGAGCCCAAAAGTCACCAGCCCGATAATCAGCGCTGCAATCACCACACCAAGGATAGATCCGGCCCCGCCAAGGATGGAAACGCCCCCCAGCACGACCATGGTGATCGCTTCCAGCTCCCAGCCCTGCGCAATGGAGGGCCGCGTTGAGCCCAGACGCGCGGTCAACAACACTGCCGCAATGCCGCTCATCAGGCCTGTGAGGCAAAAGAGGATGAACCGCACCCGATCGACGCGCACGCCGGAAAACTGCGCCGCCGTCGCATTATTGCCAATGGCAAAGACGCGCCGACCAAAATTGGTTTTGTGCAGCAGCACATAGAAAATCACCGCGCAAACGCCGAACAACACCAGCTCAAACGAGATCACCCACCAGACATATCCCTGCCCGAACCACGAAAAACTGGCCGGATAACCCTTATAGCTCTGGTCCCCAAGAACGATGAAAGCGATCCCACGAAACAGGCTCATCGTGCCGATGGTGACAACGATGGAGGGCAGTTTCAGCCGAGTGACCAACACGCCATTAAAGGCTCCGCAGGCCAGCCCAACGGCAACACCCACCGCCACCAACACGGGCGTATCCGCCCCAAATTGCAGCGCCAGCCCCATCAGCGTCGAACACAAGGCAATGATAGAGGCGACCGAGAGATCAATCTCGCCAGCGATAATCAGCAGCGCCATCGCCAGCGCAATCAGCGCCTTTTCGGTGAAATTGAACGTGAGGTCCGAGAGGCTCCAGGCGTTGAGGAAATAGGGAGAGGCAAAGCTATTTGCGATGAAAATCCCAATCGCCACGAGAACCAGCAAGCTCTCCCAACTCAACACCCCCGCCTTCCAAGAACTCCCCAAGCGGTCTGGGAGTTTTTTCGTCACTATGTCTGTCATCATCTCTCCTCCCGGCACGACTCCCTACACACCCACCACCCCGCCTCCCTCCCCCTTGAGGGGAGGGCCGGGGTGGGGGTAGAGGCCTACGAGTCCTTGCGCCCAATCCCGTCACGCTGCTCAAGCAAATCCACCACTTCCCGCATCACGCCATCCAAATTCTGCATCACATCGACATTGCTCACGCGCAGCACCTCGAACCCGACACTCTCCAGAAACCCATCTCGCCGCGCATCGCCCGCCTCGCGCCCCGCATGGCTATCCCCATCCACTTCGATCACCAGCTTGGCTTGGTGACAGGCGAAATCGGCGTAGTACGGACCGATCGGCACCTGCCGACGGAAATGAAAGCCGAGAGGTTTTATCTCTCGCAACGCATCCCAAAGCTTAGCCTCAGGCTCCGGCATGTTATTGCGCAATTCCCGTGCCCGCTTGATGCTCATGTTCCCCCACCCTTAATCCCTCCCCTCAAGGGGGAGGGAGACGATGAACATTTTAGCCTCTACCCAACACACACTCGGTCCAACTCCCTCCCCCTTGAGGGGAGGGCCGGGGTGGGGGTATTTACGCCCCCCGCAAAATCACCCGGCCCTTGCTCCGCTCGCCACGCGCGTTCAGCACCACCGCCAGCAAAATCGCCGCACCAGAAATCGCCATCTGCCAGAAAGGCGACACCCCGATTACCGGAAGCGCATTGTTGACGACGCCGAGGAACAGTGCCCCCAACAGCGCCCCGCCAACCGTGCCAATGCCCCCAGCAATCGACACCCCGCCGATCACACAAGCTGCGATGATATTGAGTTCATAGCCGCTCGCCACTTCCACCGAAGCGATCACATAGCGCGAAATCCAGAGATAGCCCGCCAGCCCCGAAATCGCCCCGGCCAGCACAAACGCATAAAACTTCGTCTTGCCGACATCGATGCCGGTGTACACCGCTGCCGTCGGATTAACGCCAATGGCGTAAAACGCCCGGCCCAGCGGGGTCCGTGTCATCAACACATAAACCAGCGCCGCCACCACAATCGCAAACCAGCTCAACACCGGCAGGCCCAGAAAGACGCTCCGTTGCAGTTGGATAAAGTCCGGGCTCATCTGCGCTGCGTTCACCCAAGCACCGCCCGAAATGACGAAGACCAGCCCGCGGAAAATCGTCAGCGTTCCCAGCGTCACAACAATGGCCGGAATGTTCAGCTTCCAGACGAGGAGCCCATTAAACGCTCCCAGCGCCGCGCCAACAACCACGCAGCCCAGAATAAGCAATGGCACTGGAATAAAAGGGAAAGCCGCATTAGCCATAGCCACAATCATGCCGGTCAGCGCCAGATTGGAGGCCATCGACAAGTCGATACAGCGGGTCAGAATGACCGCCATTTGCCCCAGCGCCAACATCATCAAAATGGACGTATCGTTGAAGACGGTCAGCAAGTTGCTCGGCTCAGAAAAGCGCGGAAAGCGCAGTGTCACGGCTAAGATCACGGCGACAATTGCCAGCCCCAGCCAGATTTCGCGGTGTTTGAAAAGACTCTTCATGCCGCCTGCTCCTCAGCAATACCGGCGGCCAGGCGCACCAGCGTTTCCGGCTGCAACCCATGATTGACCAGCGTGTCGACCACCAGCCCCTCGCGCATAACGACGATCCTGTCGCTCATGCCCAACACTTCGGGCAGCTCGGACGAGACCATGATGACGCTCAATCCCTGCGCCACCAGCTCGCCCATGAATTCATGCACCGCCGCCTTCGAGCCAATGTCGATGCCCTTGGTCGGCTCGTCCAAAATGATCACCTTCGGCAGCGTCGCCAGCCATTTGGCGATCACTACTTTTTGCTGATTACCACCCGATAGGGTCGATACATTCTGGCTCAGCGATGAGGCGCGCAGATCAAGCCGCTCAGTATAAGTGCGCGACAGCGCGAACTCTTCCGCCATGCGCAAAAAGCCGCTGCGACTTGTCTTGTCCAAACTCGGCAGCGAGACGTTCTTAAAGATCGGCTCGCCGGTAATGACGCCCTGTTTCCCGCGCTCTTCCGGCACATAAACAATCCCGGCCTCCACCGCGTCGGCCGGGGATTTTGGCGTGAGTCTTTTGCCCTCTAGGCTGACACTCCCGGCGCTGGTTTTGGTCAGACCGAACACCGCCTGCATCACCTCAGAGCGCCCTGCCCCGACGAGCCCGTAAAAGCCGAGGATCTCGCCCTTTTTTACCTCAAAGCTGACGTCATGAAATTCTGTCGGGTGACAGAGCCCCGATACAGCCAGCACCGTTTCGCCAATCTGCGCGGTCCGCACCGGGAAAATGTGGTCAACCGAGCGGCCCACCATCATCTTCACGATGTCCGTTTGCGGGGTGTCTTTGATAAAACCCTTGCCCACCATTTCCCCATCGCGGAACACGGTGTAGCGGTCGGCAATGCGGTAAATTTCGTCGAACTTATGCGAGATGAAGAGTATCGCTTTGCCATCGGCTTTAAGAAGCTCGATCAGCACATAGAGGTCCTCGATTTCCTTCTGGCTCAGCGCCGCGGTCGGCTCGTCCATAATGACCACTTGCGCCTCGACGCTCAGCGCCCGCGCCACCGCTACCAGATGCTTCTTGGCAATGCCGAGTTCCTTCAGCGGCGTCGTCGCATCAATCCCTGCCGCCATAGAGTCCAGCGTCAGCTGCGCCTCGCGCTTCATCGTCGCCCAGTCGATCAACCCAAAGCGCGTCTTGGGCGCATGGCCGAGATAGATGTTTTCCGCCACCGTCAGCTCATCAAACAGCACGGTTTCTTGGTGGATCGCGGTAATCCCCGCCGCCGAGGCCGACACAGCCGTCGGCAAGGTCACCGCCTTGCCATTGACTGAAATAGTGCCGCCATCCGGCTGGTAAATCCCGGTCATGGTTTTCACCAGCGTCGATTTTCCAGCGCCATTCTCGCCAATCAGCGCCGTCACTTCACCGGCATAAAGCTCCAACGAAACCTCATGCAACGCCCGCACACCGGGAAAGCTTTTCGAGATGTTTTCAAGAGTGAGAATGGGCGTTTTCATATTCTTGATCCTTGGCGCCACTGTCCCGCGCCGCTCTCATCACAAGCTCGATATGCCTCCCTCCCCTTGAGGGGGAGGGAATGAGGGTGGGGTGATCGACCGGCGTATCCCAATAGCTTCCAGATGCTCGATGCAACTCCCCCACCCCTACGGGGAGAGGGTGGGGTGAGGGGGCTTTGCCAGTAAAGCTGACGCCCCCACCCTGCCTCCCCCGCAAGCGGGGGAGGAGCACGTTCTGTAGTCTTGAAAAGATCGCGTTCCCAACAGCAGTCCAGTCCCTCCCCCTGTTTCAGGGGGAGGCTAGGAAGGGGTCAGTAGATCTTCGAAAACTCTTCGATATTGCTCTTATCGAACTGGAACGGCGCGGCCATTGCAGCGGAGTTGGTGTCGTCGAGCGTGACTTCACCCACCTTGCCGATGGAGAAGGTCGCGCCGGGCTTGGCTTCAGCACCATCAACCAAGGCATCCGCCAGCATCACTGCCGAATAGCCCAGATCAATTGGGTTCCACAGCGCCACCGCCTGGCTCGCGCCATTGTCGATGAACTGCTTGAACTCGCTTGGCAGCGCCAGCCCAGTAACGTTGATCTTGCCGATCAAATTCTGGTCGGTCACCACCTGAGCCGCTGCCACAACACCAACGGTAGTTGGTGCAATGATAGCCTTAAGGTTCGGATGGGCTGCAATCAGACCACGCGCTTCTTCGGTCGACTTCACGCTGTCGTCGTCGCCGTAAACGGTGGCCACGAGGTTGATGTTGGAGAACTTCGCGGGAATGGCTGCCTTAGCCGCTTCAATCCATGCGTTCTGGTTGGTCGCGGTCGAAGCCGCCGAAAGGATCGCAACATCGCCGCCTTCAGGCAGGAAGTCCGCCGCCAGCTTGATGATGGTTTCCCCGATCAGACCAACGTCGGATGGGTTGAGGTGGATCTGGCGGCCTTCTGCAGCAACGCCGGAGTCCCAAGAGATGACCTTGATGCCGCGTTCCATGGCGCGCTTGAGCGCTGGCACGAGGGCGTCCGGATCGTTGGCCGAGATCGCAATAGCATCAACCTGCTGAGCGATCAGCGAATTGACCACCTCGATCTGTGCTTCAGCGGTTGCTGCCGTTGGGCCGGTGTAGATCACTTCCACATCGCCCAATTCAGCGGCAGCTTCCTGCGCGCCCTTATTGGCGGCATCGAAGAAGCCATTGCCGAGCGATTTCACGACCAGCGCGATGCGGGTCTTATCCTGTGCCATGGCTGGCGCGGCCAGCATCACAGCGGTTGCAGCTGTTGCTGCAAGAAGAGTCCAGAGCTTCATTATTTCCTCCCAGAAACGAAAACCTAGTCTGTGTTTGGGCTTAGGCCGCGTCCCCCTGCGGTTCCGCCTGTCCCATCGCATCCGCGATCACCAGCTTCACCCCTGCTTCCTCAAGCATCAGGCGATCTGCGTCGCGGATTCCACCGTCGGTAATGACGGTAGAAATTCGGTCGAGCCCACAAAGAATGAGGCTCGAGCGACCCGAAAATTTCGAACTATCGGCCAAAACGATCACTTCGTCGGCCTGCCCGATCAGCGCCAGTTCCGATTGCACCACCATGGGGTCAGCCTCCATCAGGCCATGTGGCCCGATCCCCTGACAGCCGATGAACATGCGCTTGGCGTAAAAATGGCTCGCCACCACGCCACCGAAGGGCGACAGGATGACGTTTTGCTCGCGATAGATCGTGCCGCCCGGAATGACGACCGAGTTGCGCGAATTGTGGATGAGAAACTCGGCAATGGCGAAGCTGTTGGTGAACACACTCAGCCGCTTTTCCATCAGATAATGCACCATCTGATAGGTCGTTGTGCCACCGTTGATAATCACCGGCTCGCCATCGGCGCACAGCTCTGCCGCTGCTCGCGCAATAGCGCGCTTTTGCGCGATATTGATCGTTTCATTGACCGAGAATGGGCGGCCCATCAGCCCACCCTGTGCTGGCGGGGTCAGCGCTTCCGCGCCCCCTCGCACCCGGCGCAACTTGCCTTGCTCGTCCAGCGCCGCAATATCCCGGCGGATCGTCGCTTCCGACGAACCGGTAATGTCACACAACTCCGCCACCGTCACGACGGGGCGCGATTGCGCAGCAGCCAGAATAACGCGATGGCGTTCGGTTTCGTGCAAGTTGTTTCTCCCTGCCCTTAGTGCTTCCACCTCTTCCAAGCAGAGTCAATCATCATTCGCAAGGTTTCGATCATTTCCATTCACACATGAAAAATTCTGATCGAAGCTGATTGACACCTTGCAGGATTGGTGAGCTATTTTCACCCCTGACTGACCGCGCTCTGCGGCGAACAATGCGTCCATCTACGGGTTATGCCCACGGAAGCGAGTTGAAGAGAATTGCGGCTCATAGGAAAGGGCCGCTTCTGGGGAGGAAATTGCCATGTCCACTGCGCCGAAGCGCCTCGAAAACCTATGGGACGATGCCAAAGCCGCATCGCTAAGCGAGCCAGAACGTCTGGTCTACCGCTCCAATCTCTTGGGCTCCGACAAGCGCGTCACCAATTTCGGTGGTGGCAATACGTCCTCCAAAATCTGGCAGAAAGATCCGCTCACAGGCGAGACCGTTGAAGTGCTTTGGGTCAAGGGCTCCGGTGGCGACAATGCTTCCATTAAGCTCGATGGTTTTTCGACCCTCTATATGGAAAAGCTGCGCGCTCTGAAGGGGCTCTATCGCGGCCTTGAGCATGAAGACGAGATGGTCGGCTATCTTCCCCACGCCACCTTCAATCTCAACCCGCGCGCCGCGTCCATCGACACGCCGCTCCACGCTTATGTGCCGCGCCCCTATGTCGATCACATGCACCCCGATGCGATCATCGCCATTGCCGCTTCCAGCAACTCCAAAGAGCTCACTCAGCAGATCTTTGGCGACACTATCGGCTGGCTCCCTTGGAAAAAGCCGGGCTTCGAGCTTGGCTTGTGGCTTGAAAAATTCTGCCATGAAAACCCCTTCGCGAAGGGCGTTATCCTTGAAAGCCACGGCCTCTTCACTTGGGGCGACGATCCAAAAAGCTGCTACGAAACCACCATTGCCATTATCAATCAGGCAATCGAATGGTTTGAAAACCAGACAGCCGGCAAGGTGATCTTTGGTGGCGCTGTCACCACCTCCCTCCCTGCCGCTGAACGCCGTGCCATTGCCGCCAAGCTGATGCCGAAAATTCGCGGTTTCATCTCCGAGGACAGCCACAAGCTGGGGCATTTTGACGATAGCGACGCCGTGCTGGAATTCGTCAATTCCAAGAATTTGCAGCCGCTCGCGGCGCTGGGCACCTCCTGCCCCGACCACTTCCTGCGCACGAAAATCCGTCCGCTGGTCATCAATTTCGACCCGGCCAATCCAGACGTTGATGCGGTCATTACTGGTCTTGCTGATCAGATTGCCGCCTACCGCGCCGATTACGCGGCCTATTACGAGCGCTGCAAGCACGACAATTCGCCCGCCATCCGTGACCCGAACGCGGTCGTCTATCTCATGCCGGGCGTTGGCATGTTTACCTTCGCCAAGGACAAGGCTACTGCCCGCATCTCCGGCGAGTTTTACGTCAACGCCATCAATGTGATGCGCGGCGCGTCCACCGTCTCGACCTATCAGGGTCTGCCGGAACAGGAAGCCTTCGACATCGAATATTGGCTGCTTGAAGAAGCCAAGCTCGCTCGCATGCCAAAGCCAAAGTCGCTGGCTGGCAAGATTGCTCTCGTCACCGGTGGCGCAGGAGGCATTGGCAAGGCGACCGCCATACGCCTCCTGCGTGAAGGCGCTTGCGTCGTCCTCGCCGACATTGACCAGGCCGCGCTCGATAGCGCCATTGCCGAACTCTCGTCCGTCTTCGGCGCCGATGTGGTCCGCCCGGTCAATATCAACGTCACTCGCGAAGAACAGGTCACAGCAGGCTTTGCCCATGCCGTGGTCGAATTTGGCGGGCTCGACATTCTCGTCTCGAACGCCGGCCTAGCCTCTTCCGCCCCGATCGAAGACACGTCCCTCGAGCTCTGGAATAAGAACATGGACATCCTGTCCACGGGCTATTTCCTCGTCTCGCGCGAAGCGTTCCGGTTGTTCCGTCAGCAGAAGATCGGCGGCAATGTCATCTTCGTCGCCTCCAAAAATGGTCTCGCCGCTTCGCCAAACGCGGCCGCCTATTGCACCGCCAAGGCCGCCGAAATCCACCTTGCCCGCTGCCTCGCGCTCGAAGGCGCTGAAGCGCAAATCCGCGTTAACGTGGTCAATCCAGACGCCGTGCTGCGTGGCTCCAAGATTTGGGCAGGCGAATGGCTCGAACAGCGCGCCTCGACCTATAAGACCGACAAGGACGGTCTTGAGGAAATGTACCGCCAGCGCTCAATGCTGAAACGCTCCGTCTTCCCCGAAGACATTGCCGAAGCGATCTATTTCTTCGCCTCAGACGCTTCAGCCAAATCCACTGGCAATATTTTGAATGTTGACGCGGGCAACGCCCAGTCGTTCCCGCGCTAAGCTTGGCTCCAAGAGTCAGCAACAGAACTCGATACAACCCCTCCCCCTCACAGGGGGAGGTTGGGTGGGGGTAAACCCCAGCGGCTGGAGAGAGGCCGCAAGGGAGGAAACACATGACCGAACAACTCATCGCCGCTTCGACCGTCGAAGCCGAAAACGCCAAGCGCTCTACTGATCTGCGCAATGACTACGACAGCCTTGGCGAGCGCCTCGACCGCCGTGGCATTTCCATCGACGCGATTAAATCCAAAGTCGCCGCTTTTTCCGTTGCCGTCCCCTCTTGGGGCGTTGGCACCGGCGGCACCCGCTTTGCTCGCTTCCCCGGCAAGGGCGAACCACGCGATATTTTTGATAAGATCGAAGATTGCTCGGTCATCGCGCAACTGACCCAAGCGACCCGCACCGTCTCGCTGCATATCCCATGGGACAAGGCCGACACAAACCGCCTCAAGCAAGCCGCTTCCCGCTTTGGCCTCGGCTTTGACGCCATGAACTCCAACACCTTTGCCGATGCTGCCGGGCAGTTGCAGAGCTATAAGTTCGGCTCTCTCTCTGCCGCCGATGCCGCCACCCGAAATCAAGCCATTGAGCACAATCTCGAATGCATTGAGATCGGCAAAACCATTGGCTCAAAAGCCCTCACGGTCTGGATTGGCGACGGCTCCAATTTCCCCGGTCAGGTCAATTTCGCCAATCAGTTCGAGCATTACCTCAATTCCATGAAGGCGATTTACGCGGCCCTCCCCGAGGATTGGCGCGTCTATACCGAGCACAAAATGTACGAACCGGCATTTTATTCGACCGTCGTGCAGGATTGGGGCACCAATTATCTCATCGCCAAGGAACTGGGCGACAAGGCCTATTGCCTCGTCGACCTTGGCCACCATGCGCCCAACGTTAATATTGAGATGATCGTTTCGCGCCTTGCCCAGTTCGGCAAGCTCGGCGGCTTCCACTTTAACGACAGCAAATATGGTGACGACGATCTCGACGCAGGCTCCATTGACCCATACCGCCTGTTCCTCGTCTTCAACGAGCTTGTCGACGCTGAAGAGAAATATTCCGATTTCCGCCCGGCCCACATGCTCGACCAGTCGCACAATGTCACTGACCCGATCGAAAGCCTGATGCTCTCCGCCGCCGATGTGCAGCGCGCCTATGCGCAAGCCCTGCTTGTTGATCGCAAAGCCCTTACCGAAGCACAACACGGCAATGACGCCCTCGGCGCGACCCAAGCCCTCCGCTTGGCTTATCGCACCGATGTCGAGCCGATCCTCGCCATGGCGCGCTACGAACAAGGCGGCGCGATTGATCTTTTGGCCACCTACCGTGCCTCTGGCTATCGCCAGCGTGTCGCCGAAATCCGCCCGGAAATCGCCGCCGGCTCAAGCGGCATCGTCTGACCGGACTTGATCCTCCCCTCCCCCTGCCCAGGGGGAGGCCGGATGGGGGGCTCCCTAAGCCTTTACCAGCCCGCCAAAATACTCCAGCGCATAGGCCTCAACGCCACCGACCAAAATAGCCTCGCGCCCGCGAAACTGCTCCGGCCCACCGTCGTTTCGATCTTGATAGGTGCAGCCGCCACTGAGCCAGACAAAGCCACCGAGGAACCGCCCTTTGCGGTAGAGCGCCGATAGGGAGTCTTGGATGATCGCCCCTGCCTGCCCTGCGTCGATCAAATCCGGCCGCTTTATATAGCCGTAGTAATTCATGGCCCAGACAGGCTCATTGCGGTGCCAGAGCACTTCTTGCCCCAGAAAATCTGTGCCGCCGAAATAGCTATCAAGGTAGCGCCAGTCGCCCTCCTCCCAGGCGATCTCGTTTGCGCCCTGCCGCGATGGCGTCACCTTTGCCCCACCACCGACATAGCTTGCGGCCTTGGCCCGAACGATCACGCGATTAAGCTCTTCGCTGTCCATACCCCTGCCCTCCCTCGCGCATAGATTTAGGCGCGTCAGAGACAGATTACGTCAGCATTCCACCTAAGATCGAGCGGGCCCGAACTTGGCGTTTCTGCGCCGAGGCTGACGAGCTGTGTGCTGCACAACGACGCCCTCTCCTGCCAGCAGCATCCTAAGCTCTCAAGACCGACGTTGCCTCCAATATCCACTCTCGAAACACCTTCACCTTGGTCCAATTTCGTCGCGACTGCGGATAGACCAGCTGATAGGTGCACCCGTCCCAGCCCAGTTCGGGGAACGGTTGTACCAGTCGCCCGCTCGCCAAGTCATCGCGAAATAGCGCCGGCGTAATCATGGCAAAGCCTCTCCCTGCCCCCGCCGCTGCCGCCTCCAACACTTGCGTGTCGAGTGTCACCACGCCCCGGGCCATTGCGGGATAGTCGTCAATGCCCATCATCTCGAACCACTGTCCAATCCATTGGTCACTTGGCGAAATCGCTGGTGCGCCAAGCAGGTCTCTCGGCTCCCGAATACGATGCTTTTCGATGAAATCGCCGCTCATAATCGGCGTGAATTTTGCCCGCAACAGCTCGTGCCCAATCACGCCCTCCGGCAGCTCGCCCCAAGACGCAATTATGCCGACGTCGAACATGTCCTTTTGAAAATCGACATTCTCCACCCGACTGTTGAACCGCACAGCAATGTCGGGGTGAGCCACTTGAAACAGCCCGATATTGGCGGCGAACCACCGCGTGGCAAAAGTCGGCAGAGACAATATGGCCAATGTCCCGCTGACATGCTGATGCGTCTGCGCAAAACTATTGCGCAGAATATCAAATGCCTGCAGCACATCCGGCGCGAGACGCTGCCCCACTTCGCTCAGCTCCACCTGCCGCGCTTTTCGCACAAATACTGCTGCGCCAATCCGCTCCTCCAAGAGCTTGATCTGATAGCTCACCGCCGCCTGCGACATGCCCAGTTCTGCAGCCGCGCGCGTAAAACTAAGCTGTCTCGCGACAGCCTCGAAAGCCCGTACGGAGGTCAGAGGCGGAATATCAGACATAAGCTTACCTTATACGTCTCCACCGGCATTCAATTGGAAAATTGCGATATACTCGCGCTAAAGCAGAGCATGGCCAAGTCAAAGACATAAGGCAAGGATGTGTTCTGATGCTTCCATTTGCACTTCTCGAACTTCCCGCTCTGCTGTTCATCAATACTTCGGGCAAGCGCGGCGCCGGCCCGCTCTACATGTCCTCGGAACCTCTATCAACGCATTTGCGCCGCGATATCGGGCTCGACGCCATCCGGGATGAGCGTGCCGAAAACCTCTCGCCAATTCCCCCCGATCGCATAAAGTGAGGCCACTGTTTCGCTTTCCCATCTCAGCCGACGGCCATGTCAAAGACCACGCCCGCCACTGCCGCGCTCACCAAAGTCGGTATTTCCTTTGAACTAGCAACCTACGACTATGACCCAAATGCGGAACGCGTCGGCTTGCAGGCGGCCGAGGCCATGGGCGTGTCACCGGCCGAAGTGTTCAAAACGCTGATGGCCGAGCTCGATGGCAAGCCAATCTGCGCCATCGTCCCCTCGGATGAAGAAGTGAATATGAAAAAGCTGGCTGCGGCTTTGGGTGGCAAGTCGGCGCATATGATGAAGCCCGTCGATGCCGAGCGCCTCACCGGTTACAAGGTCGGCGGCATTAGCCCTTTGGGCCAGCGCAAGGTCGTGCCGACGGCGCTTGATGAAATGGCAACGCTCTACGACGAGATCTATCTCAATGGCGGTCAGCGCGGATTGCAGATCCGCATCAAGCCCGATGATCTCGTTTCAGCGCTCAACTGTGTCACCGCCGATCTGACACGCTAGACCACCCCCAGAAACGACAAAAGGCGCCCTGCAGGACGCCTTCATCGGATAGTCTTTTCTCTGCCGCCTTAGGCGACCGAGACCTTCGCTTATTAGGCTACGTAGGTGCCGCGTGCGATCGACTTGATGTCACCCTTGGTGATGCCCAAGTCGTTCAGCTGACGGCTGTCAAGGCTGTTCAGTTCACGCAGAGTGCGCTGGTAGCGGGCGTAGTCAGAAAGCTTCTTTGCGATGTTCATTTCGGTTCCCCTTCGGTTGATGACCCCTATGTAGACCTAAGTCGTAGTGATTAGAAGATGGCCAATCTGCACATCCGTTATGCACTAGATGCAAGTGATGGGGCAATCTTGGTTAAGCAAGGGTAAATTCGAAAAACCCAGCGAAACTCGGCAAAAATGAGGCAGCCCGCCTTAATCGCCATAGCAAAGGGCCGCACATCATCTGCATGATGTGCGGCCCTGCTTAATTTACAGGCAGATAGTTAGACCTGCCTACTCGCTTTTCGTCTCAGCCATGCGCGCAGCGCGGGCCACGCGAATGTCGTCCTTCATCTCGAACCACATGGCATTGATGATGCCGAAGGCGCAGGCCAGGCCGAGGCCGAGGATCCATGCAAAATACCACATACGACTGCTCCTAGTAGGCGTTGGGGTTTTTGGTGAGATTGTCGGCCGTAACCGGACCACGCATCACGCGGAACACCCAAGCGGTGTAGGCAACGATGATGGGCAGGAAGATAACGGTCGCAACCAGCATAATGAAGAGCGTCAGATGGCTCGACGATGCATCCCACAGCGTCAGGCCCGAGCCTGGAACCGTCGAGGACGGCAGCAGGAACGGAAACAGCGAGACACCAGCTGTCGAAATGATCCCGAAGATCGCCGCGCTCGTTGCCAAGAGCGTGATCACATGCTTGCGGCCTATAAAACCGAGCACCGCCAAGACCAGACCGACGAAGGCCAAAATCGGCGCAGTCACCATCCAAGGATATTTGCTGTAGTTCAGCATCCAGCCGCCCTGCACCAGCTCAACCGACTTGGCGAGCGGGTTGATCGGCGCTGCCGGGTCAATCACGCTGGTCACAACGTGGCCGCTCATGAACGCAACCCAGAAACCACCCAGCGCGAACAGCACCAGAGTTCCAGCAGCAGCATAGAGCCCGAACATGCGCGCCCGTTCTGCCATTGCCCCTTGGGTGCGTCCGGCGATAACAGCCGCGCCCTGCGCACTGATCATGCCCACGCTGACGAGGCCGCACAGCAGTGCAAACGGCATCAACAGCTGGAAGAAGTTGCCCGTGTAGAAGATGCGCATGGTGTCGTCGAAGTGGAATGGTGCGCCCAAGAGCACATTGCCCACCGCCACGCCCATGATCAGCGCTGGCACAAAGCCACCGATGAACAGGCACCAATCCCATACAGCGCGCCAGGTCGGGTTATCGATCTTGCCACGGAACTTGAACCCCACTGGGCGCAGGATCAGCGCCAGAAGGATCACGAGCATGGCAAGGTAGAAGCCCGAAAAGCTCACCGCATAGAGTGGCGGAAACGCGGCAAAGATCGCACCACCACCGAGAACCAACCACACCTGATTACCTTCCCAGGTCGGGCCGATCAGGTTGAGCAAAATACGGCGTTCTTCATCGGTCTTGGCAGCGAAGGGGAGCAAAGTGCCCACCCCCATGTCGCGGCCACCCATCACGGCAAAGCCGATTAGCAGCACACCGAGCAGAACCCACCAAATCAGGCGGAGTGTTTCGTAGTCGAGAGGGATCGAGCTCATGCGACGATCTCCTTGTTTTCCTTGGTCGCCGGAAGGGCAGCCATGACGTAGTCCTCATCTTCTTCCGGAGTGAAGAGCTGATCCTTCGGACCCGCCTTGATGATTTTGACCATCAGAATGATCATGATGACCAAGAGCACGCTGTAGAGCAGTACGAAGAAGGTCAGCGACAGGACCAAGTCGAGCACGTTCAGACCCGAGGCGGCGTAGAATGTGGGCAGAACCCCTTCCACGACCCAAGGCTGTCGGCCGAACTCGGCGATGAACCAGCCTGCTTCAATCGCGATCCAAGGCGTTGGCAGCATGAACACCGTGAACCACAGCAGCGGCTTGTTGGTGTCGATCCAGCCCCGCGACGCGCGGTAGAACCACAGCGCGAAGAAGGCGATGTAGAAGAACCCGAGACCCATCATAATGCGGAAGGTCCAGAACAGCGGCCATACGCTTGGCACGGTGTCGGCAGCAGCCAGCGCGATTTCTTCCGCAGTCGCATTCTCGACATCAACGCGATACTTCTTGAGCAGCAGCGCATAGCCAAGGTCCGGCCAAGTCTCTTCAAAGACCGCACGGGCATCGGTGTTCGTGCCGTCGGCGCGAATTTCAGCCAGCGCATTGTAAGCGATCAGACCCATGCGGATACGATCTTCGGCGCGATCAACCAGTTCGTGAATGCCCGGCAGTTGCTGATCGAACGAACGCGTCGTGATCAGACCACCAACCCACGGAACCGAGATGTGGAAGCCAACGTCTTCGCCGTTCGAGCCGGGGAATGCGATGATCGACCACGGAGCCGGAGCCGGCTCGGTTTCATACATGGCTTCGAGCGCAGCGATCTTCATGTGCTGGTGTTCCGTCGCGACATAACCGCTTTCGTCACCGAGCACGACCACCGACAGCGCCGAGGCCAGACCAAAGCTTGCCGCCACAACAGCGGAACGCTTGGCCAATTCGACATGCTTGCCCCGCACAAGGAACAGCGCCGAAATGGCGAGAATGAACATGGCGCCGCAGAGATAGCCTGCGCTTACCGTGTGCACGAATTTTGCCTGCGCCACTGGGTTGAAAATCACCGCCATAAAGTCGGTGACTTCCATACGCATGGTGTCAGGATTGAACTTGGCCCCAACCGGGTTCTGCATCCACCCGTTGGCAACCAGGATCCAGAGCGCCGAGAAATTGGCGCCAATTGCGGTCAGCCAGGTCACAACCAAGTGACCCACCTTGCTCAGACGATCCCAGCCGAAGAAGAACAGGCCGATGAAGGTCGCTTCCAAGAAGAAGGCCATCAAGCCTTCAATGGCGAGTGGCGCCCCAAACACGTCACCGACATAATGGCTGTAATAGCTCCAGTTCATGCCGAACTGGAACTCCATAACCACACCGGTGGCCACGCCCATGGCGAAATTCACGCCAAAAAGCGTGCCCCAGAACAGGGTAGCCTTGCGCCAGACCTGTCGGCCAGTCATGACATACACGCTCTCCATGATCGCCATCATGAAAGAGAGCCCGAGCGTCAGGGGAACAAATATGAAGTGATACATGGCGGTGGCAGCGAACTGCCATCGCGATAAGTCAACGACCAACATGTCGATCATGGCATTGTTGCCTTTCGTTAGGGCGGCCGGAAGCAAGGTCGCCAATGCCTGTCCTGTAACGCATCTAAAATCTGACACCTTGATTCAGATCAATGCTCCCCGAAAAGTGCCGTGTATGTTCAAACGCATGACCCGCAGCTCCCCTCCCAGCGCACGCCGGCCAGAAAACTCGGTCTCGCACACGTTAAAACTCCTGCAAACACAGGGGGGAGCAGCGCTTTGGCTGTCTATCGCCGCACCCATTTTGGCAGGGGTGTTACTGGTCTGGCAGGCATGGGTATTGGCCTCAACCCTGGGTCAGGCCATCGAAAATGTCGCACCGATCAGCACATTGTTACCAGGAATTTTCATTCTTCTGGGGATAGTTCTGGCCCGTGCAGGGCTTTCGGCAATCGCCGATCACACCGGAATCATCGCAGCTGAACGGATCAAGCTTCACCTCCGTCAGACGCTCTTCAGCCAGCTTCTGGCAAAACCGCCCCGCGCGGCCAATTCAGCCGCCTCTGGCCTTGCCGCTGCCTCCATTGTCGATCAGGTCGAAGCGCTAGAAAGCTATTTTGCGCGCTACATCTCCGCCTCGGCACAGGGCATCGTGCTGCCGCTGGTGTTTGGCGCGATTATTCTACCCATCGATTGGGTGGCGGGCGTGCTCTTCCTCGTCAGCGCGCCGCTTATTCCCATCTTTATGGCCCTTGTCGGCTGGGGCGCGCAGGTCGCGACCGACCGTCAGGCCAAAGCCCTCAGCCACCTCTCAGGCCGTTTCAGCGATCGCCTGCGTGGTCTTCTCACCCTCAAGCTCTTGGGCCGCGAAGAGGCCGAAACAGAAGGCATCGTCTCTGCCAGCGAAGCGCTGCGCCAGCGCACGCTCAAGGTCCTGCGCATTGCCTTCCTGTCGTCGGCCGTCCTCGAATTCTTCGCCGCTCTCGGCGTCGCGGGCGTAGCGCTTTATGTGGGCCTCACCTTCATTGATTATCTCCACCTGCGCACGAGCCCACTCACCTTGCAGCTGGGCATGTTCCTCTTGCTGATGGCGCCAGAGGTCTACAACCCGCTGCGTGTCATGGCCGCGCAATATCATGATCGCGCCTCTGCCAAGGCTGCGCTCAATGAGATCGAAGCCAATCTCGGTACTTTGTCCGACGAGCGCGTCGACCACACGGACAACGCGCCCCTCCCCGGCAAGCCCATCGCCCTTGAGGCGAACAATGTCACCCTGCGCACACCCGATCACATGCGCGCCGTCATCGAACACGTCACGCTCCGCGTCGAGCCGGGCCAGCACATTGCCCTCCTCGGCCCCAGTGGCTCAGGCAAGTCGACTCTGCTCGAAGCCCTCGTTGGCCTGCGCGACGCCGAAGGCGATATTCTGCTCGATGGCCGCCCGCTGACCGAATGGTCTGAGCCGTCGCTGCGCGGCCGCACATTTATCCTCACGCAGAAGCCACGCATCATCCACGCCTCGCTTGCGGACAACATCGCCCTGGGCCGCCCTGCCGCCAGCCGCGCCGACATTGAAAAGGCCGCCGAACTCTCTGGTGTCCTCGGCTTCACGGCGGGTCTGCCCCTTGGTCTCGACACCATCATCGGCGAAGCCGGCGCAGGCATTTCGGGCGGTCAGGCACAACGCGTCGCGCTGGCGCGCCTCTTCCTGCGCGATGCTGGTTTGATCATCCTCGACGAGCCCACCGCTCACCTTGATGCGGCGCTTGAGCAAGAGATCATTCACTCCATCACCCGCTATGCGCGCGGCCGCACCCTCATCGTCGCGACCCACTCCCCCGCAGTTGCTAAAAATCTCGATAGAGCCTGGCGCGTCACGCCCACCGGTCTTGTTGAAGCGCCGCTCTCCGCCCGCGCGAAAGGCGTCGCATGAAAGCCATCCTCACCTTCGCCCCGCTCTTCCTTAAGCGTTGGAAGTCGTTTTCGGCAGCTTTGCTCCTGGCGCTCGTCACCCTTATCGCGGGCGTGTCTCTGCTCGGCGTGTCCGGCTGGTTTATCACCGCCACATCACTGACCACGCTTGGTCTGGCATTCAATTTGTTCGTGCCATCGGCCGGCATTCGCGCACTATCCTTTGTGCGTATTCTAGCGCGCTATTTTGAGCGCCTCGTTGGTCACAACGCCACCCTCAAGCTGCTGTCGGATTTACGCGGCTGGCTCTTTGCCAGCCTCTTCCCCCGCCTCCCCCTGCCCGACCGCTCATTGCGTCATGGCGATCTCGTCAGCCGCCTCACCACAGATGTGGATGCGCTGGACACCGCCTTTCTCGTCGGCATCGGCCCGCTGGTCGCAGCGCTCTTCGTAGGCACGGTGATGACCGTCATATTGGCGCTGTTCCTGCCCGGTGCTGCGCTCATCTATGGGCTCTGCATTGCCGCAGCAGCCCTGCTTGTGCCCCTTGCCATGATCACCCTGTCGCGCCGCGCCGGTCGTGCCAGCGTGGAAGCCAGCGCCGCCATGCGCATGAATGTGCTCGACGCTGTGTCCGGCCATGCTGACATTGTGGTGCTCGGCGCGCTTGGCACGACGCAGGATCGCTTCGCCAAAGCGGCCGCCACAGCCAGCGCGCTGAAGCGGCGCCTCAGCCTCTACACCACCTCCGGCAGCTTCGCCGTCCAGATCGCGGCAGGTCTCGCGCTTGTCGGCACGCTTTGGTTCGGTCTCGTCGCACTGCAAGCCGGCACAATCGACGCCCCGCTGATGGCAGCCCTCCTGCTCGCCGTCATCGGCAGCTTTGAGGCCACCAATGTCATCATTCGCAGCACCTCCAAGGCCACGGCCGCCATGGCAGCTGCCGAGCGCCTGCAGGCCCTCGCCAATATCGACATTCCCGTTGCCGAACCAGTTGCGCCCAAAGCATGGCCGAATGACGCCCCGATTACTCTGACGGGCCTCTCCTTCAGCTATGGGGCAAACCAGCCGGTTCTTAACGACATCGATCTCACCATCGCGCCCGGCGAACGCATCGCCGTCATTGGCCCGAGTGGCGGAGGCAAGTCGACGCTTTTGCGCCTACTCCTGCGCTTGGACGAACCGACCTCAGGCAGTATTTCGGTCGGCGGGATCGCGCTCGATCAATTCGCCACGCGGGACGTTCACGCCCATTTCGCGCTTTTGAGCCAAGACAGCCCCGTGTTCATCGACACCATTCGCAACAATCTTCTCATTGGTCGCGATACGGCGTCGGAGGACGATCTATGGGCGGCCCTCGCCAAGGCGCAGCTCGATGAGCATGTCCGCAGCCTGCCCAAGGGCTTGGATACCATCATCGGGGAAGCTGGCCGCACGCTCTCCATGGGTCAGGCGCGTCGCCTTACCCTCGCGCGTGTTCTGTTGTCCAACGCACCGGTGCTCCTTCTCGACGAACCAACCAATGCGCTTGACCGTGAAACCGAGGAAGCCTTCTTCGCCGTGCTCGGCCAAGCAACGCGCGACCGCACAGTCGTGCTCGTCACCCACGCCACCATTCCCGAGGGGACGGTGGATCGGGTGCTCACGCTCAATCATGGTGAGTTGGTTTAGCCGCAGCGCAGGCGGAGCAAAGCCAGATCGGGCACATGGATCGTACGATAGTGCTCGACTGCAATAACGCCTTCGGTTTTCAGCTTGGTCATTTGGCGGCTGACGGTTTCGATCGTCAGCCCCAAAAAGTCGGCAATATCGGCCCGGCTGAGTGGCAGATCAAACTGCGCCCCATCCTGATCATCGGTCGGGTCAATATGGGTCGCGATCAAGTACAAAAAGCTCGCGACCTTTTCTGCCGCACTTTTCCGGCCCAGCGTCACCATCCAGTCGCGCGCTTCATCCAGCTCGCGCAGCGCCTGCATCATGATGCGATGCTCAAGTGGCGCACTCTGTTGGATGAGATTTTCCAGCGCAGACTTGGGGATCATGCACAGATCAACTTCGGAGGCCGCTTCTGCACTCACCCGGCTTTCGGTGGCAAAGGGGCGGCCCAACAAGTCAGGCGCAAACTGCAGCCCCACCACTTGCTGGCGTCCATCTTCCAAAACCTTGGTCAGCTTGATCACCCCGCGCAGCACATTGCCAAAGGCCTCAATAGGCTCGGCGTCGGCCATCAGAGGGTCGCCCGGGTCCTTACGAACACGGCGTGTGCTGCGGGAGAGTGCGGAAAGTTGTTCGGCGTTGAGCGCCCCGCAAATGCCTTGGTGACGCGCTTCGCAACTTTGGCAAAGCACCGGCATCTCCGAGTTATGGATATCTTTCCGAACCGTTTGCATGTCCACGCGCCCTCTACAGAGTCTTTTATAGCTCCGCCCCCACACAACTATAAGAACGATAAATGACGCTGTGCCAACCGGTCGCAGACCAACAATGGGCAAACTAATACATTCAGGCCACTTGACCTTACCATCATTAGAACCTTTATATGCTTCAGGGCGAGGTTCATTGACATGCAGACAAACGTCCAGAATTTACATCCCGAAAAGCCTGTAACGCTCGACATCACCGGCATGAGCTGCGCCTCGTGTGTGTCTCGCGTTGAAAAAGCCCTGCTCAAAGTCCCGGGTGTTGACGCCGCCACTGTCAACCTCGCAACCGAACGCGCCCGTATTTCCGGTGGCGACACCGAAGCGCTGATCGCGGCTGTCAAAAAGGTCGGCTACGAGGCGGTCCTGCGCCCCGAGCAAGCCCCTGCCAGCGCCCACTCCCACCACGACGAAGACGCAGCCGTGCTCAAGCGCGATGTCACAATCGCTGCGGTCGCCACAGCCCCGCTCTTTGCTCTTGAAATGCTTGGGCATTTTTACATGCCCTTTCACCATTGGCTGATGGGCATCGTTCCCATGCAGACGCTTTGGTATGTCTACTTTGCCCTCGCAACCTTCGTGCTCTTCGTGCCCGGCCTAAGGTTCTTCCGCCATGGCCTGCCCGCTCTCTTCCGTGGCGCGCCAGAAATGAACTCGCTGGTCGCTCTCGGCGCAGGCGCAGCGTGGCTCTATTCCAGCGTCGTCACCTTCGCGCCCGGACTTGTGCCCGCCGAGACGCGCTTTGTGTATTTTGAAGCCGCCGCCGTCATCGTCACGCTCATCCTTGTGGGCCGCTGGCTCGAAGCCAAAGCCAAAGGGCGCACGGGTGCCGCCATTCGCTCCCTCGTCCAGCAGCAGGCCAAAACCGCTCGCGTCGAACGCTTTGGCGCTCTGCATGAAATCGACATTGCCGATGTGCGCGTGGGCGACATTATCGAAGTCCGTCCCGGCGAGAAAATCGCCGTCGATGGTGAGGTTGTGGACGGGCAAAGCCATGTCGATGAAAGCATGCTCTCGGGTGAACCCCTGCCCGTCGCCAAACGCATTGGCTCCGCTGTCGTCGGCGGCACGCTCAACAGCTCCGGCAGTTTCCGCTTTCGCGCCACTAAAATCGGCGCCGATACCATGCTCGCCCATATCATTCGTATGGTCGAAGACGCTCAGGCCGGAAAACTCCCTATTCAGGCCGTGGTCGATAAAATCACCGCTTGGTTCGTGCCCGTCGTCATCGGTCTCGCGCTCATCACTTTTGCGCTCTGGATGATCTTTGGCGGCGAACAGCGCCTCAGCTTCGCTTTGGTCAATGCCGTCGCCGTGCTCATCATCGCCTGCCCCTGCGCTATGGGTCTAGCCACCCCAATGTCGATCATGGTGGGCACGGGCCGCGCCGCCCAACTCGGCGTGCTGTTCCGCAAGAGCGAAGCCCTCCAGCAATTGCGCGACGCGCGCATTGTCGCTTTTGACAAAACCGGCACGCTCACCCTCGGCAAACCGGTCCTCACTGACCTCATCCCCTTCAATGGCTTCGATCGCGCCACCGCCCTCTCCTTGGCCGCTGCCGCTGAAGCTCGCTCTGAACACCCAATCGCTACCGCCATCGTTTCGGCTGCCAATGCCGAAGGCCTCACCCTGCCCACGATCCAGGCTTTCGACAGCGATCCGGGGCGCGGCATCACGGCCACCATCGACGGGCGCGCGGTGCGCGTCGGCTCGTCCAAACTCCTCACCGGCATCGATCTCTCATCGGCCCATGCCTTGGTTGACGATCTCGCCCAGCAAGGCAAAACACCGGTCTTCCTCGCCGTCGACGGAACGCTCGCCGCCGCCATTGTCGTGGCCGACCCGATCAAGCCCTCGAGCAAAGCGGTCATCGCCGCTTTGCATCAGCAGGGCCTCAAAACCGCGATGATATCGGGGGACAATCGCCTCACCGCGCAAGCCATTGCCACCCAGCTTGGCATTGATGAGGTTCACGCAGAGGTTCTGCCCGCCGACAAGGTCGCCACCATCAAGGCCATGAAGGCCTCCGGGACAATCGTCGCCTATGTCGGCGATGGCATTAACGACGCCCCCGCCCTCGCTGAAGCCGACATTGGCCTAGCGGTTGGCTCAGGCACGGACGCCGCCATTGAAAGCGCCGATGTCGTCCTCTTGGGCGGCGACCTCAAAGGCGTCGTCGACGCCATCACGGTCAGCAAAGCCACTCTCAAGAACATCTGGGAGAACCTCTTCTGGGCTTTCGGTTACAATGCCGTGCTCATCCCCGTCGCAATGGGCGCGCTCTACTCCAGCTTGGGCATTTTGCTCTCACCCATGATCGGTGCGGGCGCGATGGCGCTGTCCTCCGTCTTCGTCATTGCCAATGCCCAGCGCCTGAGAACACTTTCCGGAGTAAGCCTATGAACATCGGACAAGCCGCCGAGCATTCCGGCGTTACCGCCAAAATGATCCGCTATTATGAGCAAATCGGACTGGTGCAGGCGCCCAAGCGCACCGGTAGTAACTATCGCGTCTATAGCCCAGATGAGATCCACGTGCTGCGCTTCATCAAGCGCTGCCGCACTCTCGGGTTTTCGGTCGAAGAAACCGGAACACTGCTGTCGCTCTGGCGCGACAAATCCCGCGCCAGCGCTGAGGTCAAAACCATCGCCACCAGCCATATTGATGCGCTGCAAACCAAAATCACCGAGCTGCAAAGCATGGTCAAAACCTTGACCAATTTGACCCACTGCTGCCACGGCGACGACCGCCCCGACTGCCCCATTCTGGATGATTTGGCTGGCGTTCCGGCCCACAAAGGAAACTGAAGATGAGCGACACCACCACCTTCACAGTCAACGATATGACCTGTGGTCACTGCGCTGGCACCATCCGCAAGGCGCTCGAAGAGGCGCTTCCCGGCAGCGCCATTGAGATCGACGTTCCGACCCACAAAGTCACGTTCTCTGGTGACAAGGCCAAAGGCGAAGAGGCCATTCGCGAGGCCGGTTACACGCCCGAAGCCGCGTAACGTAAACAAAAGGGGCGCCCGCAAGCGCCCCTTCTCTCATCCTGAGAGGATAACCGATCAGAATGGGCTGTCTGGGAAGTAGAACTGCGCCGCATTTTCCTTGGTGATCAGCGGCGAGCCCAGAATATAGCTGCCCGTCACTGGACCATTGGAGGTGAAGTGCGCCACGGTCACGTCCATAGCGGTCGCGATCTGTGCTGGCGGATAGAGCACGTCGACAGGAACGAGTTCGTCGCCGTCCATCACGCCCTTGATGATTTCCTTCATACCAGCGCCACCCACCACGAACATTTCCTTTTCGCGGCCAGCCTGCTTGATGGCTTCGACCACGCCTAGGGTAATGTCGTCGTCCTGCGCCCACACGCCGTCAATGTCTGGGAAGCGGCTCAGGAAGTCCTGCATCACTTCAAAGCCATCGTCGCGGTTCCAGTTAGCGAACTTGTTGTCGAGCACGTTGATGCCCGTACCTTCAATGGCGCCCATGAAAGCGTCAAAACGTTCTGTGTCGAGCACGGTCGGAATACCGCGCAGGATGACGATATTGTCGCCTTCCCCGAGACGGGTCTTCATGTACTCAGCCGAGTTCACGCCCATTTCGGTGTTATTGCCCGACACATAAATGTCCTGAATGCTTGGGTCCGTCAGGCCACGGTCGACCACGGTGATGAATGCACCCGTGGACTTCACCGCACGGACAGGCTCGGTCAGGGGCTCGGATTCAAACGGCAGAACCACAAGCGCCTGGATTTGCTGCACCGAAACCAGATCTTCAAGATCGCTCGCCTGATCTTCCGGGCCGTCAGCCGTGACGATGATAATGTCGATGTTGGAGTGCGCTGCCTCCAGACGCTTTTCCGCTTCAGCGGCATGCCAGTTCAAACCACCCATAAAGCCGTGGGTGGCGGCTGGGATGGAGACACCGATTTTGATTTTCTCCTGAGCGATAGACGCGCCAGTCAGCATGCTGGTGGCCAACAGGCCCAGTGCCAATGCCTTAATAGTCATATTCTACTCTCCCTTGTTAAAGGCGCTCCTCACGCCTTGCTACCGCGCTTTTTTGAGCGCGGAATTCATTCCGCCGCCTTTTTGCGACGCGTGTTCAACGACCCGCGCTGCAGATAAACTGCGGCGACGATGATCACCCCCTGAACGGCCCCGTTGAGGTAGTTGGAGATGATCTCGGTCAGATTGAGAATGTTGCCGATTGAGGTCAGGATCAGCGCGCCGATCACCGTTCCGCCGACCCGGCCGAACCCGCCCTTGAGCATGGTCCCACCAATAATCACCGCGGCAATCGCTTCCAATTCCCAGAGCACGCCCGTCGCCGCCGAAGCCGAGCCCAGACGCGGCACATAGATGATGGTGGCGAGCGACACGCAGAGGCCCTGCAAAATATAGGTCCAGGTCCGCACCCGATCGACCTTAATAGCCGAATAGCGCGCCACGTGTTCGTTCGAGCCGATCGCCATGCAATAGCGCCCAAAAGCGGTGCGGTTCATCAGCACCCAGCCAACAATGGCCACGGCGATAAACACCCAGACCGGATAGGGCACGCGCAGGAAGCTATCGTAATAGACCGGGCGGTAAATCTCGCGCGCCCCGGAGTTGAGCGAGAGCGTGCCACCATCGGCGAAATAGGTCACCAGCGAGCGGTAAATCCCCATCGTCCCGAGCGTCACGATAAAGGCTTCAATCTTAGCCTTGGTCGTCAGGAAGCCGTTGATGAACCCCGCGCCGACACCCAGAATAATCGAGCAGCCGATGCCGATGAGCACGGTCCATACCGAAGCACCCATGCTGGCCACGGTCCAGTTCATGATGATGATCATCACACCGGCGATAAAAGCCGCCATCGAGCCAACCGACAGGTCGATGCCACCTGCCGTAATGACGAAGGTCGCTCCCACCGCGATAATGCCGATGAACGCCGAGCGGGTTAGGATATTGGTGATATTGCCTTCCGCCAAAAACAGCGGGTTGAGCACATAACCAAGGATGACCAGCAAGATCAGCGCCAACAGCGGCCCGAGCGTCTTGAGATCCAGCCTGAACCCTTTTGCGGGTTTGGTCGCCACTTCAGGCACTGATACGGTCATGCTCTCCACCCTGTTTAATGCCCGCGGCGTAACGCATAATTTCGCCCTCGGTGATTTCTGCGCCTTCCAAAACCCCAGCGATCCGCCCCTGGCGCATCACCACCACCCGATGGCTGAGGCCAATCACTTCCTGCAACTCCGATGAGATCAGGATGATGGATTTCCCCTCGGCCGCCAGCGCGGCGATGATGTGATAGATTTGCTGCTTGGTACCGACGTCGATCCCACGCGTTGGCTCGTCCATAATGACGATCTGCGGGTCACTCTCCATGGTTTTGCCCAGCATCAGCTTTTGCTGATTGCCGCCGGAGAGCTTGCCCACCTGCACAGAAGGATCTCGGGCGCGAATGTCGAAACGGCGCGTCGCGCGCGCCAGCGCCTCTTCTTCGCTCTTATTATTGAGGAACCAGTTTTTGAGGTGCTTTTTCAGCGTCAGCAAGGTCAGATTGGGCTGCAATCCCGCGTTGAGCAGCAACCCCTTCCCCTTACGATCCTTGGTCATATAGGCCAGCCCGGCATCAACCGATTTTGAGACGTCGGCGAAGTCCCGCAGCTCACCGTCGAACCGCACCACGCCGCTGGTCTTTTTGGTCAATCCCACCAGCGCTTCGGCCATCGCCGTGCGCCCCGACCCGATCAGCCCGGCAAAGCCAAGAACTTCGCCGCGTTTGAGGTCAAAAGAGGTGCTGCCAATGCCCGGCCCCGCCAGATTACGGACGGACAGCACGACTTCCGCATCGACATCAGGCTCGTGCTTAGGCGGATAAAGATTGGATAGCTCCCGCCCCACCATCATTTGGGCAATCGCGTCTGGCGTGAGATTTTCTGTGCCAACGGTTGAGATCAATTGCCCATCCCGCAACACCGTCACCCGCTGCGCCAGTTCCATGATCTCGTCGAGCTTGTGCGAGATAAAAATCACTGCCACGCCCTTGGCCGTGAGACGGCGGATCTGCTCGAACAGAGTTGCCGTTTCGCCCACGGATAGGACAGCCGTCGGCTCGTCCATAATCAGCACGCGCGCTTCGCGGCTGATCGCTTTGGCGATCTCGACCATTTGCTTGTCGGCAACCGAGAGCGCGCTGATCCGCGTGTCTGGATCAATGTTCACATGCAGTGTATTGAGAATGGCCTGGGTCTGCTCGCGCATCGCCTTGGCATTGAGAAACAGACCGCTCTTCAGCTCGCGCCCGAGGAAGACACTATCGGCGACGGTCAGATGCTCAGCCAGCAATAGCTCTTGGTGAATGACCACAATGCCCAGAGCTGCGGCTTCTCCATTGGGAGGCAGCACCACACTCTCGCCGAGATATTCGATCGTGCCAGAGGTTGGTTGCTCGATGCCGGACAGGATTTTGATCAGCGTGGATTTTCCCGCGCCGTTCTCGCCAATAATGGCGTGCACTTCACCGGGACGAATATCAAAGTCGATGCTGAACAGCACCGGCACATCGCCGAATGATTTCGAAACGCGATGAGCCGCCAAGACCGGCTGCGATGACTGGGCTTCACCCTGCATCGTTTTCTCCTCCATCCCGCCACGGTGCATCTTTGGCACTCATTGACTGAATAGTGATGTAAACCTTTTCATGATGTATGTAAAGGTTTACAGTCCACACAAATGACTATGCAACTTAGTAAGGCGCCTATACCGCTGTTGAGCTTTGTGCTGGATTTGAATCCAGTCCGTTGTGCAAGGGTTTAGAGAACGTGCAGCAGACCAAGCTGGCAACTATTGAAGACGTCGCCGCCATGGCAGGCGTGTCTATTGCCACTGTCAGCCGCGCTCTCAATGAGCCCACCAAGGTTGCAGAAAAGACTCGCCTGAAGGTCACTGAAGCTGTCGCCAAGACAGGCTATACGACCAATGCGATGGCCCGTTCGCTGCGCATGCGCCGCTCCAATATGATCCTCATTCTCGCCCCCGATGTGGGCGATCCAAACTTTTCGAACATTCTCGTTGGTCTGGAAACCGAGGCCAGCAAGCGCGGCTATGGCCTGCTCATCGGCAATACCCAGAACGACCCGGCGCGTGAAGCCAACTATCTGCGCTTCATCAGTTCAAACCAGGCGGACGGGCTGATCCTCTTCACCGGGCACCTGCCCTATGGCTACGCCCAGACCGAAGAAGTCTCGCGCCTCCCGCCCATGGTCGCCGTCAGCGAGCCGGTGGTTGGCGCACATGTTCCCTTCGTCGGCGTCGATAATTTTCAGGGCGCGCGTGTCGCGGTTGAATACCTCATCGCACAGGGCCACAAGCGCATTGCGTTCGTCGGGAAATCGGGCCGCGAAACCAGTCGCCTTCGCGAAGAAGGCTATCGCGCTGCGCTCACGGCTGCGGGCCTTCCGATCGAGCCCAAACTCATCATGGATGGCGACGGCACCACCGAGAGCGGTCGCGCTGCGGCCGAACTCATGTTCGTGCGCGACATCCTCCCCACAGCCTTTTTCTGCGTCAACGACGCGACCGCCTTGGGTGTCACCATCTGCCTCAATACCCGCCGCTATAGCCTGCCGCAGGATTATTCGGTCATGGGGTTCGACGATATCTCCTTTGCCAGCTTCATGGCCCCCTCGCTCACGACCATGAAGCAACCGCGCTCAACCATTGGCGAAGCCGCCATGGGTCTACTTCTGGAAACACTGAGCGAGGCGCGGCCTAAGCAAAAGGAAATCCTCCTGCGCGCCGAGCTCATCGTCCGCAACTCCGTCACCCGGCCGAAACACTAAAAAATTCGGTTCTCGCGCATGTGGCTCGGGGTCATCCCATATGCCTTGCGGAAATGCTCATAAAACTGCGTCTGGCTCGAAAACCCGGCCTGGAACGCAATATTGGCAACCGCCATGTCGGTATCGAACAACAAGCTGCGCGCCCGGATCAGCCGCATTCGAATAACGAATTTCTGGATCGAAATATGCATCACCTTGGTGAAGAGGTTGGTGGCATAGTTCGGATGCAGACCCACGGTTTTGGCAATGTCGTCGACGCTGAGCGGATCGGTGATATTCTCAACAATGTGCCGCACCATGCGCACCACATAGCGCACCGGGCTCGCCGTCCGGCTGCGGGCCGAGCTCTTTTCCACCCAAGCGGGCAGCAGAGTGTCCCAGCCCACAATTGCGGCGCGACGAAACATGGTACCGATCTCAGAGCGCACAAGATCGGAGCGCAAGGCATTGCCCGAGCGATAATCGCCATGCCAGCGCTCCAGCGTTTCGAGCCCGATACAGTCTGGCGAAAGCTGGATCACCCCACCGCCCATAAGCGTTTCGGTCAGCCGCCCCAATTGCGGCATCTCCAAAAACGCATCCATCGGCAGGTAGATATTGAGTTGCTTTTCCAGGTCCGTTCCGGTCAACCCGACAGTCTGATGCGGTATCCCCGCCCAAAACGCTACCAACCTATTTTGCCCGACGGTCAGCGGCCCTCCGTCGAAAACATAGTCCATCGAACCGCCCGTCAGCCAATTAAACTCGATATGTCCATGAGTGTGCGGTTCGGCCATAATCTGCGGCTTGAAGGAACGAATACCAAAGCGTCCGAAAGCTTTGCCCGAAGCATAAAAGCTGCGATCGGATCGGGGCGTTGGGCGCGGCGCACGACCTGCTGCACGGCCCGGTGATGGCGTAATCTGTTGTGGCGTCATAGATTATTCAGACTTCTTAGAAACCCGAAACTATCCATTACTATTCCGGATTGCGTCAACATACGCAAGAGTTAGGCTTTCTGTCCGAGCGAAGATCAGGGTCGAAGAGGAGAACCGACCCGATAGCGTCACGCTGTCTTCGCATCGCGGGAGGAAATCATGAGAAAGCATATCTATGCCCTTAGCGGGGCAGGACTACTGCTGTCCGTATCGCTAACTGCATTAACTGCTCAAGAACATTCTGGCGCTCTGCCAGCACCACCAGACTTTGCAGCGCAAAGTGAACCCAATTTTGTCAGCCTGTCTGACATTCAGGAGTTCCGTGCGCTCGATAAGTATAACGAGCCCGATTGGGTCACCAAGAAATTCGTCGAAGCTGGCACGCTGCCGCCTGTCGCCGAGCGTCTCCCCAAGGAACCGCTGGTTTACAAAACGGCCAACATGCCGGATGGCGTTGGCGTTTACGGCGACGTCATGCGCCACGTCATCGGCGGCCGCCCAGAAGGCTGGAACTACATCGGTGGCCAAGCTCAGGGCTGGGGCGGCATCGACATCGGCCTTTCCGAATGTCTGACCCGCACAGGCCCGCTCTTCACGGTTAAGGCCGAAGAGCTTGAGCCCATGCCGAACCTGGCAAAGAGCTGGGAATGGTCAGAGGACGGTCACACCCTCACCATGCACCTCATCGAAGGCGCGAAATGGTCTGATGGCGACCCCTTCGATAGCGAAGACCTGATGTTCTATTGGGAAGATCACGTTCTCGATGCAAACGTCTCCCCACTCAATGGTGCAACGCCTGAAACCTTCGGTGTCGGCACGACGCTAGAAGCCATTGACGCTTACACCGTTAAATGGACCTTCAAGGAAGCCTTCCCCAAGCAGTACCTCTGGGCCATGGCCTATGGCACCTTCTGCCCCGGCCCTGCGCATATCCAGAAGCCGCAGCATCCAAAATACTCCTCGAACACCTACGAGCAGTATAAAAACGCCTTCCCGCCAGAGTTCATGAACATGCCGTCGATGGGCGCATGGGCTGTGGTTGAATATCGCCCAGACGATATCGTCGTTATGCGTCGTAACCCCTACTATTGGAAGGTCGACGATCAAGGGAACCAGCTCCCTTACCTCAACGAAATGCACTACCGCCTCTCGACTTGGTCGGATCGTGACGTGCAGGCTGTTGCCGGCTCGGGCGACTTCTCCAACCTTGAACAGGCCGAAAACTACGTTGAATCGCTCCGTCGTTCGGCTGAAGACACCGCACCAGCGCGTCTCCAGTTCGGCGCGCGCACAATCGGCTATGCGCTCCAGCCAAACCTCTCCAGCAATGGTTGGGGTGAGCCTGATACCCGCGCACAGGCCGTCCGCGAACTCAACCGCGACTTGAACTTCCGCAAGGCAATTTCGATCGGCCTCGACCGTCAACGTCTCGGTGAATCTCTCGTGCGCGGTCCGTTCACCGCCATCTATCCCGGTGGTCTTTATGCCGGCACGTCCTTCTACGATGCTGCCTCCACCGTCTACTATCCGCACGACCTCGAAGTCGCGAAGTCGCTGCTCGATGGTCTCGGCCTCGTCGACACCGACGGCAACGGCGTCCGTAACTTCCCAGCCGACACTGCAAACGGCGCAGACGTGGAAATCACTCTCCTCGCCAACTCCGATTATGGCACCGACACCAATCTTGCCGAAGGCGTCATCGCGATGATGGAACCGCTCGGTCTGCGCGTCATCGCCAATTTCCAGCAGGGCAATGCCCGAGACGACGCTGCTACCGCAGGTCAATTTGATTGGGCGGTCAATCGTCAGGGCGCTTCGATGGTCTCGATCGTCCAGAATACGGCCGAACTTGCTCCCACAGGACCACGCGTTCATCCATTCCACCGTGGCGGAACTGATGGCACGCTTGATCTGCTGCCGTTCGAAGAAGAACTGGTCGCTGTGGTCAACAAGTTCATTGCCACCAATGACAATGCTGAACGCGCTGAGCTGATGAAGCAGTATCAGAGGCTTTACACCGAGAACGTCTACTCGATCGGCCTCACCCAATATCCGGGCGCGCTGATCGTCAACAAGCGCTTCGCCAACATTCCGGCCGGTGCACCAATCTTCATGTTCAACTGGGCTGAAGATAGCGTCATCCGTGAACGCCTCTATGTCCCCGCGGACAAACAGGCTGACCACGAACTGCATCCAGAAACGCTGCCGGGCGAACCAGGCTCTGCCGGTCCCGTCTGATTGCAACATCGAAGGGTGGCCCACCGCCACCCTTCACCGCCTTTATCCCATTAAACGCGCGCCGCTCTACCCCACGAGACCGGTGTCTGACCCAAGGGTCAGGACAGGGGCCCTAGCCCCTCAGCCCAGCGAGGCCATGCATGCTCCGTTTCCTTATGATGCGCATCTTGGGAGCCATACCGCTCCTCCTCCTCTTGAGCATCGTCACATTCGCCATCATCCAAGCTCCACCCGGCGACTATGCCGACTACATCAAGTCCATGCTCATCAATCAGGGCGGGGTTCGGCCCGACCTCGCCGAGGCGCAGGCAGAGATTTATCGAGAGGCCAATGGCCTCAACGATCCGATCATCGTTCAATATTTCCGCTGGATCACCGGCATTATTACCCGGTTCGATTTCGGCCACTCGCTCTACTACAATAAGCCCGTCGGCAATGTGATCGCCGAGCGCCTCCCCCCGACCATCGCCATAGCGCTGGTCTGCCATATCCTGGCTTCGCTCCTCGGCATCGGCCTCGGCATCATCGCCGCGACCCGCCAGTATTCGTGGACCGACACCTTCCTCGGCATCATCTCCTTCCTCGGCATGACCGTGCCGCGCTTCCTCATGGCCATCATCATTCTTTATGTGCTGGTCTTTAAGCTCAACGTCTCAGAAGTCGGCATGTTCTTCTCCGCCCGTTATGGCGGCGCGCCATGGAGCTGGGACAAGTTCGTCAACCTGGTGCAGCATGTCTGGCCGGTGATCTTCGTCGCCACCTTCGGCGGCCTCGCCTATAATATGCGTGTCATGCGCGGCAATTTACTGGACGTTCTCAACGCCCAATATGTCGAGACGGCTCGCGCCAAGGGTCTCTCCGAGGGCGCCGTGATCATGAAGCACGCTGTCCCCAACGCGCTCCACCCGCTCATCGCATATCAGGGCGTCGCCCTGCCCTACATGCTCACCGGTGAAATCGAGGTCGCCATCGTCTTTGGCCTCGCAACGGTCGGCCCGGCCATCGTCGGCTCCATGGGCGTTGGCGACGTTTTCGTCACCGCTAGCTTCATGCTCGTCCTCGCCACAACCCTGATCATCGGCAACATCATTTCAGACCTTCTTCTGGTTGCGCTCGACCCGCGTGTTCGTCTGGGAGGGCGTGCAGAATGACCGACACCAGCAATGCCAACGGCACGCCCCACGACGCGCCCAAAAATGCCAGCCAGATGCACCAATCTGGCCCCGAAAATGCCAATGAAACGCCCATCGTCGGGAGCCGTCACGGCTCGGGCAACGAGACTTATGCAAGCCTAGTTTGGCGGCGTTTTCGTCGCTCCACCATGGGGATGATCGGACTGATTTTGGTCTGCATGCTGCTGATCATGTCGATCTTCGCCGACTTCTTCGCACCCATGGACCCCAAGGCTGCAAACCTCCCCTTCGCGCCGCCAGACCTCATCGCCTTTGAAGATCCAAACGGCAATTTCAGCCTGATCCCTTGGGTCTACCCCATTGGCGATACTGGCGAATTTGATCCAGTCACCTATCAACCACTCACCGGCGCAGTGAAGGACGACCCAACGCCCACTGGCTTTTTCGTCCGGGGGCATGAATACCAAATGCTCTGGTTCATCCCCGCCAATATCCATTTCTTCGGCTCAACCGACGGTCGCCCGCTCCACCTTTTGGGCACAGACCGCATGGGCCGAGATATTTTGTCCCGCGGTATCCTCGGCTCCCGAATATCGCTTATGATCGCTCTCGCAGTGGTCGCAATCACCACAACAGTGGGCACATTGGTCGGCATCACCTCCGGCTATATCGGCGGACGGTTGGATGCGTGGCTGCAAAGGTTCGTCGAGTTCGTTCTCGCCTTCCCGCAACTGCCGCTTTATCTGGCCCTGACGTCACTGATACCGGTCACTGCGCCATCTAACCTATTCTTATCATTCGTTATTTTTGTAATGTCGGTGTTAGGATGGGCTCAGTTGGCGCGTGAAGTCCGCTCCAAAACCCTGTCGCTGGCCCGCATCGAATATGTCCGCGCGGCAATCGCAATTGGGGCTACGGATCGGCGCATCATTCTGCGCCATATCCTCCCTAACGTCTTGAGCCACATCATTGTTTCGGTGACGCTGGCTATTCCGACCGTGGTGCTTTTGGAGAGCTTCTTGGGGTTCCTCGGCTTTGCCGTGAAGCCGCCCCTCATCTCATGGGGACTGATGCTGCAAGACACTGGTGCCTTCTCCGTCATCGGCTCCTACCCGTGGATCCTTGCGCCGGTAGGCTTTGTTCTTGTTACCGTTTTTGCCTTCAACGCGTTGGGTGACGGCCTGCGCGACGCCATAGACCCCTATTGAGGAGCGCGACCATGACACAAGAAAATCTCGCTCCCGCCGAACGCCTCGATCTTGGCCAACATGGTCGAGAACTCATCCTCGACGCACGCAATGTTGGCGTTGATTTCAAAGTCGAAAATGGCATCGTCAACGCTGTCCGCGACGTGTCCTTCCAGCTCCACAAGGGTGAAACCATCGCTATTGTGGGCGAGAGCGGATCGGGTAAATCCGTCACCGCCCGCACCATCATGCGGCTCCTCACCAAGCGCGCCAGCATTCTCCCCCAAACGCGCATCTCATTGGCGGGGAAAGACATTGTCGCCATGAGCGATAAGGAGATGCGCAAGCTTCGCGGCAATGATATTGCCATGATCTTTCAAGAGCCTATGAGCTCCCTGAACCCCGTTTACACCATCGGGCAGCAGCTGTGCGAAGTGATCCATTTGCACAATCGCGTCTCCCGCAAAGAGGCAATGACCCGGGCTGAGGCCTTGCTGGCCGAGGTCCAAATTCCTGATCCCAAGGCTCGCCTCCAACAATATCCGCACCAGCTGTCGGGCGGTCAGCGCCAGCGCGTCATGATCGCCATGGCTCTCGCCAATCGCCCGGACATTCTTATCGCCGACGAGCCAACCACCGCGCTCGACGTCACCGTTCAGGCCCAAATCCTCAATCTTCTCAAGGACCTCAAGGACAAGTACGGCATGGCGGTGATCCTCATCACCCATGACCTGACCATCGTCCGGCAATTCTCAGACTATGTCTATGTGATGCAGAACGGTCGTGTGCAGGAGCACAACGCCACTGAAGCGCTGTTCCAAAACCCGCAACACCCATACACCCAACACTTGCTGGCCTCCGAACCCAAGGGCACCGCTGAGCCGCTCGCAGATGGCGCGCATGACACCGTGCTCGAAGGTAAAAATGTGAAGGTCAGCTTCACGCTCAAGCGCGGCGGGCTCTTCAATGCCGAATTCTACGAACTCAAGGCCGTGGACAATCTCGACATCAAGCTCATGCGCCACGAAACGCTTGGTATCGTTGGCGAAAGCGGCTCGGGCAAGACCACTTTCGGTCAGGCGCTTGTGCGTCTCATCGGCAATCAAGGCGGCCAGATTACCTTCGACGGCCAGCGGATCGACGGGCTAGACCGAAACGGTATGCGACCGCTGCGCTCGCGTATGCAGATCGTTTTCCAGGACCCGTTCTCATCGCTCAACCCGCGCATGTCGATCGGCCAGATCATCGAAGAAGGCCTGATCGTCAATGGCATAGGCGCCAATCGCACGGAGCGGCTCAACCGCGTGCGGCAGGCCCTACGCGACGCTGGCATGCCCGACACCATCCTCCAGCGTTTCCCGCATGAGTTCTCTGGAGGTCAGCGCCAACGTATTGCCATTGCTCGGGCCATCGCGCTCGAGCCGGAGTTCATTCTCCTCGACGAGCCTACTTCCGCACTCGATCTTTCGGTGCAGGCGCAAATCATTGAACTGCTTCGCAAATTGCAGAACGAACGCGGCCTGTCCTACCTTTTCATCTCCCACGACCTAAAAGTTGTCCGCGCTCTCTGCCACCGGGTTATGGTGATGCAAAACGGAAAAATCGTGGAGCAAGGCCCGGTCAATGAAGTGCTGTTGAACCCGCAGACCGATTACACCAAGCGCCTTGTGCGTGCGGCGTTTGAAATCGCGGCTTAGTCAAAAAGGCGACGCCCCGCCGGGAGGACGGGGCGTCTTGAGGAACAGAGGAAGTCGTCGTCTTAGTGGTGCGCACCACGCATTTCGCGCAGTTCGTCCACGGAACGGACACGCTTGCGCGCCGCCCCTTCCCAGTCACGTGTCTTAACCGTGGATTTCGCCACGCGTTCAGCCGCCGCTGGGATAGCATCGGCGTATTGCGGCAACCACTGAGCCTGAGCGACGACCATTTCGTCGACCATGGCCCAGACCTCGTCCGGCGTACAAATCGCGCCAACAAGTGGGTCGTGTAACACTGCCAATTTCAGAAGGTTGAGATCGCCCGTCATCGCTGCTTCCACCGACATGCGCTGCACCGACACAGAGACAGAACATGTGGCCGCACAAGCAGTTGGCAAAGTTATCCCCTCCACCATATTGATGCCGAAGCGGTCTACGAAGCCCGGGCTTTCAATAATCGCGTCAGCGGGCAGATTGGTAATAATCCCATTGTTGCGGCGGTTGAAATGCCCGCGATAGGTGCGACCGGTTTCCATCGCTTCAATGATGTAACTGGCGTGTTCGGAGGTGCGTTTGTGCTCCGAGAGCGGCTTATTGGCCTGCTCCTTAAACATCGGAAAATCGGTTTCAAACCAATTCCGGCGCTCGGTCGAATAGCGCAGATAGCCCCCGGTTTCCCCGTGGATCCAATCGCTCATATCGATCCAGCGGCTGATCTCTTCCGGGCGCTTGCGATACCAGGGCAGGTATTCCGAAAGGTGGCCATTGCTCTCTGTTGAGTAGACACCAAACCGCTTGAGGACGTCGATGCGGACCTTTTCCTGCTTTGAATAAACCGGGTGGTTTTCAAAGCCAGCAATCAGCTCATCCGCCTCGATTTTCCGCCCTTTGGCGCGAACATCGATGTACCAAGTCTGGTGATTAATCCCGGCGCAGACATAGTCCAGTTCGTCGTCAGTCACGCCCAGCACATTGGCGATCTGATGCGCCCCATGCTGCACGCCGTGACACAGCCCCACGACATTGACGCCGCCATAGAGGTCTGCCGCCCAAGTGTTCATCACCATAGGGTTGGCATAGTTCAGGAACAGCGCGCCCGGCTCCGCTACTTCGCGGATATCCTTACAGAAATCGAGAATGACCGGAATATTGCGCTGGCCGTAGAGAATACCACCGGCGCAGATGGTGTCGCCCACGCATTGGTCGACGCCATACTTGAGCGGCACGTTGATATCGTGCGTAAAAGCCTCAAGCCCACCGACACGGACGCAGCTCATCACATAGCGCGCACCGGCAATTGCCTCACGGCGGTTGGTCGTCGCCGTCACCTTGGCCGGGAGCTTATTGACCGAGACAATCGTCTCGATAATCTGCCGGACCATATCGAGATTGTGCGGATTAACATCGGTCAGAGCGAACTCGCAATCGACAAACTCTGGAACTTTCAGCAGGTCGGAGATCAGGGTTTTGGTAAACCCGACCGAGCCCGCTCCAATGACGGTGACCTTAAACGACATAACTTCCTCCCAAGCGCCAAAACCTGCGCCTTGCCACTAGAGCTAGCGAGTTCCCACTATCTGGTGTAGAGAAAGCTTGTGCGAATAGGGGTAATTTTGTGCTCTCCCGTCTCGTTGCTCATGGGTTCGATCTCAAGCATATCCAGCCTCCGCGAGGGGCAGCGCATCTGCATTGCATGACCGTCAGCGCAGGCTTTGAGCAGCGCCGAAATGAGCACTATTCGTGGGATGGAATGAAGCGTGGCAGCGCGCCATTCCTTGTGTTGCAACACACCACACAAGGCGAAGGTCAGCTCGATTATGCTGGCGTGCGCCACAAGCTGACGCCGGGCAAAACCATGCTAGTGACCATGCCCCATGAGCATCGCTATTTTTTGGAGCGAGGCGGTCATTGGGAGTATTTTTGGATGCTGATCAGTGGGCGCGAGGCCATGCGCCTCAGCCTTGATATTTTGGCTACCGCCGGCCCCGTGCTCAGTCTGAGTGAAGCTGAGGTCGATACCCTTGCCGTCGCTACACTCACCTGTCTCACCCACAGCACTATGAGCGCGGGTAAAGCCTCTAGCCTCGGCTACGCCGCCCTGACCACGCTCTACGACGCCGCGTTTAGCGCCCTACCCGCCGCCGCCGCTGCTCATCCCGCTGCCATCGAGCGGGTGCTTAGCTACATCGAGCACAATATCTCAGCGCCGCTTCACGTCGAGCGCCTCGCCGCCATTGCCAGCATGAGCCGTGCCCATTTCGTACGCCGTTTTACCGAGACAGTCGGCAGTCCGCCTTCGCACTACGTTTTGGAACGCCGCATCGCCCGCGCCGAACGCCTGCTGCTCGCTACCGAAATGAGCGTCGCCGACATTGCCGCAATGACCGGTTTTGCCGAAGCCAATTACTTCTCCAAAACCTTCCGGCGTCTGCGCGCCACCACGCCAATCTCCTACCGCGCCACCCGCTTCGAAGCGGGGTAATCTCGCCCAACAAAAAGGGCAGAGGTTTCCCCCCGCCCTATGAAAATCATCTGACGACGCTAGCGCTTAGCCTTCGATGTCGCCCTTAGCGGCAGCATCGCAATAGACCACGACCTTGCCGTGGGCCTGAAGAGCCGAGGCAGGGCAATCAGTGCTCGGTGCTGATGCAAACGCGGCCTTCAAGGCCTCGGTCTTGTTGGCGCCCAACGCCACCAGCACGATTTCCTTGGCATCGACGATGGTACCCACGCCCATGGTCACAGCGCTTGGCGGCGGCAGTTCGCCAGCAGGAAAGTCCGAAGTATTGGCTTCAATGGTCGACTGGGTCAGCTCAACCTGACGGGTGCGGCTATCGAAAGCGGAACCGGGCTCGTTGAAGCCGATGTGACCGTTCTGGCCAATGCCGAGGAGCTGCAGGTCAATGCCGCCACGGGCAGCGATAGCGGCTTCGTAGGCGGCGCAGGAGGCTTCAACTTCCCCTCCAACGCTCGGCAGGTGCGCGTCCGCAGCAGGCAGGTCGACGTGACGGAAGAGATGCTCTTCCATATAGCTGCGGAACGAGGCTGGGTGACCTGCAGGCAGGCCAACATATTCGTCGAGGTTGAAGCTCGCGGCCTTCGCAAAGCTCATCTCGCCCTTTTTGAAGTGCTCGACGACCTCGGCATAAATCGGGATAAAAGTCTTCCCAGTTGCTAGGCCCAGGGTTGCAGCGGGTTTTGCCGACAGGGTTTCTGCGAGGTGGCGGGCGACAGCAGCGGCAACTTCTTCACGCGAGTTAAAAACGCGGAATTCTGGCTTGGTCATAGCAAACACAAATCTCTATTCGGGCGCGCAATGAACGCGCTGCAACACGGACGAGCCCAAGTCGCAGAAGGCGTGTGGCTTGAGCAGAAACGGGTCATCAGATGTCTCTGAAGACCGCCATTGAATGGGTCACGCTCGCAGCGGTGTCAATAACTTCGCTCCGATCTAAGCAAGGGTGTCCCCGACCAAAGTCGTAGACACCCGGCTTGTGTGGCAGATTTAACCCGCAGCAACGGCGGTACGCGCCATTTCCGAGAAAATCTTGGCCTTGCCATCGCGGATGATGACAATTTCTTCAAGACGTAGGCCAAAGCGGCCCTGCAGGTAAATGCCCGGCTCAATCGAGAAGACCATGCCTTCGGCCAAAATTGTTTCCGAAGTGCCGGTGATATAGGGCGCTTCGTGCACGTCGATGCCAAGGCCGTGGCCGGTGCGGTGCAGGAACTTATCCCCGTACCCGGCGGCAGTGATAACATCACGTGCTGCCTTATCAACGGCGCTGGCTGGAACGCCTGGTACAGCCGCCGCGAGCGCCGCCTGCACAGCCGTATCGACCAGATTGTGGATCTCGTCATAACCTTCAGGCTTGGACTTAAAGAAGCCCATGCGGGTCATGTCGGAAGGATAGCCGCCAATACGACCGCCTGTGTCGATCAATACCGCGTCACCAGCCTTGAGCTTAGTGTCGCCGGTGTGGTGGTGCGGGAAGGCGCCGTTTGGGCCGAAGCAGACCGAGCAGAACACGGTTTCAGCACCATTGGCCTTATAGTAGCCCTTGATGAAGTCTGCGACTTCTATCTCGGTCATGCCTTCCTTTAGCTGAGCAAAGGCAGCTTCAACGGCACGGTCATTGAGCAGATGCGAGGCCTTGATTGCGGCCTCTTCGGCTTCATCCTTGCGCGAACGCAGATAGCCGACAGTATCTGCAGTGAAGCGACGGCTTGCACCCGGCAGCGCGTCGAGAACCAGCAGCGCGAAGTCCGCGCGCATGGTTTCGTCAAGCACAACCGATGGTGCGCTGCGGTCAATGCCGGTGGCGTCCAGCAGCTGCTCCAATGCCGCGTTCGGGCCTTCAGCGTCGGACCAGGGGAAGAACGGTAAATCTGTGTGCTGACGCGCCGCATCGGCGTTCAGCGCAGGCATGAGGAACCCGGCATAACTCTGGCTCACCATCAACATCACCGGGCGCTCATCGCCATGCGGCGAGAGATCGGCCAGATAGACCATTTGGCTGGATGGGCCAATCACCACGAGATCTGTGGCAGTGGCGGCCATGCGCTCGCGCAGCTTTTCGAGGCGGGCGGCGAGAATGGGGTTCATGATGCAAATCCTGCAGGTTTAAGAAGTCCAAAGCCGGCCCGAGGCCGGCTTCGGTTTTTTGTCTTTTGGGCCTAGCTGCTCCCGCCCGTTCCTTCCATTACTGGGGAGAGGCGGAAGCAATCAGGCAAACATCACAAGAACTTAGTTCTTGGTGACGAGACGGTAGTAGACGAAGTCCGAGTTCGAACCGTTGACGTAACCGTTGACGTTGTTCGCCATGCCGATGTTCAGGGCTGCCTGGAACATGATGACAATCGGGCCATCTGCCTGAACCTGCTTCTGCAGGTCGAGGTAGATTTCGTTACGCTTGTCCATGTCAGCTTCAGCGAGAGCTGCAGTGACCTTGTCATTCATTTCCTGCGGAACGGCCCAAGCATTGCGCCAAGTGGTGGTCGCTGCGTATGCGTCGTCGGCATTGTTGGAATTGTACGCAAACGCCTTAGCGTTCGAGTGCGGATCCATGAAGTCTGGGCCCCAATACAGCAGCATCGCCTGGTGGGTACGTTCACGGTACTTGGTGATGACCTGAGCGCCGGTGCCTGGCAGGATTTCGAAGTTGATACCAACTTCAGAGAAACCAGCCTGCAGCGACTGCGCAATGTCGGTGAATGGCGCCGAGTTGATGACGTCGAGCGTCACGTTGAGCGGCGTTGCAACACCAGCGTCAGCCAGAATCTGCTTAGCCTTTTCAACGTCGTAGGTGAACGGGGTGTCTTCCAGCGCGCCTGGGAAGCCCTTTGGCCAGAAGGCCTGGTGCTTTTCCATCTGACCCTTGAGGAAGGTCTGGGTCATGCCGTCATAATCGACGAGGTAACGTGCAGCTTCCCAAATAGCTGGGTTGGTCAGCTCTTCGGTCTTCTGGTTGAACGAGAGGAAGTGAACTGCCGACTGCGGATAGGTTTCAACCTTAACCGCATCGCCCAGACCACCGATCTGATCAGGGGTCAGGTTCTTGGCCATGTCAACGTCGCCCGAGGTCAGCAGCAGCTGCTGAGTTGCGGCTTCAGCCACGTGGCGGATGATGACCTGTTCCATAGCCGGAGCGCCGCCCCAGTAATTGGCATTGGCCTGCATACGGACCATTTCGGCCGCCCGGTAGTCGGTCAGAACGAATGGACCCGAACCAGCCGAATTGGAGTTCAGCCAAGCATTGCCCCAGTCGCCGTCAACTTCGTTGGCGCTGACGAGAACCTGGTCAACAATCGAGCCCGGACGTGCTGCAAGCACGTTGAGAACGAATGCCGAAGCGAAGTCGCCCGACCAACGAACGGTAACGGTGTTGCCGTCAACAGTGACCATTTCGTCGATGTTTTCTGGGGTCCAGCCGAGCTGGGTCAGAATGAACGCCGGGGTCTTGTTGAGGGTTACAACACGCTTGAAGGTGTAGTGCACGTCTTCTGCACGGACAGGGTTGCCCGATGCGAAGGTTGCGCCTTCGCGCATGGTGAAGGTCAGCGACTTTGCCGCTTCGTCTGCAACCCAAGAGGACGCCAGACCCGGTGCGAGAACCGTGGTGTCTTCTGCTGCGTACTGCACCAGGTGGTCATAGAGGTTGGCGTTGATTTCGCCAGCCGAGAATTCATAGGCCTGTGCCGGGTCCAGCGCGACGATATCGTCGATGTTCTGGGCAATGACCAGTGCGTTTGCAGGGGTTGCTGCGTTTGCACCAACTGCCGCAGGCAGGGTGAGCGCAGTCGCCAGCAAGGCAGCGCGGAAGAGCTTCATGAGCGTTTCTCCTTAGGGTTTATTTTACGAGCCGGCTTGTTTGCGCCGGTTTTGGTTGTGCTCTGTCCAGCGCGCGGGCCGGCGTTTGAGCGAAAGAGTGTAAGGGTTCCCGTCCACAGCAGACGCGCCGGCTGATCGGACAAATTGAACCACGAGTGCGGAAGGTTGCCGCGATAGTGCAGGCTGTCGCCTGCGCTCATCACCATGTCTTCGCCATCGAGGCGTTGGGTGATGGACCCTTCCAGTACAAAAATAAGTTCTTCGCCCTCATGGGCAACGGTTTCGGAGCGGTAGCCCGGCGGCACAGTCAGCAGAAAGCTCGACAATTGATTGCCGGGAAAATCTGCGCCGATCCGTTCGTAGACGACCGAGGATCCGTCGACCGAGAAACGATTGCGTTCCCCGGCCCGCGTCAAGGCATTGGCGGTCGTGGGCGCGGAAATGAAGTAGTCGATTGGCACCTCAAGTGCGCGTGCAATCTGCGCCAAGGTTCCCAAAGATGGCGTGGCATGGTCGCGTTCGACTTGGCTCAAATAGCCCACCGAAACCTCAGCGGCCTGCCCTAGTTCCACAAGGGTCAAATGCTGCTGACGACGGCGTGCGCGAATGAGTGCACCAACCTTCGGGTGATCCGCTTGGTTCACTTTCGCGACCGCTTCTGCCATACCCATCCCACCAAAATTTTTTTGATATAAGCAAAATTGCTAGTATGGTGAAAGCGAAATCTGCAGCCATTGAAACCGCAAAATGAACTTTTTTGCGGTGCTAAATTGCTGTTTCTAATAAAGGAAATTACGTGGCGCTCGACCAAACATCGACACCATCGGCAAGCCCGAACAAAAACCGGAATCGGCGCCTCAAGCGTCAGATTTCGGCGGTTGCCGGCTTTGTCATAACTCTTTTCCTCACTTTTCTTGGCCTTTTGGCGATAACCTTCTGTATCGGCCGTGTGATCCCGATTGACCCGGTTCTGGCAGTCGTCGGTGACCGCGCGACGCAGGCTCAATATGACGCCGCCAAGATTGCGATGGGGCTAGATCAGCCGCTCTGGCAGCAGTTCATCACCTATGTCGGTAATGTCTTCTCAGGCGATCTGGGCAAATCGGTGTCCACTGGTCGTGACGTTGCTGACGACATCAGCCGCTTCTTCCCCGCGACCTTTGAAATGGCCACCTTGGGCATTCTCATTGGCGTTGCTATGGGTGTGCCGCTGGGCGTCACAGCTGCCGCCAAGCAGGGCAGCTGGATTGATCAGATCATCCGCGTCATTGGCCTACTGGGCTATTCCGTTCCGGCCTTCTGGCTCGGTCTCGTCGGCCTCGCCTTGTTCTACGCTCACCTGAAGTGGGTTGGCGGTCCGGGCCGATTGGACATTTTCTATGATGGTCTAGTGCCCCCGATCACTGGCATGATCCTGATCGATAGCGTCATCTCCGGCGATTTCGACATCTTCTGGAATGCGGTTTCTCACCTCATTCTCCCGGCGTCTGTCCTCGGCTTCTTCTCGCTTGCTTACATCGCCCGCATGACGCGTTCCTTCATGCTCGATCAGCTAAGCCAGGAGTTTGTCACCACGGCTCGCGTCAAAGGTGTGCCGGAGCGCGTCGTCATCTGGCGCCATGCGTTCAAGCCCATTCTCGTGCCGCTGATTACTGTTATTGGTCTGTCCTATGCGGGTCTGCTTGAAGGCTCGGTGATGATCGAAACCGTGTTCTCCTGGCCCGGCATTGGTAACTATCTGACCTCTGCACTGCTCAACGCCGACATGAATGCTGTGCTGGGGTCTACCCTTGTCATCGGCGCCGTGTTCATCGTCATCAACAAAGTTTCGGACGTGCTTTATCGCGTCCTCGATCCGAGGGCCCGTTCATGACCACTCGTGATTGGCTACTTGCCGATTCCCCGACTTCGAAGCTTCAGGCCAATGTGGGTCGCGCCTATCGCGTCTTCACCGCTCTGCTGCGCAATCCCCTCTCGGTTCTGGGTGGTGTGATCATTCTGGTGCTGCTGTTTACCGCAGCTTTTGCGCCATGGATTGCCCCCTATTCGCCAACCGGCCAAAACCTTGGCAATCGTCTTCTGCCGCCTTCGGGTGACCACTGGATGGGCACCGATGAGCTTGGGCGCGATATCTTCTCGCGCGTCGTCTATGGCTCGCAGATTACCCTCACCATCGTCATGCTGGTGGCGCTGATCTCGGCTCCACTCGGTCTCTTGATCGGCGCCATTGCTGGCTACTTCGGCGGCTGGGTCGACAAAATCCTCATGGGCTTCACCGACATCTTCCTGTCGCTCCCTAAGCTCATCTTGGCTTTGGCCTTCGTGGCGGCGCTTGGCCCTGGCATCAACAATGCCATTATTGCCATCGCCATCACTGCTTGGCCGGCCTATGCCCGTATCGCGCGCGCTGAAACTCTCACCATTCGCAATGCCGAATACATCTCGGCAGTCCGCCTATCCGGTGGTGGTCCATTCCGTGTGATCGTCAAGCACATCCTGCCGCTTTGCACCTCGTCGATGATCGTTCGCGTCACCCTCGACATGGCAGGCGTCATCCTTACCGCTGCCGGTCTTGGCTTTATCGGCCTTGGCGCACAGCCGCCGCTGCCAGAATGGGGCGCGATGATTTCGCGTGGCCGTACCTTCATTCTCGATCAGTGGTGGGTCGCTACCATGCCGGGCTTCGCCATCATCATCGTCTCCTTGGGCTTCTGCTTCCTCGGCGATGGTCTGCGCGACGTGCTTGACCCCAAGAGCGAGGGCAAGAGCTAATGGATACTCTTCTCAAAGTTGAAAACCTGCGCGTCAGCTTCCCAACCAATACCGGTCGCGTCGAAGTGGTGAAGGGCTTGTCCTTCAACCTGGGTCGCGAACGGCTGGGCATCGTGGGCGAAAGTGGTTCGGGCAAGTCGATGACGGGCCGCTCCATCCTCAAGCTGATCCGCAAGCCCGGTCAGGTCACTGCCGACAAGCTTGAGTTTGATGGCATCGACCTCATGGCCCAGTCCGACAAGCAGATGCGCGCCATTCGTGGCGCCCGCATTTCCATGGTCATGCAGGACCCAAAGTTCTCGCTCAATCCAGTCATGACCGTAGGCGATCAGATCGCTGAAGCTCTGGTCACACACCAGAAGCTACCGCGTAAGGATGTTCACGCACGCATTATCGAAATGCTGCATGCTGTCCGTATCAACGATCCAGAACATGTCGCTAAGCTTTACCCGCACGAAGTCTCGGGCGGCATGGGCCAGCGCATCATGATCGCCATGATGCTGATCCCCAAGCCTGAACTGCTGATTGCGGACGAACCAACCTCGGCGCTCGACGTTTCGGTGCAGGCTCAGGTGCTCGACATCATCGACGACCTTGTCACCAGCAAGGGCATGGGCTTGATCCTAATCAGCCACGACCTCAACCTCGTTAGCCGCTATTGCGACCGCATCCTTGTGATGAACTCGGGCCAGGTTGTTGAAGAATGCGTCGCCAGCGAACTGCACAATGCCAAGCATCCGTATACGCGAAGCCTTCTGGCCGCCATGCCGGTGCTCAACGAAACCCGTGACGAACTTCCTGTGCTCGACCGCACACTATGGGCTGGCACATGACCGCGATTGAACTCAAAAACCTCGACATTTCCTATGGCGACAGCAAAGTCGTACATGGGGTGAACCTCTCCATTCCTGAGGGCGAAAGCTTTGCCCTCGTCGGTGAAAGTGGCTCGGGAAAATCCACGATTTTGCGCGCCATTGCTGGTCTTGCACCAGAATGGACTGGCGAGATTTCGGTGCTCGGCAAGCCGCGCAGCCACAGCATTGACCGCAGCGTTTCGCGTCAGGTCCAGATGGTGTTTCAGGACCCCTATGGGTCGCTGCATCCGCGCAAGACCATTGACGATGTGCTCACTGAGCCTTTGGCCATTCACGGTATAGGCAATCGCGATGAGCGCGTTGAAGAAACCTTGCGCAATGTCGGTCTCGACAAGCGTTTCCGTTTCCGCTTCCCGCACCAGCTTTCGGGTGGTCAGCGCCAGCGTGTTGCTATTGCGCGCGCTTTGATGCTCGAACCCAAAGTCATGCTGCTCGATGAGCCGACCTCGGCGCTGGACGTTTCCGTTCAGGCCGAAATTCTCAATTTGCTCAAGCGCCTCCGTAAGGAACAGGGCCTCACCTATCTCATGGTGACGCACAATCTGCCGGTGGTGAGCTTCCTCTGCGACCGCCTTGCGGTCATGCAGAAGGGTCGGATTGTCGAGATTGCTGACGTCGCAGATCTTAAGCGCGGCGAGCTCAAAGAACCCTACTCGCGCGAATTGATGGCCGCTAACCACTAGGCGCGACCATTGGCCTTTCCCTGCCCTGCTCCAGGGCGCATCTCAGGACTATTTTGAGACATGACTGACCATACTAAAGCTCTTGTGGCCTTCGACGCCGCTATTGCCAAGGCAACCACTGCCGACGACGCCTTCTCGGCTCTGCAGACGTTGGTGCGTGACGTTGTTGGCGCAAAGCTCTTCACCGTCATGCTGGTCGACTGGGACCTCGAGGTCTCCCGCCGCGCCTATACCAGCCACCCGGAAACCTATCCAACTTCTGGCACCAAGCCGCTTAACTATGGTCCGTGGTTCGACATCGTCCATGGCAAGCGTGAATGCTATGTCGCCAACACCATCGAAGACATCGCCAAGGTTCTGTTCGACCACGAAACCATCAACGCGCTGGGCTGCCAGTCGGTGGTGAACTATCCGGTTATCGTCAAGGACAAGCTCATCGGCACCATGAACATGCTCGATGTTGAGGGTCACTTCACTCCTGAGAAGGTTGAAACCATCCGCAACGTACTCGGCACCCCAGCCAAGCTCGCTGTACTGGTCGCCACCACGCTCTAAGGCCTTAGGCACACAAAGTTTGAAGCGCTCCCTTGGGGGCGCTTTTTTGTGCCTGCCATCCATAAGAACGTCGTCAAGGCTGCTCCACACACCAAAAGGCCCTCCCGTGGGTCAACACAGGAGGGCCTCGCAGGTCGAAACCTGAAGCGCGTTTAGACGGCCGCAGAAGCCATCAAGGTCGCATTGCCACCAGCAGCAGTGGTGTCGATGCAGACATGACGCTCATGCTGCAAGCGCACGATATCCTGCGGGCCTGTGAGCAGCGGGGTAATCACGCCTTGTCGCTTAGCCAAATCCTGACGGATCGTACGCAGCGTGTCGGCGTCACCGAACCAAGCGATTGCGTCGAAATGCTCGCCGCAAGCACGCCAGTCTTTTTCGGTCTTGTCGGCAAAGAACACGCAGCCAGTTGCTTCTGCCATTGCCTTTTGCGCCGCAATGTCGGCGTCCGTTGGTCCAAGACCGAGGAAGACACCACGCGGGAAGACATGCAGCGTATTGGTTTCACCGGTCGGACCAGGCAACTCGATCGCGGCCGTCTGCAATGCACCCGCACCCTTGGTGAAGCGTGGCAGATAGTTCGGGCCACCCGCCTTGGGGCCTGTGCCCGAGAAGCCTTCGCCGCCAAATGGCTGGCTACCAACAACTGCACCGATCTGATTGCGATTGACGTAGATATTGCCGCAATGAACCTGTTCGGCAATCGACTTCACGCGGGTCGAGATACGGGTGTGCAGTACAAAGGTCAGGCCATAGCCCGATGCATTGATCGCTTCGATGACCTTGGGTAGGCCCTCGGCCTTGAAGGTGGCGACATGTAGCACGGGGCCGAAGATTTCTTCTGGCATGTCTTCGATACCGTTGACCTTCAGAATGGTCGGAGCCACGAAAGTCCCGCCCGCAGGAGCCTTCATCTGGTGGAAGATATTGGCCGTGCGCTCGGTCACATAAGCATCAATCTTGGCCTTTGCGGCAGCGTCGATGACCGGGCCAACGTCATTGGCAATGTCCCAGGTATTGCCCAGACGCAGCTCATCCATCGCCCCCTTGATCATGGAGATGGTCTTGTCCGCACAGTCTTCCTGAACGTAGAGAATGCGCAGGGCCGAGCACCGCTGACCAGCCGACTGGAAGGCCGAAGCGAGGATGTCGCGCACCGCCTGTTCGGTTAGCGCCGTGGTGTCCACAACCATAGCGTTGAGACCACCGGTTTCCGCGATAAGCGGCGCGGATGGATCGAGGTACTCCGCCATCGAGCTTTCGATGCGCTTGGCTGTTGGCAGCGAGCCAGTGAAGGCAACACCCTTCACATCTGGGTTGGAGGTCAGAGCCGCACCCACGTCCGGACCACCCGGCAGCAATTGCAGAGCATCAACCGGAATACCCGCGAGACGCATCAGCTCAACCGCACGGTAAGCCACCAGCGGGGTTTGCGGCGCAGGCTTTGCTAGAACCGGATTACCGGCGACGAGAGCTGCCGCGATCTGGCCGGTGAAAATGGCCAGCGGGAAGTTCCAGGGCGAAATCGCCACGAACGGACCACGGGCTTCGCCGCTCAGGTTTTTCGCTTCCGCTGCGTAATAGTGGAGGAAATCGACTGCTTCACGCACTTCCGCGATCGCGTCATTCCAGCTCTTGCCGGCTTCACGGGTGAGCAGGGCAAAGAATTCTGCCGTATTGGCCTCAAACAGTTCTGCCGCACGGGTCAGCGCCGCAGCGCGATCTGCGACCGGCACCTGTGCCCAGTTGGACTTAGCGGCATAGGTCGCCGCTTCCGCCACTTGCTCCGGTGTCGCGTCAATCACTGTGCCAACCACATCGCTGTGGTCTGCAGGGTTAATCACTGGCTTTGCAGCGGTGTCCGCGCGGCTCATCGCGCCATAAGGGGCCGCCACCCACTGATGGGTGCGGAATGCTTCGCGTGCTGCATCGAGCTGACCGAAAGCTATTGGGTCGGTCAGGTCATAGCCACGGGAATTAGCGCGGTTGGGGAAGATATCTCCCGGCATTGGGATCGCTGCATTGTGCAGTTGGTCGCCGAGCGCTTCGAGCTTAGCAATCGGGTCTTCGGCAACGGTCGTCGCTGGAATGTCCTTGTCGGCGATCTGATAGACGAACGAGCCATTGGCACCGTTTTCGAGCAGACGGCGAACGAGATAGGCGAGCAGGTCTTTGTGTGGGCCGACTGGTGCGTAAATACGCGAGGTCGTCTGGTGCTGCTGGCGCACGACTTCATGGAGCTGATCACCCATGCCATGCAGACGCTGCAATTCCCAAGTGTCGGTGCTGCGACCAGCTGCCTGCGCTAGGTGTAGAATAGCGGCAACGGTGTGTGCGTTATGGCCCGCAAACTGCGGATAGATGTTCTTGGAGGCAAACAGCTTCCGCGCTGCAGCCATATAGCTGACGTCCGTAGCGGCCTTGCGCGTGAACACGGGATAGCCTTCAAGGCCCATCACCTGCGCGCGCTTGATTTCGGCGTCCCAATAGGCGCCCTTAACGAGGCGGACCATGATACGGCGACCAAGGCGTTCGGCGAGCGCATCGAGCCAGTCAATGGCAGGCAGTACGCGCTTGCCATAGGCCTGCACGACAATGCCGAAACCATCCCAGCCCGCCAGTTCTGGAGTTTCCAGAACAGCTTCGATGACGTCGAGCGACAGATCGAGACGATCCGCTTCCTCCGCGTCGATGTTGAAGCTCATGTTAGCCTTCGCAGCGACAATGGCGAGCTTACGGGTCGCATCGACGAGTTCGGTCATTACGCGGTCGCGCTGCGCCACTTCGTAACGCGCATGCAGCGCTGAAAGCTTGACCGAAATACCCGGATTGTCGCGAACTGAACCGTGGACACAGTGAGGGGCCAGCGAGGTGATCGCATGCATATAAGCATCGAAATAGCGCTTGGCGTCCTCCGCGGTGCGGGCCGCCTCGCCCAGCATGTCGTAGCTATAGCGATAGCCCAGAGCGTCTGGCTTCTTAGCATTGGAAATCGCTTCGTCAATCGAACGGGCGAAGACGAACTGACCACCAAGAATACGCATCGCCTGCTGCACGGCAGTACGGATCACCGGTTCGCCCAGACGTGCTACAACACGGTGGATGACATTGGTTGGGCCAACTTCTGGCTGACCGAGAACCTGCGAGGTAAGATTTAGCGCCCAAGAGGAGAAATTGACGAGGTTGCTTTCCGACGCCCCAAAGTGGCTCGCCCAGTTCGCGCCGCCAATCTTGTCTTGGATCAGCGCGTCAACGGTTTCATTGTCCGGCACGCGCAACAGCGCCTCTGCCATGGACATGAGCGCCAGGCCTTCTTCAGTGTCGAGACCATATTCGGAGAGGAAGCTCTCCATCAGGCCAAGCTTGGCGCCGCTGCGCACCGCTTCCACCAGTTCTACCGCGCGGGCCGAAATCGCCTTGCGATCTTCCGTGGTAAATTCGGTGGCAGTGATCAGTGAGCGGACGAGGCTGGACTCGTCAGCGTAAATGCGTTCGTGCAGAGCGCGACGGGCGTCAGAAGCGGAAACCATGGGGCGAGACCCTAATAAGAAATCCGGATGATATTGCCAGAACGCGAATAGGCGATTTCACTGATGATATGGATTTTTCGCGACATACGTGCGATTGTTTAGCCGCACTGCAGGACAATCACCCATGAAAGATGCCATCAATAGTCCAATCGACCAGATCGATCGTAAGATCTTGGACGAATTGAGCAAAGACGGCCGTATCAGCGTGACTGAGCTGAGCCGCCGGGTGAACCTTTCGAAGACGCCGTGTCAGGCCCGAATTAAACGGCTCGAAGACCAAGGCTATATCCTAGGCTATCGCGCGGTGATCGATCCTAAACGCCTCGGTCTGCCACACGTTGCCTTTGTCGAAGTCAAACTTAGCGATACGCGCAAGGCGGCGCTCGAAGCCTTTAACAAAGCTGTCCGCGCCCTGCCTGAGGTCGAACAGGCCCATATGATCGCCTCAAGCTTTGATTATCTGCTCAAAGTCCGAACTAAGGACATAGCCGCATACCGCGAAGTTCTGGGCGAAAAGCTCTCGGCGCTTCCGCATGTGGCGCAAACCTCCACCCATGTCTCGATGGAAGCGGTCAAAGACGACGCGGAGTGAATGTACTGTCGCAGTAGTGTTGGCCGAATAAGCTTGCTATGACGCGCCCATGGCCATTAGCGAACTTATCACCAGCCCAGAAGATGCACGCCAACGTGGCGCCTATCCGAGCATTTTCAAACCCTTGGTCACGACCGAAGGGCTGCTGTTCCGCCTGCCCATTTCCAGCCGCGTACTTACGCCAGTACAGCTCTCAAAGCTCAGCGAGATTTTGCTCCCCCTAGGCGCCGCCCGCGTTGGCATCTGTTCGCGCGGCACTTTAGAGGTTTCCAGCATCTCGCCAGAGGTTTTCACCCCCGCTATACGCGATGCAATTGTGGCAACCGCCGAGGTCGAACCAGCATTCTTCGTCGACCATAGTCCCCTATTCGGGCTCGACCCAACTGAAGACCCAGCCACTGCCCGTCTCGTCACACTTTTAAAAGAGCGCACTGCGCCTCTCGCCGCCCGCCTCGGCAATACGGTTCACCTCATCGTTGATGGCAGGGGTGCCATCACACTCGATGGTCTCGATGCAGATGTGTGCGTGACGGCACAAGGTAATGATCTCTGGGCCGTCACCATTGGCGGCGGCAAACCGCAAACCGTCGATTTCGATACTGCGGTGTCGACAACTCTGGCTCTTCTCAGCGCCCTCGCCGCACTCGGCCCCGAGGCCTGCGCCAGCGATCTCTTCGTGCCATATTCCAACAAGACAGCGTCTACAAAGTCTCCGCGCTTGGGTCGCATTGGCCTGCTCGGCGGAGGCACCAGCTTTGCGCTGAGCCTTCCCAAAGACGGTCTGCCGGCATCCGCGCTACAAAAGCTCGCCCAAGCGGCCAGCTCGGCATATGTCCCTGCCCTTCGTCTCGCGCCTCATTCTGTGCTGATGATCGACAGCGCTAGCGATGCAATCATTGCTTCTGCCCGGGAGTCGGGTCTTGTTTGAACACGCGGCCGCAAAGCTCAAGTGGGACCTGGATGAGGTGAAAACCTTGGATCTCCGCGACCAAGATGTAGAAACAGCCCTCAGCGCGGTCGCACCGGGCACGCGCCTGATCCTTGCCCTTGGCGAGAGCAGCGATAGCCAAAAGCTCGCAGCACTTCTCACCGCCAATGGCTATGGCCGTTCGATCCTCACCATTATCGAAAACCTCGGCCAGGGCGACGAGCAATTGCGCTCGCAAATGGCCGAGTTCTTTATGCTCGCTGATGTCGGCCGAAATGCCATTTGCGCCGTCAGCGTTGTCGCCGTGCCGCAAGGTGCACCAATAAGCACTGCCACGCCGGGGCCTTGGGGCTAACCGAGCGTCGGCTTATGCGTTAGCGTCGCTTTCCACGCAGCTTCACCACTTGACTGCAGCCGCGCCGCCGTCAAAGCCGCATTGGTCTCAAGACGCGTGACATCGGAACCGCGCAGTGAGGCGCGGATGGTGTCGAAAATGATCGGGTGCAGATTAAGTACGCCGCCGATATAGCCCACCGGCTTAGTGCCGACCCGCGAAATAAGCGCCTCGCCCAAAGCGGCAAGTTCTTGCCCAGCTCGCACGAGAATACCCCGTGCAATCTCATCGCCCTCATCGGCCGCCCGCACCACGCCGACGGCCAATTGGCCAATCCGGCCACGGTCCCCAGCATAGACAAAGCTGCGAACAAACTCCCAGCCCTGCCCGCCTACAAGCTCGAACATGTGTTTACCAAGCGGGCTCGCTTCAGCCGTAGGACCGAGCCGGTCGATCTGGCGATAGAGCGCATCAAGCGCACGTAGTGCAATCCAGCTGCCCGACCCGCCATCATCGATGAGGATGCCTCGGCCACCAACGCGAATATTGGGTGCGTCACCTGCCGCAATATGCACCCCAATCGAGCCGGTGCCGGCAGAGATGAGGTGCCCCTCACCCGGCGCGAAAGCACCCATATAGGCCAGCACAATATCGTCGATCAGCACTATAGCGTCGCTGGGCAGCGCAAAAATGCCAGAGACCAGCACCAGCATATCGTCGCGCACTGCCGAGCCAAAGCCGGTCATACCGACCGTCAGCGACTGAACCGCATATCCAGCAGCCAACACCTCGGCAGCGATAGCTTCAAAGGCGGCCGTGATCCGTAGCTTTTCAGCTGGGTTGAACAGATGCGCCGTTGCACCGGAAGTTTTGCCCTGCGCTACTTCAACACCGGTTTCATTCACGGCAACCCAGCGGCTTGCCGTGCCGCCAATATCAAGCCCGAGGTGCACCGCAGTGCTCATTTGGGGACGCCTTGGGAAACAAAGGCTCGGGTAATTTCGCGCGGATTGGTAATCATGGTGCCGACAACAACTGCGTGAGCGCCAGCGCTAAAGGCGCGCTGAACGAGGTCAGGTGTGTTGTAGCGCCCCTCGGCAATCACCGGAAGCGTTTGCTGGGCCGCTAATGTTTCGAGCAGCAGATAGTCTGGCTCAGTTGGCTTAGGCTGGGTGTATTCGGTGTAACCAGAAAGCGTGGTGGCGAGATAAGTCGCCCCCCAATCTGCGGCTTTCAGTCCCTCATCCACCGTGGAAATATCGGCAAAGACCTCGGCACCTAACTCGTCCCGAATTCGACGGATGAGAACACTAGGATGTTCGCCATGACGCGGGCGCTCGGTACAATCGAGCGCCACCACCTCCGCCCCTGCCGCAACGATAGCCGCAGCGGCCTCGAAGTTAGGAGTGATGTAGACCGGGCGGTCGTCTGCAAACACTTTGTGAATGCCGATCACCGGCAGACCCGCAGCTTTGACAGCCGCAATATCGGCCGGGCCATTGGCTCGCACCGCGACAGCACCACCGTCGCGAGCAGCAAGCGCCATAGCGCCCATGAAGTGAGGCCCGTGAAGCGGATTATCCGCACGCGCCTGGCAAGAAACGATGAGGCCTTTTGGTAGGTGCACTTATTTAACCGCGCCTGAAGTCATGCCAGCGATGAACTGCTTGGACAGAATGATGTAGATCAGAATGATCGGCGCAGCGGAGAGAGTCAGCCCCGCAAAGAGCACGCCCCAATCGGTCGTGTACTCGCCCATAAAGGTGGTGAGACCCTGCGGCAGGGTTTTCAGATCGTCATTCTGGATAAAGACCAGCGGGAAGAAGAAGTCATTCCAGATTGGCACGACGTTCTGAATGGCAGCGATCACCATTGCCGGACGCACCAGAGGCAGCATGATCGACCACATGATCCGCGCTTCCGATGCGCCATCCATACGGGCGGCGTCTTCCAGCTCATTGGGCAGAGTACGGATGAAGCCGGTCATTATGAAAATTGTCGTCGGCAGGCCCATCGCCGTATAGACGAAGATCAGTGAGAGCTGATTGTTGAGGATCTGCAGATCACGCAAAAGCATGAAAAGCGGAATGATCGCTAGCTTCAGCGGCAGGGTCAGACCCGCGAGGAAAAACATCAGAATAAAGGTCAAGCCTTTGAACTGATAACGCCCCAGCGCATAAGCGGCCATAGTGCCGAGCGTCAGAATCAGCGCCATGGACGAGCCGGTGACGATGAACGAGTTCATCAGATAGCGCAGGAAATTGGTCTGCGTCCAAATCTTCATAAAGTTGGCGATCTGCCCAAAGTCCGGCAGAGCATAAGGCGACTTGAAGATTTCCGGCGTCGTCTTAAACGCCGAAAAGACCATGATGACGATCGGCCCGAGCATGATGATGGTGTTGGCGATCAGAATGACCTGCAACAGACCATCACGCCCCAAGGTGCCGAGCAGGCCCTTACGCTGATAGAATTTGTTATCGGCAGCAGCGGAAGCAGAGGTCATATCTGGATCTCACGAGCGCGCAGGCGGGTGGTGATGACAGCAGCCACGACCGCAATAAAGACGAAGATGAGCACAGCCAGCGCACTGCCAAGGCCAAAGTCCTGTTGACCGGCAGAGACGTTGCCGAAGGCGGTTCGGTAGAAGTAGAGGCCGAGCACGTCCGAGGAACCGAACGGCGACCCATCAAGGCCTGCCATGATGTAGGGCAGCTCGAACCAGTTGAATGCGCCCACGAAGAGCAAGGTGAAAACGATTGTCGCGGATGGCGCGACCAGCGGCCACACGACCTTGGTGATCTTCACCCATTCGCTCTCGGTTTCCATGCGGACGGCGTCAAGGATTTCGCCCGGAATGCGCTGCATGCCCGCAAGGAAGACGAGCGTTGGGAAACCAACCATATGCCATGCCTGCGCGACAATGATCGACCACAGGGCCGTGCCCGACTGGCCGAGCCAGGGTTGTGCCAACCAGCCCAATCCTACCGACTTCAGCGTCAAATTCACCACGCCGAACATTGGATGGTAGAAGAGCTTGAAGAGGTAAGCCACGATAATGGTCGAGAGCACCACGGGCAGGAAGACGGCGATCCGGTGGAAGCGGGCGCCGGGCAGTTCACGCCATAGCGCATAGGCGAGGATGAAGCCCAAGCCGTTCTGCAGCACCATCAGCGCGAAGAATACTATGACGTTGTTCTTGAAGGCATTCATTGTCCAGCTGCGGTAAGGCTCGACGAAGAGCACCGTGTGGAAGTTCTCAAGACCAACGAAGTCGCCGCGCTTCAGCCCCTGCCAATCAAAGAAGGAATAGGCGAAGGCGGACAGAATTGGATAGACGATAAAGAGCGCCACGAAAGCCAGCGGCGGCACAATCAGCATGGTGATCCAGAGACCGCGACCGGTCATACGGAGTTGAGGCATTTTGGTGCTCGCTTGGGCTTAATAGTCAGGCTCTATGCGCTGGCCTTGCCTCCCCCGACCAGCGGGAGAGGAAGGGCAGGTGCATGCCGATGCACCGAGGCACAGCCTCGGTGCGAGGGATCAAGAGTTACTTCTTGAACGGTTCATACCAAGCAGCCAGACCGGTGGTGAGCGCTTCACCAATAGCTTCCGGAGTGGTTTCGCCCGAGAACAGCTTCTGCATTTCGCCCTGGATCAGGACCGAACCCGAAGGTTCGCCAAAGCGGAAGTGTGCCAGCATCAGGTAAGGAATCGAGTTCTGGTTAAGCTCGTTGATTTCAGCCAGATCTTCGGTTTCGAACTTCACGCCTGGAACAGCCGAAAGGGTCTTCAGCTCATCAGCCATAGCCTGACCGAATTCGGTCGAAGCGAGGTAGTTGAGGAACTTGAAGGATGCTTCCTTGTTCTTGCCAGCTTCGTTGATGGCATAGCCACCGTCGAAGTAAATGGCGACGAGCTTTTCGTCGTCAGCGGCCTTGCCCGGAGCGGCGAACATGCCGGTCTGGATGTCTGGGTTCATGGTCTTGAAGGTCGAGAGTTCATACGAACCACCGACGAACATTGCCGCCATGCCCGAAGCGAAGAGCTGCTGCATCGACGGATAGTCGAGACCGATGAAGCCTTCTGGGAAGTAATCCTTAGCGAGGGCTGCGATATCGCCGAGCGCGCCAGTGAAGCGTGGATCGTTGAAATCGGTAGTACCAGCGACCAGCTCGTCATAGAAAGCGCGACCGAACAGGGTCGAACCAAGACCGAATGTGACGGTTTCGTTCTGCCAAGCAGTTGCGGTGCCGTTGGCGAATGGAATAACACCAGCGTCCTTGAGCTTTTGCGAAGCGGCAATCAGCTCTTCCCAAGTGGTCGGCTCAGCAATGCCGTGCTGGTCGAAGATCGCCTTGTTGTAGATGACGAGCTGGGTCTGCGATGCGAATGGGATCGCATACAGAGTGCCGTCAGCGCGCATCGATTCAGCCTTGAGAGCGGCTGGATTGAAGTTGGCAATCGCAGGAACGTTCTCAACGGTCAGCGGCTCAAGATAGCCACCTACGGCGAGGTTTTCGAGGCCACCATAGGCACGAACCTGAGCAATATCAGGACCGGTGCCGCCAGCCAGAGCGGTGGCGAGAATGGTGTTGTAGTTCGTTGCTTCGAAAGTTTCGAACTTGACGGTGATGCCTGGGTTGGCTGCTTCGAAGGTCTTGATAAAGCCTTCGTACGCAGCCTTGTCTTCCTGACGCCACGACCAGAAGCTGAGTTCCTGAGCGAAAGATGGGGCAGCAATCAACATGGCGGCAAGTGCCGAACCGATGCGGAGCATATTGGTCTTCATGAGTTTTCCCTCCTCTTGAAATTGACCTACTGAAAATTCTGTGGTCGGGGGCTAGAGCCTCCGACCATCCTCGGCAGAAAACAGATGTGCAGAACCGGCTACAACCGAAACAGTCACGGCGGTGTCAGGTTCGTACAGGTCATCCGGGCCAGTGCGGGCAGCCAGAAGCGTGCCATCAGCTAGGCGGACATAAACATAGGCGTTGTCGCCTAGGTATTCGGTGTAAACCACGTGGGCAGCAAAGCCTCCCGAGGTGATATCGCGGCTGAGAGTAACTGCGTCAGAGCGCAGGCCCAACTTGAATGTATTGCCCTCTGGCAGCGCTCCAACGAAGACGGAACCGCCATTGCCGGCAAGCTCAAGCTTATCCCCGTCCCGCACAACATCCACTAAGGTCATGCGCGGGGAACCGATAAAGGTCGCAACGAAGGTATTGGCTGGAGTTTCATATAGCTCGCGCGGGGAGCCGACTTGTTCGATACGACCGGCGTTCATGACCACGATCTTATCGGCGAGCGTCATCGCTTCAACCTGATCGTGGGTCACGTAAATCATTGTGCCGCCAATCTGGCGATGTAGACGAGCGATCTCGAGGCGAACTTCGGAGCGCAGCGCCGCGTCAAGGTTAGAAAGTGGCTCATCGAGCAGGAAGACGCTTGGCTTACGCACCAAGGCGCGACCAATAGCGACGCGCTGACGCTGACCACCCGAGAGTTCGCGCGGCCTACGCTTCAAGAGCGGCTCAAGGCGCAGCATGCGGGCAGCTTCAGCAATACGGCTTTCGACTTCTTCTTTGCTTAGCCCCATGAGGCGCGCGCCAAAGGCCATGTTCTCGTAAACATCCATATGCGGGTAGAGCGCATAGGACTGGAACACCATGGCGATGCCGCGCTTGGACGGGGGCACGTCATTCATCAACTGACCGTTGAGATAGAAGTCGCCACCGGTGAGCGGATCGAGACCAGCGATCAAACGCAGGAGTGTCGACTTACCGCAGCCTGAGGGGCCAACAAAGACGACAAATTCTTTGTCGCCAATTTCAAGATCGACGCCATGCAAGACGTCAACGCTTCGGAAGCTTTTCTTGATGCCACGTAGCGAAAGTTGAGCCACGTTAAATCTCCCCTACACCTCAGAAAGACTTCCCGGGTCTTTCAACGTCCTACTTAGGACATGTGATCTTGGAATAGTAAATTCCACAAACCCACATGTGTCAAGAATATAAAATTACAACTCAGACGACGAATTCCGACAGTTCAGACTTTAAGGATCGTCACGGCTGACTCGCTGCCCAGAATGTAATCGGTCGATCCTGGCTGGCGGCGTAACAGCAGGATGAAAAGCATATCTGTGAGAATGAATTGGGCGTCGCGCGAGGTTATCGCTGACGAGCGCACGCGTTCTTCATCACCCACCGTAAAGAGGTGAATATCGGCCAGATCGATCAGTGGGTTCGGCTGCAGGCCGGTCACCGAAATGACCGTTGCACCGCGTTTCTTGGCAACTTCCGCCGTGCGCAGTGTTTCCAAGCTACGGCCGGAATGGGATAGCGCCACAAAGACATCGTCCTTTGTGAGATTGGCCGCGTTCACAAGCTGAATATGGGTGTCGTTGTCGAGCATAACGACACGTCCAAGCTTCATCAGCTTGTAAGAAAAGTCCCGCGCCACAAGGGAGGACGCGCCAACACCGCTGAGTTGAATGCGGTTGGCGCCATGCAAAGCCTCAAGCGCCAAATCAATGGTTTGCTCGGAGTTTGCGGCTGTGGTTTCACGCATAGACAGAAGCTTAGAGCCGATCAGCTTCTGCAAAATAGTCATGTAGTTATCGGCAGAATCGATCGAACCGTGGATGACGCCACCGGGCGCCTGCCATTCCATCGCCTTGGCTTTGTTCACCGCCAACTTGAGCTGCTGATAACCGGAATAGCCGAGCTTCTGGCTGAACTTGACGACCGCCGATTGGCTACGCCCCGTTGCCTCCGCTAAGCCTGAAGAGGATAGCGCCAACATCTGTTCAGGCTGGTCTATAATGAATTGTGCGATCTGCCGATCAGCCTGCGTTAACGTGTCCAAATGGGCACTTAACAACCTGAGAACTGACATGCTCGCTCCCCACGATCATCGTTTCCACATATGGAATACATAATTCCAAGTTTGATTGACAGCCGGAATATTCGCTCCTAGCATCAAATCAATCCATGAGTGAAGGCACGATGTCCAAAAGCACCCTAATTGCAGAACTTGAGCACCTCGTGTCGGAAGCTCGCAATCCGGAAACCATGCAGATCGACTTGATGTCGACCGAGCAGATTCTTGCCGCGATGAACGCGCAGGACGCAAAGGTTGCGGAAGCTGTACGACACGAACTCCCACAGATCGCCCAAGCCGTTGATCGCATTGTTGATGCGTTCCGCAAGGGCGGGCGCCTGATCTATATGGGCGCAGGCACTTCGGGCCGTCTTGGTGTTCTCGACGCCTCTGAATGTCCACCAACCTTCGGCGTGCCGGACACTATGGTGGTTGGCATTATCGCGGGTGGTGACACTGCCCTGCGTTATCCCATCGAAGGCGCGGAAGACGATCGCAGCGAAGGTCAGCGCGATCTCGTTCGTGTGAACGCCACTGCCAATGATGTTGTAGTCGGCATCGCCGTCAGCGGCCGTACCCCTTATGTCATCGGCGCGCTGGATTATGCCAAGTCGCTCGGTGCCGTAACCGTTTCGCTCACCTGCAATCCGAATTCGCCAATCGCCAACATGGCTGACATCGCGATCTCGCCGCTGGTTGGCCCAGAATCATTGACCGGTTCGACCCGTCTCAAGTCGGGCACCGCGCAGAAGCTCGTGCTCAACATGCTGACAACCGCCAGCATGATCCGTATCGGCAAGTCCTATGAAAACCTCATGGTCGACGTGTCAGTGAGCAATGAAAAGCTGGCCGCCCGTGCGGTGCGCATCATCGGTGAAGTGACCGGCCTCGATACTGCCGAAGCTGAAATTTATCTCGACCGTTCAGGCAATAACGTTAAGCTCGCTATTCTCATGGCCCTTACTGGCCTCGATAAGGATGCGGCGACAACTGCTCTGACAAGTGCAGATGGCTTCCTTCGTCGCGCTGTCAGCGAGAACAAGGCGGACTGAAATGGACCTTCTGGTCAACCTCTATAGTCGCAAACTAGAAGAGCTTGGCGAGCGCACTACGGGTGTGGAGGCGACCATTCGGGTCGCCCTGCCCCCGGAAATGCATATTATTCAGAATTGGGTGCGTGAGCATTTTTCTGAATACTGGGTCAGTGAACTGACAGTGGCCATGGCGCATCAGCCGCCAGGGTGCCTCGTAGCTATTGTTGACGGCAAGCTCGTCGGCTTTGCTTGCTACGATGCGACCGCCAAGGGCTTTTTTGGGCCAACCGGCGTTGACGAAAGCCAGCGCGGCAAAGGCATTGGCCTCGCGCTATTCCATCGCACACTCGTCGCCATGAAAGCCCAAGGCTACGCCTATGCGGTGATTGGCTCGGCTGGACCGATCGATTTCTATAAAAATGCGGTAGGCGCCCTACCCATCCCCTCTGACAACGAAGACATTTACCAAGGGCTGCTTCGGATTAAGAAGCCGCTCGTCGAGGACTAGTATCTATGTCGACCTCAACTCCACTCGCACTTTTCGTTGGCATGCCCAGCCCTGAGTTGTCGGAAAATGAGGTCGCGTTTTTCAAAGATGCCAACCCGTTTGGCCTGTTTCTGTTCAAGCGCAATGTACAGAACAATGACCAGGTTCGCCGCCTCGTCGCCCAGTTCCGCGAAGCTGTTGGGCGCGACAATGCTCCGGTCTATATCGATCAGGAAGGCGGGCGCGTGCAGCGCCTCGACAATGGCAACTGGCCCCTATTCCGCCCGCTTGGTCATTTCGGCCAGTTGGCAAAAATAGATTTGGACCTTGCCAAGCATGCGCTGCGTCAATCCCATCTTGCGATGGGCTCGATGATGAGTGAAATGCATATCGGCTCCGGAACGGCCCCCGTGGTCGACCTCGCCCGCGCCGGAACGCACGCCATCATTTCCTCACGCACGTTCAGCTCCGATCCGGAAATGGTCGCCACTCTTGGGCGCGTTGCCATCGATGCCCTGCTCGAAACTGGCTCTATGCCGATCATGAAACATGTCCCCGGCTATGGCCGTGTTGAGGTCGATCCACACCACGATCTTCCCGTGGTGCATGCCGATGTGGCCGATCTCATGGGTACAGACTTCCTGCCCTTCATGCGCCTCAAGGACACGCCTTGGGCCATGGTCGCGCATCTGATTTTCACCAAGATTGACCCAGAGCTACCGGCGTCAATCTCGCCGAAAGTCTGTGATCTCATCCGCAATACTCTCGGCTATGACGGCGTTCTGACCACCGACTGCCTCACCATGGACGCCCTCTCGGGCACATGGGACAGTCGCGTCACTGCCGCGCTCAATGCCGGTTACGATATCGCCCTTCACAGTCAGGGCGACCTTTCTCAAAGCGAAGCTGCATGCAAAGCTGCTCGTCCGTTGAGCGAGGTAAGTCTGAAGCGCATTGCTCGCGCCGAAGCCAGACTGGGGACTACTCGCGTGGACGTACAAGCGCTCCATGCCGAGGTTGAAGAAATTTTCAGGGAGAGTGGCATCGCCTAAAGCGAGCCGCCAAACAAGGAGACTGAAAATGAAGAAGCTCATGCTTCTCGCGGCAACGTCCGCAGCAGTGTTGACCATGGCTGCGCCTGCTTTTGCGCAGAACGTGCTGACCATCTCGTCGGAACAGACGACAACCTTTGTTCGCAACTTCAATCCATTCGGTCAGACATCTGCCCGCTTCACCACGCTCCACTTCATGTATGAGCCGTTGGTGGTGTTTAATCGCCTTAACGGCAACGAGCCGCACTTCCGTCTTGCCGAAAGCTTTGAGCTGGCTGACGATCTGATGTCGATAACCTTCACCTTGCGTGAAGGCCTCAAGTGGTCGGACGGTGAAGCCCTCACTGCTGACGACATCATCTTCACCTATGACTATATCGCCAAGTTCCCGGCTCTCGATTTTATATCGGTCACCCAGCAGCTGAACTCGGTTGAAAAGGTCGATGATCGCACCGTTCGCTTCAACCTCAAGGAAGCCAACTCGCTGATCGCCAACACCATCGTCGACATGCCGATCGTGCCAGAACACATCTGGGCATCTATTGAAGATCCGGTGACCTTCGCCAATGAAACCCCCGTGGCTTCCGGTCCAATGACCGAAATCACCCGTTTCACCCCGAACGTCTACGAACAGTGCCGTAACCCGCACTATTGGGACAATGACAACCTTGCCGTTGACTGCCTGCGCATGCCGCAGCTGGCCGACAACCCGCAGGTTCTCGCGGCTCTCGCTGAAGGGTCGCTCGACTGGGCAACCAGCTTCATACCGGACATCGACAACACCTTTGTTGCCAAGGACCCGGAACACCACAAATATTGGTTCACCCCATCGAGCCTCGTCTCGCTGCAAATGAGCCAGGTGTCGCCGGACGAGAACGCTCGTAAGGCTTACACCGACGTCAACTTCCGTCGTGCGCTGAGCATGATCATTGACCGTCAGACCATTGTCGACATCGCTGGCTATGGCTACCCGCTGGTCAATGGCGATCCATCGGGCCTAGGCGAACTCTATGCTTCCTTCGGCAATCCCGAAGTGAAGGCACAGTTCGGCCAGTATGGCGAATTCAACTATGAGGCTGGCGTCGCTCTTCTGGACGAAGCTGGTTATGTCGACGCCGACAAGGATGGCTTCCGTGACAATCCGGATGGCTCCAAGCTCGAAATCGACTTCATGGTTCCAAACGGTTGGACCGACTGGATCGATGCCGTGCAGATCTCTATGGAGACCATGCAGCAGGCTGGCCTCAACGTGAAAATGAGCACGCCAGAAGCCGCAGTGTGGACCTCGGCGCTGATCTCGGGTGAATACTCGATGACGCTGAACGCGCTGGCTTCTGCCGCTGATCCGTACTTCCCATACATCCGTTCGTACAACCCGGACGATTTCGGCAAGTCGCGCTTCACCGCGCCACACTGGTCGAGCGAAGAAGTGTCCAAGCTCCTGTCTGAATACAAGCAGAGCAAGGACCCGTCTGCGCGTAAGACTGCGATGGACAAGATTCAGCTGATCATCGCTGAAGCCCTGCCAATCGTGCCGCTCTACAACAGCCCGTCGTTCTACGAATACAACACCAAGCGCTTCACGGGTTGGGCAGATGCCGAAAATCCGAAGTACTCGCCTGTTGTCTCGAACGCCAATCCGGCGCGTGTTCTGCAGCTGCTCGACCTCGACCCCGTCGCTCAGTAATCACCACTAAAAGGGAGGGCGTTGAACAACGCTCTCCCCACCCCGCGGCGGTACGCGCGGGACAGAGAAGGGATTACAGCTGATGGCTTTCCTGCTTCGGCGCCTCGCATTCTATTTCGCCGCCTTTATCGTTGCTGCGACAATCAATTTCTTCCTGCCGCGCCTTATGCCCGGCGATCCTATCCAGATCATGTTTGCGAGCGCGGGTTCTGAACTCAGCCTCGAAAATCTGAACGCTCTGAAGCTGACATTTGGCTTCATCGATGCGCCGATTGGCGAGCAATATCTGGCCTATCTCAAGAGCGTGTTCACCGGCGATCTCGGCCGCTCAATCAAGTTCTTCCCCCTGCCCGTGACCGAGCTGCTGATGCGCGCTCTGGTCTGGACGCTTGGGCTAATGGGCCTCGCCACCATTTTGTCGTTCGCGCTGGGCACTTTCCTCGGCGTTATGGCCGCCTGGCGTCGTGGCACGATATTCGACTCCTTTGTGTCCCTGCTGGCGATTTTCGCCAGCTCGGTTCCGGCCGTTGTGGTGTCGCTGGTGATGCTGTTCATCTTTGGCTACACGCTCACGTGGTTCCCCAATGGCTATGCTGCAGACCCTATGCTCGATCCCGCCTTCAGCGGCGAGTATATCTGGAGCGTCATTCGGCACGGAACGCTGCCGCTGCTGACCATGCTGTTTGTCATGACCGGCGGCTTCGCCGTGACCATGCGCAACAATATGATCAATCTGCTCGGTGAAGATTACATCGTCATGGGTCGCGCAAAGGGCCTGTCCGACAATCGCGTCATGATCTGGTACGCGGCGCGTAACGCGCTCCTGCCGACCGTGTCGAGCCTTGCCATTGCGCTCGGGACTGTGCTCGGTGGCGCGCTGGTGGTGGAGGTGGTGTTCAACTACCCCGGCCTCGGCAACACGCTCTACCAAGCAATTCTGGCTCGCGACTATCCTGTCATCCAAGGGCAGTTGCTGATCATGACCGCCGCAATGCTGGTCTCCAATTTTGTCGTCGATCTGAGCTATGTCCTGCTCGATCCGCGCTTGAAGAAGGCGTAAGTCATGGACCTGCTCAACCAACTCAAACACAACAAGAAAGCCGTGATTGGGCTTTCGCTGCTGTTTCTGATCATCCTTGTCGCGATCTTTGCGCCGTTCCTGACGGAATACAGCCCAACCCAGCGCGTTGGCCGTCCGCACCAGCCGCCTTCTGCGGACCACTGGCTGGGCACAACCCGCCTTGGGCATGACGTGTTCACCCGCCTGATCTATGGCGCCCGCGTTTCGCTCGCCGTGGGCTTTGGCGCGGGTCTGCTCATCACCGTAATCGGCACCGTTCTGGGCATTGTTGCGGGATATAAAGGCGGTGTGGTCGATGAAGTGATCAACTTCTTCACCAACATGGTCCTCGTCGTCCCGAACCTGCCACTGCTGCTGGTTCTGGCCGCCTTCATTGGCCAGGCGAGCCCACTGGTTATCGCGCTCATCCTAGGCTTCACCTCTTGGGCCTGGGGCGTGCGCGTCACCCGTTCGGAAACCCTTTCCATTCGCCAACGCGACTACGTCAAATCTGCCGAAATGCTCGGCGAACCGGCATGGCGTATCATGGCGCTCGAGATATTCCCGAACCTGATCTCCATTGTTGGCATCAACTTCATCGGCTCGGTTATTTACGCCGTCATCACCGAAGCAACCCTCGAATTCCTCGGCCTTGGCGATCCGAATACCGTCTCTTGGGGCATCATGTTGTTCAACGCGCAGAACGCTTCAGCGCTCTCGGTTGGCGCGTGGTGGGATCTGCTGTCGCCCTGCTTTGCTCTGGCAGTGCTTGGCCTCAGCTTGGCGCTCATTAACTTCGCCATCGACGAGATCGCCAATCCGCGTCTGCGCACCGGGGGCATGCTGACACGTTGGACCAAAATGGTCCGTCTTGGAGAGGGCAAGCTATGACCGATCCCGTCCTCTCAGTTCGCAACCTAAACATCGACTATATCGGCGCGGACAAGAATTTCAGCGCCGTGAAAGACGTCAGCTTCGACATCGCACCGGGCGAGTTTTTTGGCCTCGCTGGCGAGTCCGGCTGCGGCAAGAGCACGATCGCTTTTGCCATTAGCCGTCTGCACCGTCCCCCGGCCCTGATCCGTAAGGGCAGTGAGATTATCGTTGGCGGCCGCGATGTGCTGCAGCTCAACGACAAGGAGCTAAAAAGCTTCCGTTGGCGCGAAGTGGCCATGGTGTTCCAGAGCGCGATGAACTCGCTCAATCCGGTTTTGACCATCGCAGACCAGTTCTACGATGTGCTGAAAACTCACACCAAGGTCACCCGCGTCGAAGCCCATGAGCGGGCAGCAGAACTGTTGAAGTTGGTCGACATCTCGCCGGATCGTCTCGACGCATACCCGCACCAATGTTCGGGCGGCATGCGCCAACGTATTGTTATTGCTATCTGCCTGTCGCTCAATCCAAAGCTGCTGATCATGGATGAGCCAACGACAGCGCTCGACGTGGTGGTGCAGCGCGAAATCCTCCAGCGCATCGACGTGCTACGCAAACGCTTGGGCTTCTCCGTCCTGTTCATCACCCATGACCTGGGTCTGATGGTGCAGGTCAGCGATCGCATTGGCATTATGCTCAATGGCGAGATGGTCGAATGCAACGACAGCCAGACGATCTATAATTCGCCCCAGCACGACTACGCCAAGAAACTCTGGGCCTCGATGCCCAAGCTCCATGGCGAGCAAATCCGCCCGGAGGCATCGGCATGAGCCAGTCACCCGTTCTCGCCCTCGACAATGTCTCAAAAGTCTTCGGTCGGGCCACCAATCCGGTCTATGCCGCACGCTCGGTCAGCTTTGGCCTTCATGCCGGTCGCACCCTCGCCCTGGTGGGCGAAAGCGGCTCCGGCAAGACCACGGCTGCACGCCTCATCATGCGAGAGTATACGCCAGACGAGGGCCAGTTGATGTTCAATGGTCAGCCGCTCGGCAAGGCCAATACCAAGGCCCTCAAAGACTATCGCGCTTCGGTGCAGATGGTGTTTCAGGACCCATTCTCGTCGCTGAACCCAACGCATACGATTTTCTATCATCTCGAACGCCCGCTCAAACTGCATCAGAAGCAGCTCAATAAGGCGCAGCGCCAAGAGAAGGTCGAAGAGCTGCTGCGGCGCGTCCGCCTCGACCCCGAACTGGTGATGAAGAAGTATCCGCACGAGCTTTCGGGCGGTCAGCGTCAGCGTATTTCGATTGCCCGCGCCTTGGCAGTGAACCCCAAGGTCATCGTCGCGGATGAGCCAACGTCTATGCTCGACGTATCAGTGCGTCTCGGCGTTCTGAACCTACTTAACGATATGAAAAAGAACGATAATCTCGCTCTTCTTTATATCACCCACGACATCGCCACTGCCCGTTTTGTGGCCGAGGACATCATGGTGATGTACGCAGGGCAGATTGTTGAATGGGGCGCAACGGACAGCGTGCTGACCAATCCGCAGCACCCCTATACCCGCCTCTTGTTGGCGGCAGTGCCGGACCCGGACCGACGTTTCGATGCGGCGCAACCAGGTGAGCTAGAGCAGATCGAAGACATTCGTCGTCGCTCTGCCTTGCCCCAAGTTAACATTCACCAGATTGCCGGGAACCACTTCATCCGCCCGATGGCGGAGTGAGTTTAGGAACGCGCGGGGGAAACCTCGCGCGTTGCTTGTTCGGCGAGGATCGCCGTCAGCACGCAGATCAGTGCGTAGTAATTGGTGAGGGTTAGAATGCCGAACATGGCATTAGTCAGCCCCATTACGAAATATCCCGAAACCATCATGAGTGCATATGCAATGAGTGCAGGACCTTGAGTGGTCATGCGGACACGCCAGGCTTCTGCAATTGGGGCCAGCATAAGAAGTGCGAAGGCAACAAGACCGACGACACCCGCGCTGGCGAGGAAGTCAATAATGTCGTTATGGAGATGCGGAACCGGGGCATAGGGGATATCGCCAAAGCGTTCTGCCGCACCCTGGAAATTGAGCGGACCATGACCAAAGATCGGGCGCTCAAGAAAGGCGCCCCAACCACCGATGATCATCTGAACGCGCTCATAATTCTGCGACCCGGGCGGGACACCATTGGCAAGCATGGTTTGAACATCAACTAGTATGCGCTGAATTCCAGAAACCTGTGTGCCACCAAAGGCTATTCCGGCAACTCCCATTACGAACACAGCGGCGGCGCTGATGAATACTGCACGTCGAGGTAGCACGTTGAGCGCGCCAGCCGCGATGTATCCAGTTGCGAGCATTGCGGGGATGGTGATGATGGCACCGCGCGAACCCGACATGAGCACCGCGACGCAACCAAAAACAGTTCCACCCAGATAAAACCAGCGTCGACGATCAGCCCGCAGCAAAACTGCCACTATCGGGATAAAACCCACGAGCAAGGCAACATCGGCAAAGTGGATTGGATTTGCGACACTCTCCCCCGCACGAATTGTACCCGTGTGAAGATAATCAGAAATAGTTACCACCATTGCAGCGGCTGCGCCCATAGTCGCCAACACCGCCGGCCAAGTGAGGTGCCAACGCTCGGACTGCACTTTTTGGGCTGCAATCGCCAATGGAAAAATGGTCAGGATGGGCGCGAAATAAATCAGGCCGATCAAACCATCGATGGAGCCGTGACCAAAACCATAGGCGATGGCGATCAGCGCAAACGCTACCAATGGCATCCAGATAACGGGTCTGTGCCATTCGCTGGCAAGCTTGGGCAGAGTGAGGAGCAGCGCCAGTCCACTGATGCTGAGATAGGCGATATTGCCCACTTCCGGATTGAAGGGAGCAACAAAGAGCATTGCTGCTAGCGCCAAAAGGAGCAGTATAAAGCTCGGGTTCAACATCACACTCCTACTAGCCACTTTAACGCTCCTGCCCTTGGCACAAGTTTGGCCGTTGGTATAGGGCGAGCGGCCGTTCGTACATGTGGTCTGTGGATCAGCCACGCCCTACGAATGGCATTGTAGTGGCCATTACGGTCATGGTGAGTACATTTGCGTCTAGGGGCAAATTTGCCATGTAGCTCACGGCCTTAGCGACGTGTTCGACGTCCATTGTTGGCTCAACCATGGTCTGGCCATTGGGCTGTAAAATGCCGGTGGTCATGGCTTTGGTCATGTCGGTCTGGGCGTTGCCGATATCGATTTGGCCAACCGCAATGTTGAAGGCGCGACCGTCTAGCGAGGAAGCCTTGGTCAGGCCGGAAATCGCATGTTTTGTAGCGGTATAGGGCGAGGAGTTCGGGCGGGGCGTTGTGGCTGAGATGGAGCCATTGTTGATGATCCGGCCGCCCTGTGGGGACTGCGCTTTGAACTGCTTAAAGGCGAACTGGGTGCAGAAAAATGCCCCGTCTAGGTTAGCCGAAACGACATTGTGCCACTGTTCTTTTGTCAAATCTTCCAATGGGATAGGTGGCGCGCCCATGCCGGCGTTGTTGACCAGAAGATCAAGCTGGCCCCAATGGGTGATGACGGTTTGGAAGGCCGCTTCGACGGCGTCACGGTCGCCGATGTCGACTGGTACGGAGAGAGTCTGCTGGCCACTCGGGTCGAGTTCGTGCGCGGCATCGTCTAGGACGGCCAGGCGGCGGCCGAACAGGGCGACGGAAAAACCATCTGCGAGCAAGGACTTAACGATTGCCTTGCCGATCCCTGTTCCGCCACCAGTGACGATTGCAACCTTGGTCATGACGCCCTCCCGTTTTCGCTCAAAGCCATATTCCACGGTTCCGGTTTTGTGTCTCTAGTCTTGTAACCCTTGGGCGTTTGAGTGGCATTTGGCTGGCATTTATGGGCCTGTGGGTGGGCCTTCACTTGGCACTTTGGTGCATTTTTGGGGCCATCGCGTCGCATTCACATCGCAGCGCCGTTTCAGTGTAATTGAACGGCGCTCCGGGTGGAAAATGAACGGCCCATTTTCAAGAATCCAAGACGGAATGAAAATCGGCACAACCCGCACTATTGTGTTGTTTGAGGCTGACGGCACACCCAAGGCAGGTTAGTTTTGGCCAACCCAAGTTCATGCTGAGAGTGTATCGTGCTCACTATTGAAACGCCGACCCCCGTTGTCGATCTCGACCGTGTTGATGCCAATCTGACCAAGATGCAGGCTTATGCCGATGCGCACGGGTTGAAACTGCGCCCGCATATTAAGACGCATAAGATCGTACAGCTGGCGAAACGCCAATTGGAGCTCGGCGCTGTCGGCATCACCTGCCAGAAATTGCAGGAAGCCGAAGTGATGGCGGATGCGGGGATCACCGATATTCTGATCTCCTATCCGCAGATCGGGTCGTTTAAAGCAGCACGCCTGGCTGAACTGGCAAAGCGCGCGGACATGACCGTCGCCGTTGATAGTGTCGAGGGCATTGAGACCGCCGCTGCTGCTGCCGAGGTCGCGGGAAAGCCGATCAAGATTCTCGTTGAGTTCGATAGCGGCATGAAGCGCACGGGCGTGCAGACCGTGGAACAGGCCACGGCTTTGGCGGTCGCGGTTGCGGCGGAGAAGAACCTTGTTCTCGAAGGTCTCATGACCTACCCGACCACGGAGCAGACCGCGCCCTTCGTGGCGGAGGCTAAAAAGCAGTTCGCGGACAAGGGCCTTGAAATTCGCACGGTCTCGAGCGGCGGCACGCCGAGCGCTTTCCAGACCCACAAGAGCGCGGGCGTGACCGAATTACGCGTCGGCACGTATATTTTCAATGACCGCATGATGATGGAAGTGGGCGCGGCAACGCTTGAAGACACCGCTTTGCATCTTTACGCGACAGTCGTCAGCCGCCCGACGGAAGACCGCGCGATTATCGATGCTGGCAGCAAGACGTTCACCAGCGACATGGCAGGCGGCAATGCCAAGGGGCATGGCTTGGTGCTGGGCTACCCTGACGCGATTATTGAACGCATTAGCGAAGAGCATGGGATGCTCGACGTTTCGGCTTGCGCGACAAAACCGGTGGTTGGCGAAGTGCTGGAAATTGTACCGAACCACGTCTGTCCGGTTGTGAACCTGCATGACCGCCTCACGATTGTGCAAGGCGGCCAGGTGATTGGTGAGTGGAAGGTGGATGCACGAGGGCTGACGCGCTAAGCGTCAGCGACCGCGCAGGACCTCATCCACAAAGCGCAGATTGCCTGCGGTTAGACCGGCGTCGACAGGAATGGTGACGCCGGTGACGCCCGATGCAGCATCGGAAATCAGGAACAGCGCGGCATTAGCCACTTCGGTTGGGCTGACCATGCGGCCCAAAGGATAGTGCGGCAGCACATTGTCCAGAAGCGTACCATCGGCCGCGAGGCGATGATCCCAAGCCGGAGTGCGAACGGAACCGGGGGCAACGGTGTTGGCGCGCACATTCTTCTCGCCATATTCAACAGCAATGCCCTTGGCATAGGCAACAAGGCCAGCCTTCGCCGCCGAATAAGCCGGGTTGCCGTAATGGCCTAGTGCGTTGACCGAGGTGACAAAGACAATGCTGCCCTTGTTGGCCGAGGCCATGGCTTCGGTGATCGGGTCAACCAGCGCATAAGCGCCGTTGAGATTGATCGCCATCTCGCTGGCCCAGACATCATCATTGAGATGACCGAAGTGTTCAGCGCGGGTGAAGCCTGCATTGGCGACCACGCCATCAAGCGGGCCGTTGGCTTCCAGATAGGCGGAGATGGCGGCGCGCGTGGCTTTGGCATCGGCCTGATCGAACAGGACCGAACCTGCAATTGGCAGGCCCTCTAGATCTGCGGCGGTGCGGTCTGCACCGATGACCTTGGCACCAGCATCGGCAAAAACCTGCACCAGCGTGCGGCCAATGCCGCCACCAGCGCCAGAAATCAGAACGGTTTTGCCATCAAGGCGAAACGGCGATTGGGACATGGGAGACGTCTCGGTTTAACTTATGGGCCTTTATAGGCGATGCAGTCGATTTCGACCTTGCAGTCGACCATCATGTGGCTCTGAACGGCGGAGCGCGCTGGCGGGTGTTCGCCAAAATAGCTCTTGTAAACCGCGTTAAAGCTCCAGAAGTCGCGCGGGTCATCGAGCCAGACGCCACACTTGACGACATGCTCAAGGCCGTAGCCCGCTTCTTCGAGGATCGCGATGAGGTTCTTGATGGTCAGATGGGTCTGTTCGACAATCCCATGCCCAACAATTTCGCCATCTTTCATCGACACTTGGCCAGAGACAAAGAGGAAGCCATTGGCTTCAACAGCGCGGGCAAATGGCAAGTTTTGGCCACCAGCGCCTGCTTTCTCGGCTCCATAACGCTTGATCGGCATTCTGCACCTCCAAAACACGGGTTTTATGTAACGGAATTTCGTTATTGAAGGCAGCATAACGGCAATTTCGCATCTGCGGCGATAAAATCGAACTCAGAATGTAAATTTCTTACGTGATCAGCGCAAAAACATGGTGTAGCGTTTGAGGACCTCAGCGCGACCAAAGTTTGGATAGAAAATTGCGCCTCTTCACTGCGGCCCTAGCGACCGAAACAAACACTTTTTCTCCCATCGCCGTCGATAAGCGCGCTTTCGAAGCATCACTTTATGCAAAACCGGGTGAGCACCCGGCGACGCCTACACTGTGCAGCGCACCGATCACTGTTGGCCGTGAAGTGTGTGCGCGCGAAGGCTGGACGCTGATTGAGGGCTCGGCCAGTTGGGCAGACCCAGCTGGCATGGTGGCGCGCGCCACCTACGAAGAACTGCGCGACGAAATTCTGGAGCAGATCAAAGTTGCCCTGCCGCTCGACGGTCTGGTGCTTGGCCTCCACGGCGCGATGGTGGCGCAGGGCTATGACGACCCGGAAGGCGATTTCCTCTTCCGTGTGCGCGAAATCGTTGGGCCAGACGTGCTGATCTGCGCCGAGCTTGATCCGCATAGCCACCTCACCGCCAAGCGTGCGGCGCAGGCCAATTTCTTCGTCTACTTCAAAGAATTCCCGCACACTGATTTCGTTGATCGCGCGCGAGACCTTTGGGACATCGCGGTGAAGGCGCTCAAGGGCGAAGTCACGCCCCATATGAGCATTTTCGATTGCCGCATGATCGATGTGTTCCCAACCTCAAAGCAGCCGATGCGCGGCATTGTTGACCGCATGATGGAGATGGAAAAGACCATTCCGGGTCTGCTCTCGCTCTCGGTGGTGCATGGTTTTATGGCTGGCGACGTTCCGGAAATGGGCACCAAGGTTGTCGCCATCACCGACAATAATCCTGCCCTCGGCGCAGAACTGACCGAAAAGATCGGCCGCGAACTGTTCGATCTGCGGGGCACATTTATGGTGGCGCAGGTGGATGAGAAGACTGCGGTCGATCAGGCGCTGGCAGCGACCGCGTTTCCGGTGGTGATTGCCGACGTTTGGGACAATCCGGGTGGTGGCACTTCGGGCGACGCGACTGTGCTCTTGGAAGAATTCATAGCGCGTGGCGCAACTGGGCTCGCAGTCGGCACGATCTGGGACCCGATTGCGGTGCAGATTTGCTTTGCGGCTGGCGAAGGCGCGGAAATCCCGCTGCGCTTTGGCGCGAAGTCGGCGCCGTTTACCGGCAGTCCGGTGGATCGCACGGTGCTGGTGAAAAAGCTGGTGCGCAATGCCGAGATGAAGTTTGGCGATAGCCTGGCGCCGTTTGGCGATAGCGTGTGGATCCAGTTCGATGGGATCGATGTGATCCTCAACTCAACCCGTGCGCAGAGCTTTGATCCGAGCCTTTATTCGGTGATGGGGATTGATCCGACCCAGCAGAAGTATCTGCTGATCAAGTCGACCAATCATTTCTACGACAGTTTTTCAAAAATCGCGTCGCAGATCATTTATTGCTCGGCAGGCAAGCCCTATCCGAACAAGCCAGCGGAGACCAACTACCGCAAGGCACGCAAGGATATTTGGCCAATGGTGGCCAATCCTTGGGCGTAAGCAGAAGTTTTATTGAGTTGAGAAGCGGGGTTTTGGCCCCGCTTTTTTTGTTTTTGGGGGGAGTTCTCGGGGATGGGAAGGCCCCCTCACCCGGCCCTCTGGGCCGACCTCTCCCCCAGAGGGAGAGGTGAAGAGGTGTGCTCGCGTGGCGCCGGCATGGGCTGGCTTGGCGGACGATCTGGTTCGTCGCGGGCACGGTCTGGATCACCCGATCAAATCGGGTGATGACGGGGTGGAGGGGTGTGGGGAAAGTTGTGGGGGCTGAAGGCCCCCTCACCCGGCCTGCGGCCGACCTCTCCCCCAGAGGGAGAGGTAAGAAAGGGAGAGGTGAGAAAGAGACGGGTAAGGAGCGTTAGTCGCCTAGCGGTTGGGCGTCGTCGCCGTCGCGGTGGATGACCAACTGGTGCTTAATGCGGCGCATGCTGACGACGGCTTGCGGGCCGAGGCGGGCGGCGACGGTCTGGGAGAGAATGTCGAGCACGGCCAGGAAGGAGTAGCGGCTCGGCGTGGGGCGGAGAATGTCCTGATTTTCACGCCAGGTTACAGGCACGAAAATGTCGGCCTGCGCGGCCATGGGGGAATTGGCACGGGTGAGCACTACGCAGGTCGCGCCGTATTCCTTGGCCACCGAGATCGCATTGACCAGCGGCATGTTATTGCCCGAGAGCGAAAAGGCGACGACCACGCTTTCCGCTGGAGCGGAGGCAGCCCGCATCATCTGCATTTGATGGTCAACCGAGGATGCCACCTTAAGACCCAGCCGGAAGAAGCGGGCTTCGGTTTCCGTGGCCAGCATGGAGGAGGCGCCGCCAGAGCCAAAGGTCATGACGAAACTGGCCCGCACGATGGCTTCGGCCGCGCTATCGATGGCATCGAAATCGCAGGTCTCGAAGGTGTCGTACACCGTCGATTGAATGCCGTTGATGACGCCCTGGGCGATTTCGCGCACGCTGGATGGACCAGACGAGGGCGCAAAATAGCGCTGACCGACGAAGCGGGACTGTGCCAGACGGACTTTAAAATCGGCGTAGCTGTCGCAGCCGAGGCGGCGGCAGAAACGTGTCACCGTTGGCGGCGACACGTCAGCTTGGGCGGCCAAGTCCACGATGGACATTTTGAGAGCGCCATCGACGTCTGCAAGAACGATATCCGTCAACACGCGCTCTGAGCGTGTGAAGCTATCCTTCTCGGTCTGTAGCATTCCCACTAGGTCCAGCATGAACTTACCCCGCTAATGTCGTAGCGGCTTAGTACACAGCCAGACCGTTGGCGTCGAACAGGTGAACCTGTGCCAAATCGAAGCCCTGTGTAACCTTCTGCCCATCGGCCAAGTTCGGATTGCCTTCGAAGAGGCCGATGAAGTTCTCACCAGCAGGCAGGGTCGAATAGGTAATCGAGTGAATGCCAAGCTGTTCGACAATGCTCGGAGTGACTTCGATTTTGAAATCGCCGCCGTTGAGCTTGAGGTGTTCAGGACGAATGCCCAGGGTCACCTGCTGGCCAACAATAGCGGTGCTGGTGCGCGGCAGACCGATGGTGCCCAGAGCACCTAGGTCGACCTGAGCGGTCGTGCCATCAGCCGAAGTCACCTTGCCGGTGATGAAGTTCATCTTGGGCGAGCCAATGAAGCCAGCCACGAAGAGATTGTCAGGCTTGTGGTACAGCTCGAGCGGGGAGCCGACCTGAGCAATATTGCCGTGATCAAGGACGACGATCTTGTCGGCCATGGTCATGGCTTCAACCTGATCGTGGGTCACGTAGATCATGGTCGAGCCGAGGCGCTTATGCAGCTCCATAAGCTCGATACGCATTTCCGAACGAAGCGCTGCGTCAAGGTTGGAGAGCGGTTCGTCGAAGAGGAAAATCTTAGGCTGGCGGACGATCGCGCGACCGATCGCAACGCGCTGGCGCTGACCACCAGACAACTGGCCCGGACGGTGCTGCAAACGGCTTTCCAGCTGGAGCACCTTGGCGGCGGCGGCGATGCGCTTGTCGACTTCGGCCTGCGGCAGTTTTTCAACGCGCAGCGGGAAGGCGATGTTTTCATACACCGACATATGCGGGTAGAGCGCATAGGACTGGAACACCATGGCAATGCCACGCTGAACCGGGGGAAGATCGTTGACGGGCTTACCGCCAATTTCGATGGAGCCCGAGGTGACGTCCTCTAGGCCCGCAATCATGCGGAGGAGCGTGGACTTGCCGCAACCAGATGGGCCGACGAAGACCACGAATTCGCCTTCGGCGACGTCCAGATCAATGCCTTTAATGATGCGTGCTTCATTAAAGGACTTTTCGAGGTTTTTGAGGCTCAACTGCGACATGGTTGTCGGCTCCCGACGGCATTATTCTCTCTTGGGTGCCGCCGCCCCGGTTGGCAGGGCGGCGACTAGGTCGGACAGACCTTACTTGTACTGCTCGAGTTCGCCGGCAGCCTTTTCGAGGGCCGCAGCTGGCTCAGCAGCGCCGGTGACAACCGACTGAACCAATTCGATCATGACGTTCTGCAGGCCGATGTAGTCAGCAAACAGAGGCTCTGGACCACCAAACTCGATACCGTCGAGGAATGGCTTCCAGTATGGCTTGGCAGCAACCATTTCGTCGGTCTGTGGCTGGAGTGGACGCAGTGGGGTCAGACCCTGAGCCATTTCAGCTGCGAACTGGCGTTCGCCGTCGGTGAGGAACTTGGCAAGGCTGATAGCCTGTTCTTCAACACCGGTGCCCTTGAAGATTGCGAGAGCGTCGGTGATCAGGAGCGTGCCTGGACCCTGTGCATCTGGACCACGTGGAAGGTCAGCAACACCCCAGTTCATGCCAGCTTCGGTCGCCAGGTTTGCAGCACCTGGGGACGCTTCGATCATGGCAACGCCACCATCGAGCCAGATCGCGCGAACTTCGTTCTGTTCGTAAGCGGTTGGGCCTTCTTCCGAGTAAGGAACGATTGCCTTGATCGCTTCGAGAGCGGCCAGAACCTGTGGCGAGTTCAGGGTGATGTTGCCTTCAGCATCGATCACCGAACCATTGTTGGTGTAAACCCAGTGGAGGAACTGGTGCATGGTGTTGTCGAAGGTCTTGGCGACCAGACCATAGCCAGCAGCGTCGGTCTTTTCGGTGATCTGCTTAGCGAAAGCGATCTTTTCTTCCCAAGTCTTCGGTGGGGTTTCTGGATCGAGGCCAGCTGCGGTGAACAGGTCCTTGTTCCAGTAGAAAGCCTTGGTCGAGAACGCGACTGGAACGCCCCACTGGGTGCCGTCGAAGGTTACGGTGTCCGGTACGTAGTTGTAGTAGGACGCCTTTTCTTCTTCAGTCATTGGGACTTCGACGATGAGGTCGTTGTCAGCAAACTGCTTGAGAGCGCGCGAACCGACGTAAGCCATAGCAACTGGGGTACCAGCAGCAGCAAGCGTGGTTACCTTGTCCTGGCACTGGCCCCAGCCAACGATTTCAGGAACGATCTTGAAGCCTGGGTTGGCAGCTTCCCACTCAGCGAAGCTTTCAGCATAGCCTTCAGTGAGTTCGTCACCGCAGTTGATGAAAGTGATTTCTTTGTCCTGCGCATAGGCAGCGGGTGTGGCAACGGCCACAGCCAGCAGGGATGCAGCAAGCAAACCAGAGGTCTTCAGCATTATTAGTCTCCCTTAAAAATGGGCCCCTTCGCCCATAGTTACTGTTTCACGGCACCAGCTGTGAGGCCGGCGACGAGATATCGCTGCAGGAACACGATGACGATCATGACCGGCAGAATTCCGATGAAGGACGCAGCCATCAACTCGTTCCAGATGACTTCCTGCTTGCCGAAGAAGGCGAAGAGGCCAACCGGCAGCGGCATGAATTCGGTCTTGGAGTTGAAGGTCAGCGCGAAGATGAACTGCTGCGCATAAGCACCGATGAAGGTCATGATGGCGACCACAACAATGCCCGGCATAGCCAATGGCAGGATGACGCGACGCAGGGTGTAGAGACGGCTCGCGCCATCGACCCATGCAGCTTCGTCCAGCTCCTTGGGAATACGCATCATATAGGTGCGCAGCAGCCAGATGGAGGACGGGATGAGGAAGGCCGCACCCGGCACAATCATCGCCCAGTAGGTGTTCAGAAGGCCCAGGCCGCGCATCAGACGGAACAGCGGGATGAGCAGAACTGCACCCGAGAACATGTTCACGGCCAAGAACGCGCCCAGCAGCATTGCCGACCCGGTGAACGGGAAGCGGGCAAAGGCATAGGCCGCAGGCACCACCACCGCGATCACCACAATGGTGACGACTGTGGAGATAAAGAACGAGTTGAAGATGTGCATGCCCAAGGCCGGCACAGACTTCCACATGGTGAAGTAGGCGTCGAACGAGCCGTTCTTCGGGATGAAGCTATAGGGCGTCGAGAACAGCTGCGAGAGTGGCTTGAGCGAGACCAGGAACCCTTCAATGAAGGGCGCCAGGACGAAGAACAAGAACACAGCAATACCAGCGTAGAGCGACGCGATTTCGTACCATTTGTAACGGTCGATCATCGGCTTTGAAGAGCGAAGTTTTACACGCTTTGGCTTGACGGTTGCAGGGCTGTCGACAGCCGCGACTTCGGTGGTGCGAGCGACGTCACTCATTTGGCTTCTCCCTGCTGGAGCTTACGAACGGCACGGAAGTAGACGAGGCAGAAGGCAATCACGAAGATAGAGATCACCACAGCACGCGCTGCGCCTTCGCCGTATTTGCGGCTACCAATTGCAGTCTTGTAGGTGTCGATGATCATCGTGGTCGTCGAGTTAGACGGACCGCCCTGCGTCAAGATCCAGATGATGTCGAACGAATTGAAGGTTGCGATCAGCGACAGCAAGCTCATGGTGATGATCGCAGGGATCATCATTGGAACGGTGATGCGGCGGAAGCGATAGAAGCGCCCTGCCCCGTCGGTCCAGGCAGCCTCATAGAGGTCCTTCGGTATCGACTGCATTGCCGCGAGGAAATAGATGGTGACCATCGGTACACCGATCCAAACGTCGGTGACGATTGTTGCCCAGAATGCTGTGTCGCCATAAGCGAGGAAGGCAATCGGACCATTGGTCAGGCCGAAGTTCTGCAGCAGACCGGAGATCATGCCGAACTGGCCGTTATACATCCAACCCCACATAAAGATGCCGATCGACATGGGAACAACCCAAGGCGGCATGGTGAGGATACGGAATAAGGTCTGGCCCGGGATGGCGGCGTTCAAAAGTACCGCGCCAAACATGCCGACGATCATCTTGATGGACACCGAGAAGAAGGTCCAGATGAAGGTACGGATGATGACTTCAGTGAAATTGCCCGCACCAAAGATGCGCTGGTAGTTGGCCCAGCCGACCCAATCATAACTCGCCTTCAACGATGCGTTCGTGAAGGAAAGGACAATCGTGTCTACCAGCGGGTAAGCCACGATCGTTAAAATGTAGATCAACGCCGGGGCCAGCAGTGCCAGAGCGAAGAGGGTTGCGCTGCGGGTACTGGTCATATGGCGTTCTCCTTACGCGTCGTTGCCGAGAGCGGCGTCGAAACGACGCCAGATCGGGGCCATATCGACCACGGTTTTAGTATTCATCGCTTCGTCCATGCACAAAGCGACCAAGCCTGCTTCAAGAGCGTCAGTCACCGAAACCGGGAGCGGCGCGCCTTCCAAGCAATGCTTGAGAATGTCTACTGCCATCTGCTCATCGGCACCGTAGTGCGAGGAGAGGTCAGAGACGATGTATTCCTTGTCGATGAGGCGCTCAGAGGTGCGCGCATCGGTGACCTGGAAGTAATTGCGGACGAAATCACCTTCAGCCATGCCCTTGGCGCCAATGACGGCGAAATGACGGAAGTCATGGGGCACGTTGAGGTTGGTGTGGAAGCTCAGGGCTGCGCCATTTTCGTATTGAACAATAGCGGCCTGATAGTCGATGAGATCACCATCACTATCGAAAACACTGTCGCCAGCTTCCCAGCCGGAAGGCTTGCGGTAGTAGACCTCAAGATCGTTGATGCCAGCGTTCTGCGGAGCGTTTTCCGGGGTGAAGCTGCGACGGCCGCCAAAGCTGGAGACGTAGCGCGCACGGCACCCCATGACACCATTATAGAGATCAATGTCATGGCAGCATTTTTCGAGCATGAAGCCGCCAGCATATTTGCCGTGACGACGCCAATCGCGCATGAAGAAGCCACCGTGATAGGGCGGAATATGTTCGGACGCTTCGATGGACGCAATATTGCCCAGCTGGCCTTCGGCCTGCGCACGGCGGAGGTCGACATAAAGGGGCGCATAGCGCAGCACCAGACCAACCATGACATTGTCTGAGCCGTACTGAGCAATCAGCTCAGCCAGCGCCATTGTGTCTTCGACCGAGGTCACCACTGGCTTTTCAGAGAAAATTTTCATTCCGCGCTCGAGACCGATGCGGATGTAGTCGAGATGGGTGTGATTGGGCGATCCAATCATCAGCAGGTCCAGATTGCCCTGATCGATCAGGTCTTCGATGCTGTCGTAGGCCTGGCCGACGTTGACGCCATGTTCTTGTGTATAGGGAAGGCCCGCAGGAGCAGGGTCCACATATCCGACGATCTCAAATTCGGACGAAGCCAGAGTGAATACTCTGGAGAGATAACCCAGCCGATAACCGAGGCCGACGATACCTACGCGCATACTTTGAATTCCCTACCCTGATCGTTCTCCGGTCAGCCCCTCAGCCCACCAGATTTGTGTAAACGATTTTCAAGACTAGTCAGCGAGGGTAAGGATTGTCAACTGGGTTTACGGTTGAAAATAATACCAATCTGAACCGCCCGGAATTCCGCCAGTTGTGCTTGTATAACTGCAACTTAGCCTAAGAATTAGGCGCGTTGCTCACACAATCCTTGTAGACAAGAAACAAATGCGGAGGCACAGTCATGCGATTGGCATCATCCTAACCCTTTCAGAGGGAACAGGTATCCTGTCGATGACTGAAAATTTTTAACAGAGAAGACGCACGTCCCTCAACCGCTATGGCAAGAGTATAATGTCCCTGTCGCAGAACCCATTTCCCAACGATCCTGATCGCAGTGCAATCTGGACCATGCTGGTTCCGCGCGATATCGAGGCCTATGTTAAGGCCGATTGGTCGATGGTGGAAGACGACTTCGTCACCACTGATTTCTTCGGCGTCAACGGGAATGGCAAGGACAATCCAGACGGCTGGACGATCAGCTATCCGACCCTTGAGCTTTATCGTGATGAATGGCTTCGGCAGGCGCGCGAAGGTCAGTCGGTTGTTTATGCCGAAGACCAAGAAGCCGGTATTCACCGCGCCACCAGCCTGACTGAAATTGAAATCAGCGGCGAGCGGGCGATCGCACACAAGAAGTTTGATGGCGAGATCAAGCGCGCGGATGGTGGGGTTGATCGCCTCAATTGGCAGACCGTCTATTTCTGCCGCAAAGTCGAAGGCCAGTGGAAGCTCACAGGTTTTGTTGGCTACCTGCCCTATCCAATGGGCAAGCCGGTTTAATCAGCGCACTCCAATCGTTCCGCTCGGCGCTCACGGCATGAGCGCGGGACGCCGAGCCACTGAAAGTAAACCACACACAATTGTTCGGCATCGCCTTTTGCCCTGCCGTTCTTCATCATCAGCCTCATTCTGACGAGGCGCTTTGAGAAGCGCTCGACAGTGCATTCTACCCAAGGGAGGAAAAGCCATGCGTATTGCTGTTGCGGGCCTGCACATCGAATGCAGCACTTATAATCCGGTTCTGAACCGGCAGGCCGACTTCCGCACGCTGAAGGGCCCGGCCATGCTCAAGGATATCTATTTTGATTTCCTGACGCATTTCCCGGCTGAGTTCGTCACCATTTTCCACGCCCGCGCCATTGCTGGCGGCCCTGTCGCCCGCGACACCTATGAAACATGGAAGGCGGAAATCCTTGAGGGGATCAAGGCTGCGCTGCCCGTCGACGGCGTTTACCTGCCAATGCATGGGGCGATGTTCGTTGAGGGCATGTTCGACGCCGAGGGCGATTTCATCGCTGCGGTGCGTGAGGTGGTCGGGCCGGATGTGCTGATTTCTGCAAGCTATGATTTGCATGGCAATGTCAGCCAGAAGATCATCGACAATCTCGACATGTTTTCGACCTATCGCACCGCCCCGCATATCGACGTGCAGGACACCATGCGCCGGGCGGTGACCATGCTGGTGCGGGCGCTGCGGACGGGCGTAAAACCTGTGCTGGGTTGGGTAAAGGTCCCGGTTTTGCTGCCGGGGGAACGCAGCTCGACGCAGGATGAGCCGGCGCGCACCTTCTACACCACTATCCACGAGACCGAAGAGCCGATGGGCATTTGGGACGCATCGTTCCAAGTGGGCTATGTGTGGGCGGACGAGCCGCGTTCGACCGCTTGTGCGATTGTGACGGGCACGGATAAGGCGGCGCTGGAAGTGGCGGCGAAATCGCTGGCGCAGAAATACTGGGACCTGCGCGAGCAGTTCGTCTTCGGCATGGAGGTGGGCTCGATTGAGGAATGCGTGGCCAAGGCCATCGCCAGCCCCACGGCCCCGGTTGTTCTGGCCGAATCTGGTGACAATCCAACTGGTGGCGGCGTATCCGATCGCGCTGAAGTTTTGGCCGAACTGATCAAGCAGAACGCACAAGGCGTCATTTTTGCTGGCATCACCGATAAGGCTGCGACGGAAGCCGCTTATGCGGCAGGGGTGGGCGCGAGTGTGCAATTGCATATCGGCGCGAGCCTTGACCCGGCGAGCACGCCCGTTGATGTCGAGGCCAAGGTTAAGTTCCTGCTCGAAACCGAAGACGCCAAGCTGCGCGAAGCTGTGGTGACCATCGGTGGGATCGATCTGGTGGTGACCATCCGCCGTCGTCCGTTCCACAACATCATCGACTTCAGCAAGCTTGAGCTTGATCCGAAGACGGCAAAGATTGTGGTGGTGAAGTCGGGCTATCTCTCGCCAGAGCTTGGCCCTATCGCCAACCCCGGCATCATGGCGCTGTCGCCGGGTGTGGTGGATCAGTTCGTAGAACGCACCGAGCGCAAGCATACGCCGCGCCCGACCTATCCGTTCGACAAGAATTTCGACTATACGCCAGAAATGAAGTGGTCTCAGCGCGCTCTTTAGTGCGCTGAGAGGACGGCTCGAAGTTCGAGCACTTTATCGCGGGAGGTGACGCGGCGGTTGGGGCTGACAAAGCCCAAGCGCTTCGCGCCTTCCGTGTCCTCTGCCGGAGCGCGCTCCGAGCACGAGGCGTGGACAACCGACACCGGCACACGGTTGAGAATGCGACGGGCATTGAGCGAGGACACGCCTGAACCCGGCATAATGGTGATCCGGCCCTTGGCGGCTTCGTGCATCTTGGCGATGTCTTCAATGCCAGCCTCTGCAGAAAGCTGACGCCCTGACGTCAAAATCGTATCGAAGCCGAGCGCAATGGCCTGTTCGACGGCTTCTTGAACATCGGGCACGAGATCGACGCAGCGATGCAGTGTGCGGGGGGTGTCACCCGCCATCTGGCAGAGGATTTCGAGGCGGCGCATATCGAGCGCGCCACTGGGCAGGCTGGCGCCCAAGACAACACCAAGCTTATTGGTCCGGGCGGTTTCGATATCGCTGATCATAATGGCCAGCTCGTAATCGTCGAAGACGAAGTCTCCGGCGCGGGGGCGCACCATCATGCGGACGGGGATCGGCGTGCTCGATGCCAGTTTTGCCAAGCCAGCAAAGGGCGTGAGGCCGCCATATTCGAGCGACGAGCAGAGTTCGATGCGGTCAGCGCCGCCCTCAACTGCCGCTTGAATGCCCGAGAGGCTATCAACGCAAACTTCTAGCAAGGTCATACCACGCCCTCCGAATAGGCCAAGCTTGCAGCGCCGATGAGGCCTGCATCGACAGTCAGTTGGGCTGGAACGATGAGTGGTCGGTCAAGCTTGCGCAGAATGCGCGGGCGAACGGCGGCGTCAAGCGCTGCCACTAGCTCGGGACTATTCCCCAGGCCACCGCCGACGGGGATAATGTCGGGGCCAAGCACGTTCACCAGCAAGGCGAGCGGGGCCGCGAGGAGCTCGGTGTAAAGCGTCATGGTCTGGGTTGATGTTGCATCGCCCTGCCCCCATGCGGAGACAATGTCGAGGCTCGAGAGGGTTTGGCCATGGATTTGCGCATGAAGGCGCTCCAAACCACGAGCGCCGCCGATGGTGTCGGTGCAACCAAGCTGGCCACAACCGCACGCCATATGCGCAATTTTGTGCGGCCAAGCCTGAGTTTCAGTTTGGACGATGGTGGCGTGGCCCCATTCGCCCGAAAACCCGCCAGCACCGCGGATGAGACGTCCATCGGCAACAATGCCGCCACCGACGCCCGTGCCAAGGATGACGCCGAAGACGACGTTAAAGCCCTTGCCCGCGCCCGCATGGGCTTCGGCCAAGGCGAAACAGTCTGCATCATTGCCGACGATGACTGGGCGAGACAGCTTGGAGCTGAGATCTGGCCCGAGGGCACGACCGTTGATGCACGGGATATTGGCGACCGTGGCGACATTGGTTGCAGGGTCAACGACGCCAGCAATGGAAATGGCGATGGCTGAACCAGTGGGTGCGCCGCCTTGGGCGATGAGTGCCGCGATGGCATCGGCAAAGGCGTCAAAGTCGTGCGCTGGTGTGGCGACGCGACCGAGCGAGACAATGTCTGTCGCACTGTGGGCAACTGCGGCCTTAATCGTGGTGCCGCCAATATCGAAACAGGTGATCATGAGAGGCTGGCGACTTCCCTATAAGGCACGGCCGATGCTTACGGCGTGTGACATGGGTTTGCCTGCGCCGCAAGAGTCCGCAGCGTAATCCAGACCACCGCGGCGTCCGGCACCCCATATTCGATCACAAACACAGCTGCGACGGATGGTTGTGCACTGTCATGGTAACGTCACCAAAGCTTCAAGGAAGCGTCAAGCAGCATCGTTAGAGGAGCCATGCCCGCAGAAAACGTCGGCGGGTACGACACCAAATTCGGTGAGCTGAAACGGAAAAATCCGCAGCTCAAATGTCGTTCACGAAATCCAGTCTGGCGGGACTTGGGTCGATGCTGACCTGTCCTATGGGAGACAGAAGATGAAGACGATGAACCGCGCGGCACTTGCCGCTATCACCCTTGCCCTGAGCACCTCGGTTGCCTTTGCGCAGACCGAACTCAACTGGTGGCACTCCATGGGTGGCGAACTGGGCGAACGCGTGGAAGCGCTTGCTGCAGACTTCAACGCCAGCCAAAGCGAATTTAAGGTCGTTCCGTCCTATCGTGGCGAATACGAAGAATCCATGATCAGCACCATCGCCGCCTTCCGCGCTGGCGAGCAGCCGCATCTGGTGCAGGTTTACGAAGTTGGCACTGGCACCATGATGGCTGCCAAGGGCGCTGTTCTGCCCGTTTACGAACTGATGGCAGCACATGGCTCGAACTTCGATCCATCGGCGTTCCTGCCAGTCGTGACCGGCTATTACACCGACACCGAAGGCAATATGCTTTCGATGCCGTTCAACTCCTCCACCCCAATTCTCTATTACAACAAGACCGCTTTCGAGAAGGCTGGGCTTGATCCAAACGTCGCGCCAAAGACCTGGGCCGATATCGAAAACTTCGGCAAGAAGATCGTTGAATCGGGCGCTGCCACGTGCGGTACGGCCATCAGCTATTCGGCCACCTGGATCGGCACCGAAAACCTCTCGTCGCTGCACAACGTGCCATACGGCTCGCTGGAGAACGGCTTTGGTGGTCTCGGCACCGAACTGACATTCAACCACGACCTCTCCGTTCGCCTCTGGGAAAAGCTGGCTGAATGGCAGAAGACCGGCATCTACCAGTATGGTGGTACCAGCGGCGGTTCGGACAATGCGCCACGCTTCTACGCTGGCGAATGCGCGATCTTCATGGGTTCCTCGGCTTCCCGCGCTGGCGTTCTCGCCAATGCCAAGGACTTTGAAGTTGGCTTCGGCATGCTGCCATACTTTGACGACGTCGACGGCGCACCGCAGAACTCCATCATTGGTGGCGCAACTCTGTGGACCCTGGCTGGTCACGAAGACGCTGAATACAAGGGCGTAGCGCAGTTCCTGAACTACCTCTCTTCGGCTGAAGTTCAGGCCAAGTTCCACCAGGAAACAGGTTACCTGCCTGTTACTCAGGCGGCTTATGAGCTGACCAAGAGCCAGGGCTACTACGACGCAAACCCAGGTTCGGACATCGCTATCCAGCAGATCAACCTCAACCCACCGACTGAAAACTCGAAGGGCGTTCGCTTCGGCAACATGCCGCAGATCCGTACCGTGATCGACGAAGAGTTCCAGGCCGTTCTCAATGGCTCGAAGTCTGCCAAGGAAGCGCTTGATAGCGCCGTTGCCCGCGGCAACGACATCCTTCGCGAATTTGAAGCTGCCAATCAGTAAGCAGTCTTAATCCGGAAGGGCCGGCGAAAACCGGCCCTTTCTTTGTTTTGCGGATACGGCGGACGATGGAAACAAAACGTACGACATTCCCGAATAAGGGCCTGCCATTTTTGATGGTCGCCCCACAGTTGATCATCACGCTGGTGTTCTTCATCTGGCCGGCGGCACAGGCCGTCAAATCTTCTTTCGAACGCGCAGACCCATTTGGGCTTTCGACCAAGTTCGTCGGTTTAGCGCATTATGCGCGCCTGTTTAGCGACCCGCTCTACCTGGCCTCTATCGGCCGCACGGCGCTGTTTGCAGCATCGGTTACGGCAATTTCGATGGGCTTTGCGCTGATCCTGGCAATTGCCGTCAGCCGCGTTATCCGTTCGGCACAGACCTACACCACGCTGCTGGTCTGGCCCTATGCTGTGGCCCCCGTGGTTGCGGGCATTCTGTGGTGGTTCCTGTTCAACAACGCCACCGGCATTCTTCCCTATTTCATGCGCTATGTGGGGATTGATTGGGATTCTGCACTCAACGGCGATCACGCCATGACCTTGGTGATCATCGCTGCCAGCTGGAAGCAGATTTCTTACAATTTCCTGTTCTTCGTGGCTGGCATGCAGTCGGTTCCACACGCGCTTACCGAAGCTGCGGCGATTGATGGTGCGAGCCCATGGAAGCGGTTCTGGACCATTATCTTCCCGCTGCTCTCGCCGACCACGTTCTTCCTCTTCATCGTCAACATCAACTACGTGATGTTCGACACTTTCGCGATCATCGCGTCGACCACTGAAGGCGGGCCAAACCAGGCCACCAACACGCTGGTCTACAAAGTATACGCCGACGGCTTCATCGGTCTCAACCTGGGCTCCTCTTCAGCGCAGTCCGTGGTCCTGATGCTCTTCGTTATTGTCCTCACCTTCGTGCAGTTCCGCTACGTGGAACGCCGCGTGCAGTACTAAGGCCCACTCATGGTCGAAAACCGTCCATTTCTCACCATCCTCACGCACCTCGTTTTGGTGCTGGGGGTGCTGATCATCGCCTTTCCTGTCTATGTCGCGCTCATCGCGTCGACCCACGACGAGGCCACGCTGAACATTGCAGCGCCTTTGCTGCCAGGCGGGCATTTGTGGGATAATCTGGTCACTGTCTGGACCTATGATCCACCGGGCCTGCCGCCATTCTGGACCATGGTCTGGAACTCCACGATGATGGCTTTCATCATCATGGTGGGCAAGGTGGTGATCTCGATCATCTCCGCCTATGCCATCGTCTACTTCAAGTTCCCCTTCCGCGTACTCGCCTTCTGGCTGATCTTCGTCACGCTGATGTTGCCGGTCGAAGTGCGCATCATTCCGACCTATGAAGTGGTGGCAAACCTTGGCCTGCTCAACAGCTATGCGGGCCTGACCATTCCACTGATCGCGTCGGCAACAGCGACCTTCCTGTTCCGTCAGTTCTTCATGACGGTGCCTGACGAATTGATGGAAGCTGCACGCGTCGATGGCGCAGGGCCGATCAAGTTCTTCATCGATATTCTGCTGCCGCTCTCGCGCACCAATATCGCGGCGCTCTGCATCATCCTCTTCATCTACGGCTGGGTGCAGTATCTCTGGCCCCTGCTCGTCACCACACGCGAAGAGCATTTCACCCTGATGATGGGCGTTAAACAAATGGCTGGGGCGCAGGAAGTCGACCCACAGTGGAACCTCATCATCACCGCGGCCGTGCTGGCCATGCTTCCCCCCGTCCTCATTGTTATTTTCATGCAGCGCCTGTTCGTTAAGGGCCTCGTGGACACGGAGAAATAATCGAAATGGCTGGTATTGAGCTCAAAGAAGTTCGTAAGGTCTATCCGGGCAATGTCGCCGCAATCCACGGCGTCGATCTCTCGATCAAAGACGGCGAGATGGTTGTTCTCGTCGGCCCATCAGGGTGCGGAAAGTCCACTCTCTTGCGCATGATCGCAGGTCTTGAAGGCATCACCTCAGGCACCATCTCGATTGATAATCAGGTGGTGAACCAGAAAGAGCCCGCCGAGCGCGACATCGCTATGGTGTTCCAGAATTACGCGCTCTATCCGCATATGAGTGTGCGTCAGAACCTCGAATACGGCCTCAAGAACCGCAAAACTCCGCGTGACGAAATCGACCGTCGCGTGGCCGAGGCAGCACGTATTCTGGAAATCACGCCGTTCCTCGATCGCAAGCCGCGTCAGCTTTCGGGCGGTCAGCGCCAGCGCGTCGCAATGGGCCGCGCCATCGTGCGTCAGCCTAAGGCGTTTCTGTTTGACGAACCACTGTCGAACCTTGACGCCAAGCTGCGCGGTCAAATGCGCATCGAAATCCGTCGTCTGCAGCGTTCGCTCAAAACCACCAGCGTCTATGTCACCCACGATCAGCTCGAAGCGATGACCCTCGCAGACCAGCTCGTAGTGATGAACGGTGGCCGGATCGAACAGGTGGGCACGCCGACTGCGATCTACGACCGCCCTGCATCGCTGTTTGTTGCCAGCTTTATCGGCTCTCCGCCGATGAATTTGATCTCGACGAGCGCGCTGAACTCGTTCTCGGCGCTGCGTGCCTTCCCTGAGGGGACGGACATTTTGGGCATTCGCCCCGATGTCTTGACGCTCGAACGCCCGACTGAGGCGCATTTGAGTTTTGACGTGGTCGCTGAGCTGATGGAGCCCATTGGCGGCGAAAGCCATTTGCACCTCAAACTCAAGCACTCTGAGCAGTCGATCATTCTCACAATTGCAGGCCGTCCGGCTATCGCCGAGGGTACGAGCATGACCGTGTTCGCCCGCACCGCCGATATTCACCCCTATAGCTCTGCCACAGGTCGCCGTACCGACGACGCACCAGCCACGCAGACGCAGTCGTCCCATTCCGCTCAAGTTGAGATTGCCTAATGACCAATACGCTTCCAACCGGCCCCATTCGCGAAGAAGTTCAGGCCCACCGCGGCTCGTCGGCACTCGCGCCGGAAAACACCATCGCGGCCTTTCGTCGTGCCGCAGAAGATGGGGCGAAGTGGGTTGAACTCGACGTCGCCCTCAATGCCGACGGCACGCTGATCGTCATCCACGACGATACTGTCGATCGCACGACCAATGGCACCGGAAATCTCGGTGCCCTAAGCACTGCAGACATCGAAACCCTCGATGGTGGCAGCTGGTTTGGGGCTGAGTTCGCGGGCGAAAAGATCCCGACGCTGGATGAGGTGATCGTGGCGCTGGGTGAGTTTGGTCTCAACATCAATGTCGAGATCAAGCAGCACCCGCATCACCAATCGGTGGAGCAGCTCACCTCGGCTGTTGCCGCAGCGCTCGCTAAGCGTCCGGCACACATGCAGATCATGATCTCGAGCTTTGATCCTGATTGCCTCAAGGGCATGCATAAGCTGATGCCAGAACTGGAACTGGCCATGCTCTGGGGCCGCATTCCGGATGATTGGGAAGCGCTGCTCGCCGCTATTCCGGCGACCACCATCCATGCCCATTTCAAGGGGCTCAGCATTGGGCTCTTGGAACAGACCTCGGCCAAGGGCATCAAGGTTCGTGCCTGGACGAGCAATGACACGGTGGAGCTTGCCAGTTTCTGGCGCGCGGGCCTTACCGGGGTGATCACCGACGATCCGCGGATCTATCTCAAGTAAACAAAAAGGGCGGGTGTTGCGACACCCGCCCTTTTTATTTGATCTCGACGCGCTCTTAGGAAAGCACGAGGACGACGGCTGCTGCGGCGCTCAGCGCATAGGCCTTGGCCACCACGTCTGGGGTGAAGTGGCCTTCGACGTTGAGCATGTTGAGCGTGCCAATAGTGGTGCCAGCGACAACGATCGGCAGGTTCAGCATGGACTTGGCGTTACGCGCGAACAGGGCTTCATGCTCAGGGAGCAAAGACGCCACTTCGTCAGCAGAATTGAGCACCAGCGCTTCGCGCTTTTCGATCAGGGTCTGCTCCCAGATGCTATCGCCGATCTCATCGACACCTGGCGCTGGATAGAGGTCCTGCGTGTCGGAATAGGCGCGGTACATCAGGCCTTCTTCGTGGTCCAAGGCCAGAATGGTGAAGATGGTGGTGCCGACCAAAGTGTTGGCAAGCGCATGGAGCGCAGCATAGGCCACTTCCGGCTGGTTTTCAGGCTCCGCCATGGCAGCGGCGAAAATGGCGTGGGGATCGGTCATGGTGGTCAAGGGAGTGTCTTTCAGAATATGCGCCAGAGCGCAGGTGGCTTTGCCGGATCGCTCTGGCAAAGCCTTTGTCTTTGAACGGGGTTTAGCCCGTAGTCGTCACCGAGGACAAGATTAGCGAGCGGTAATAAGCGGGTAGGACTGCTTGACGGTGAGCGCAACGGCGGCTGCAACACCGGCTTTGAGCAGATCGCCGGGCACGTAAATGGCCATCGCCATCAGCGCCTTATCGAGGCCAATGCCAGCCACTGCGGCCATCCACGGCGTGCCGATTGCATAGCTGAGGACAACGCCGCCGAGCACGCAGAACACGAATAAGTTGAGGAAATTGAGCTTGCCCCACGCGCGTTCGGTGAGGAAGCCAATGAGGAAGGCGACCGGGATCCAGCTGAGGAAGAACCCACCCGTTGGGCTGGCCAAGACGCCCAAGCCACCGCGACCGCCCGAAAGCAGTGGCAGGCCGATACAGACCAGAACTGTGAACAGCACCAGCGACAGCGCGCCCCGCTTGGCGCCCAGAATAGAGCCCGCCAGCATGGCCCCCATGGCCTGCGCCGTGATCGGCACGCCGATGGGCAAAGCAATGGGCGGAATGATGCCAAGGGCAGCAACGATAGCGGCAAAGAGGGCGATATAGGCGAGATCTCGAGTGTTCATGGTCTTCCTATGGCTTGGGAGGGGGCCGCAGGCGCGAAAACAGATCTTTCGGGCTCTTGGCATCGTCCGGATCAAATGACCGGGCTTCAATGGCGTCACCGATCTCGGTTGCCATTTTGAGGGTCCGAACCAGAAGCGGCACCACAAGCGCAAGCACGTTGCGCTCAAGGCCACGGGCGCGTTGGGCCTCGCGCACCTCTTCGAGTTGTTCGGCAATCAGGGGGATGAAACGCAGGGCCAGCGAGATGGTGAGGCCAATCTTGGTGGGGCTAATGCCCAGATAGGCGAGCGGGCGCACGGCCCAGCTTATGGCCTCGATCATGGCACTGACCTTGGTGGTGATGGACACCAAAGCGGCGAGCAAAACGAGCGCCGACAAGCGCAAGGCGACCGAGAGCGCCGACACCGGCTCAACGGTGAACCATTGGACGGCGAGCAGAATAAGGATGATCGGCAGGACGGGACGGATTTGCTGCCAAGCCAGGTTTAAATCGAGCCTGGCGAGACGGAACAGAAGCAGCGCTGTGACCACAGTCGCGAGCTGTAGCCAGATGTTGGGTGTGAGCACCAAAGCGGTGCTGACAAGGGCCAGCGCGAGGAGTTTTACGCCTGGGGGGAGCGCATGAAGGAGGGATTGCTGATGGACGTAGACCCCAACGCTCACGCCATCATCTCCTCATAGCGCGGGATGATCTCACGCGGGGTGCCGTCGAGTACCACCCTGCCCGCTTCAAAGGCGATCATGCGATCAAAATCGGCCAGAAGGTCAAGATCGTGCGAGACGACAATGGTTTGCTGGGGGAGCTCGGCGATGAAGCGGGAGATGAGGCGTTTGTTGCGCAGATCGAGCGCTGTGGTCGGCTCGTCAAAGACGATGATCTCGGGCTCCATGATCAGCACGGAGGCGATGGCCAGCATCTGCTTTTGCCCGCCACTGAGCAAATGCGCCGAGCGATTGCGCAGTTCGCCTAGGCCGTAGCGATCGAGCGCCGCATCAACGCGCGCTGTGACCTCGTGCTTGGGCAGCTTGAGGTTTTTCAAGCCGAAGGCGAGATCTTCCTCCACCATGGGAAAGACGATCTGATTGTCGGGATTTTGGAAGACGAAGCCGACGCGGCGGCGTATGGCTTTGCTGTCTTTGGCCGTCGATAGACCGTCGAGTGTGACGGTGCCGTCTGTGGGGACAACGAGGCCATTGAGCAGACGTGAGAAAGTGCTTTTGCCCGACCCGTTGCTGCCAACGATGGCGATGCGCTTTTCCGATAAAGTAAGGTTCACATCCGACAGCACGGCGACGTCGCCAAAGCGGTGTGAGACCGAGCGCAATTCGATCAATCTCGTTCCTCGACTAACCGCGCCTCCAGTGCGCGGCCATAGGAATAGGCGGGATGTGATGCAGTAATCAAGCCGAGGGAAGGCTTTTAACAGACTGTGCCAACAGAGCGGCGTTATCAAAGCTGCCTGAGGATTGACGGATAAAAAGCCGGGGCTCCAGCACGACGCTTGCCATTTGGTCAGCGCCCGCCGTTTTTGCCATGCATACAAGTTCTACCGCCTTTGCGCCCATAGCATCGGCGGGCATGTCGACGGACGTCAGGGATGGGCGGACGAATTCGGAGGTGTGGTAATTGTCAAAGCCAACCACCGCCATGTCGCTGGGCACGCGCAAGCCCGCGTCGGCCAAAGCAGCCATAGCCCCCAGAGCTTGGCGGTCGGTGGCGGCGAGAATGGCCGTTGCTGTGGTTTTCTCGGCCACGAGTTTGGTGACAGCGCGATAGGCCTGGGCTTCGTCGAATACGCCTTCGATGACCTCGCCTGTTGCCCCTTCGCCCTCGGCGAGGCGCTCTTGGAACCCTGCGAGCCGATCTCGGAAATCGGGCCACTCATTGTTGCTGGTGAGGAAAATAATGTGGCGATTGCCTCGCGACACCAGATGATCGGTCGCCTCATAGCTGGCGCGGCGATTATCGACGGTGACGGTTATGTAGCCCGTGTTCGGTTGCTGGCCCACAATCACTGCTGGAATGCCGAGTTGATCTGGCGTGCGGCGCAGCGGGCCGTCTTTGGCGCCAGAGCAGATAATCATGCCGTCGAGCTGTCGCGCCAGAAATTGATCAATGGCCTTTTCGCGCCGTTCGTCACTCGCCCCAACGATAGTGAGCAAGATGGACAGCCCGGCTTTGGTCGCCTCGCCTTCAATGCCCGCGAGCATTTTGGCGTAATATGCGTTCAGCACTGGCATAGCCACGCCAATGGTGTCGGTGCGCGACGTGGCGAAGGTTTTGGCCAAGAGATTGGGGACGTAGCCCAAGGCTTCGGCAGTCACCAAAACGCGCTGTCGGGCCTCTTCTGACACCGGGTATTCGGCCTTGGCGAGGACGCGCGACACGGTCGCCACCGACACTCCCGCCGCTTTGGCAACGTCCCGAATTCCGATCTTTTTGCGCGTATCCATTGGCGCACAACACCAGAGATGGCGTTATCTGGCAATGTCAGTGGCGTGTGGATTTTGCGGTTTCAATCGCTCTTGGGCTTAGGGCAAGCCGGTGCGGCTTGACGGCACCAAGCGCAGCGCTGAAAAGCGCGGGACGTTAAGTGTTTACGCGAGCACCGCTATGAGCCATTTCGAGCCCAGTTTCCCCCTGAATTTTATCACCCAACGTCCGCGGGAAGATGGCTGCGGCGGGGTGGTGTTGCAAATGCTGACAGAACGGCCCTTTGACGAGATCATGGCTCGCATCGGCTGGGGCGAGAATGATCTGCGCCGCTCGACCTGGGACGATCTCATCCACATCTTGGGCGAAGACGGTTGGCAGTTCGGCACGCCGGTCGAATGCACGCGCTGGGATGAGGTTCGGGGCATTGCAATCGTCCACGTCCATGACGATCACTTCATGCTCTATGATGCCGAAAATGGGGTTTTCTACGACCCGTTTGAGTTCGAAGGCCCGCAGGCGACCAGCAAGCGGATCCCCATGCGCTATTTGACCGTGGCCCGCCCGGCCGCTGCTTGAGCAATCGCTCAGGCTAAAAAGAATGGAGCAGGAGGCAAGGGGCAGCCTCCTGCTCTAGGGGTTCGACAGTGCTCCGGAAAGCACCCACTTCGAACCTGACTGTTGCGCAACCTTTGGGGCGCTCTTAGCGCGCCGACTGTTGATCGCGACGGAGATAGCTGGCCCAACGTCGTTCGGCGAAGCGGAAGATGCCAACGAGCACGAGGGACAGGACGAGGTAAATGACGCCGATGGCGACATAGGGCTCAAGCATAACGTAGCGGTTGAGCGAGATATTGCGCGCTACACCGGTCAACTCGAGCAGAGTAACCGTGGATGCGAGCGAGGTCGCATGCATCATCAAAATGGTTTCATTGCCATAGAGCTGCAGCGAACGTGTCAGCATGGCCGGCAGCAAAATGTGTCGCGTCATGGCGAGCGGGCGCATGCCGAAAGATTTTGCGGCTTCAATTTCACCAACCGGAATGTGGCGCAGGCTGCCTGCGAAAATCTCGGTGGTATAGGCGGTCGTGTTCAGCACGAAGGCGAGGATCACGCAGATCAGCGGGCTGGACAGCCACGGCCAGAGGACGCTCTCGCGCACCAGATCGAACTGGGCCAGCCCATAATAAATCAGGAACAGCTGCACCAAGAGCGGGGTGCCACGGAAAAGCAGCGTGTAGCCCGCAACGGCGCCCGAAACATATCGATTGGCGGAATTGCGCGCTAAGGCGAGCGGCACTGTGGCGACGAATGCCAAAGCCAGTGACGCAATGGTGAGGAAAATCGTGAGCTGCGCACCCTGCGCGAAGAAGCCGAGATTGTCCCAGATGAGCTGAAAATTCATGGCTTATGCTCGCTTCTGACCAATGTCGGCACGCTTGGCAATGGAGCGGAGCACCAGAAGGGATAGCGCCGCGATCGTGAGATAGAAAGCGCAGGCGACAAGGTAGAAGGTGAAGGGCTGGCGGGTCGCCTCAGCCGCGCCTTTGACGCGGAACATGATATCCTGCAGGCCGATCAGCGAGATCAGAGCCGTCGCCTTAAACAGCACGAGCCAATTGTTGGTGAAGCCCGGAATGGCGAGGCGCACCATCTGCGGCAGAACAATTGAACGCCAGATTTTGAACGGCCCCATGCCGAAGGCTCGCCCGGCCTCGATCTGGCCTTCTGGGATGTTCAGAATCGCCCCGCGGAAGGTTTCGGTCATGTAAGCACCGGAGACCACGCCAAGCGTGACGGCACCGGCCACAAAAGAGTCGAACTCAATATAGGTGCGAATGCCAAGGCTCTTGGCGATCATCATCAGGAGCGCGGGCAGGCTGTAGTAGATGAGCAGCATCAGAACGAGGTCTGGAATGCCGCGCACGATGGTGGTGTAAACTTCTGCCGCGCCTCGCAGAGCCGCGTTGGAGGAGAGCTTGCACAGGGCAAAGCTCATGCCCAGGACTACAGAGATGACAAGCGCAACCAACGCCACCTGAATGGTGACGAGGCCTGCTGCCAGTACAGTGACAATGTAGTCCTGGATCACTTAGGCTTACTCTACCGTGAGGTACTTGGTTTCGATGGCAGCGAGCGTGCCATCGGCAACGACCTTGGCCAGACCTTCATTGATTTTGGCGAGAAGCTCGGTGTTGTCTGGCGCGAGCGCAATCGCAACGCCTTCGCCGAACTCAGGGGCATCGGCACCGGTGTAGGATGGCCCAACCAGCTCAAAGCCTGCGCCGCTTTCGTCCTTGAGGAAGGATGCGATGATCTGGGCTTCGTAGCTCATATGCAGGTCTGCACGACCAGCGGTGAGTTCGAGGTAAGGGGCCGAGCCGCCGTCATAGCGAACGATGTTCGCCGATGGGAAAGTCTTGGAGACGAAGGCATCCATTGGAGTGCCGGTCTGAACCGCAACGGTCTTGCCTGCAAGGCCAGCATCGGAAATGTCGAGGCCTGCACCCTCTTTCGCGACAAAGCGGAAGGTTGGACGCGAGTAGATATCGGAGAAGGCAAAGGTCTTGCGACGCTCGTCGGTGACGGTGAGCGAGGAGATCAGCGCGTCATACTTGCCAGCCAGAAGACCTGGAAACATGCCATCCCAAGCGGCATTGATGATGTTGCAATCAAGCGCTGCAGCTTCACAAATCGCTTCCATCAGATCGATGTCAAAACCGACCAGCGCACCGGTCGAGTCGATCGATTCAAAGGGTGGGAAGGTCGCATCGGTGGCAATGGTGACCTGCTGGGCCATAGCACCGCTGGCAAAGGCGAACGCGCTAGCAGCGACAACGGTAAAGAGGGACTTCTTCATTCTGGATGTCCTTGTATTTGTCCGGCGTATCTGTCCGCACAGCGGAGGCGCGTTGACCGGTAACGCGCCGTGTTCCTAAAACCGTCCGGCCACAAATTGCTTGAGCCGCTCGCTTTCAGGGTCACCAAAAACCTTTTCTGGATGCCCCTGCTCTTCGATCACGCCCTGATGGAGGAAGAGCACTTGGCTTGAGACTTTGCGGGCGAAGGCCATTTCGTGGGTGACCACAACCATGGTGCGCCCCTCTTCGGCCAGGTCCTGCATGACCCGCAGCACTTCCCCGACCAATTCGGGATCAAGCGCCGATGTCGGCTCATCAAACAGCATCACTTCGGGGTTCATGCAGAGCGCCCGCGCTATCGCGACGCGCTGCTGCTGACCGCCAGACAGCTGGACGGGATGACGATCATGGAACTGATCGCCAAGGCCAACCTTGGCCAAGTTGAGCCGGGCGCGTTCAATGGCTTCGGCTTTGCTGAGGCCGAAGACATGCATAGGCGCGGCGATACAATTGTGCATGACCGTCATATGTTGCCAGAGGCAGAAATTCTGGAACACCATGGCAAGGCGCGCGCGAATGCGTTGCAGCTGGGCGCTATCAGCGGCCTTCAAATTCCCGGTCTTGCGGTCCGCGACAGTCTTGAGCACCTCGCCATCGAGCGCGATTTCGCCGCGCGTGGGTTGCTCGAGAAAATTGACGCAGCGCAGTAGCGTGCTCTTGCCCGAGCCGCTCGAGCCAATGATGGAGACGACTTCTCCGGCCGCAGCGGAAAAGCTCACACCATTGAGAACGTCAACATCGCCGTAGCGTTTATGAATGTTGGCGACAGCCAGCTTCGTCATAGAGTGTATCCGTGGTGTCCCGAAGATTACGCTGGCGGCGGCACAATGACCCAAAGGGCCGTGCAGGTTTCAGTCTTGGACGGGTTTTCCCAAGTGTGTGGGATAGTGGGCGGGAAGGTCAGCGTATCGCCGGGGAGGAGAAGATATTCCTCGCTGCCGATGACGATGCGCAATTGACCGGTTTGGACATGCACCAGATCCGCAGCGGCCTTGAGCGCATAAGGCTCTTGGCCAGAACCGCCGCCAGGCTCAATCACCGAATAGAGCGCCATCAAATGCTCATTGCTCGCGCCGCTGACCAGATACTCGCGCATTTTCTCGCCGCCAAGGCTGATCGGCACGCCAGCGCCCTTGGGCACATAGCTCGTCGCGGGGGGCTCGAAGATTTCGCCGGGCTTGACGCCGATCACGTCGCAAACACGTAGCAGTGTGGCGACCGAGGCTTGCACTTCGTCGCGTTCAAAGCGGGAAATGAAGGATTTCGTGACGCCAGCGCGCTGGGCGACGTCATCAATCGTCAGGCCCTTGGACTTGCGGAACGCACGAAGGCGGCTGCCGACGCGAACATCAGCGGCATCCGTCGATGGAGGGACGTCATTTTCTGTGTTTTCGTCGCTCATCACGCACCAAAAAGGTTTACCCTGACGAACCTTATAGGTTCACCCTGCATTCGAACAATGTGCATGAAAAGCGTGCAAACGCACAAACAAGCCGCATATTCAGCCAAGTAAGGCCGCAAAAGCCTTGATCTTGTCAAGCTTTCAGAGCAAAAAAGTTTCGTAATACGAAACCTCTCAGCCTCAAATTGTCGCTGAGTGATCCTGTGCGAGCTTCGTTCACCCTGCGAACCGCGAACCAAGCAGGCATGGCCATCTGGTCCTGCGCCTGAGTGTATACACAAGAGTATCAGAATGAGTGATCAGAATTTGCGCGGCTTCGATCTTTGGGGCGCCCCGTTTGATGGCGAAGCATCCCTCGGTTGGCCGGGTTCGCGCTATGCCCCAGCAAAGGTTCGCGAGGCGGCGCGCTGGATCAATATGCGCATTCAGGATGGTCGCATCTTCCGGCTCGAAACCAATCAGATTGAAACTGTTGGTGATAATCTGCTCGTCGACCGTGGCGACATTCAGGTCGCTCATGCGGATACGGAAACGACATTCAACCGCGTGAGCGAAGCAGTTGCCGGTTCTATCCGCAACAAGCGCGTGCCGATTGTCATTGGCGGCGATGACAGCTTGCTGTTCCCGGTCGTCAGAGGCGTTCACGAGGCCCTACCGGGTCGTATCGGTATCATTCACTTTGACGCGCACCTCGACCTTATGGACGAAAGCGATGCGCAGGGCCGTTTGAGCCAGTCGAGCGGCATGCGCCGTTCGCTTGAGCTCGACCGCATTCAGGCCGCGGACTGCATTCAGGTGTGCGAGCGCCACTTCAACTTTCCATCCTCCGGGCAGTTCAAGTTTGACCACGGGCTGGCTCACATCTCTGCCCGCCAAGTCCTCAAGCAGGGCGTCGACGCCACGCTTGAGCAGGTGTTCAAGCAGGTTGAAGGCGCTGATCACCTGTATCTGTCGTTTGACATTGATGCGATCGACCCAGCCTTCGCGCCGGGCGCAGGGGCGCATGAACCGGGCGGCATCACGTCGGCTTGGGGCCTTGAGTTTGTCGAACGCCTCGCGCCCTATTGCTCGGCAATGGCCATCACCGAGGTCAACCCGTTGATGGACGTCAAGGACATGACATCGACGCTGGCGGCGTACCTTGCCTTCACCTTCGCCGTCGCAGGCAGCAAGGCCGCAGCACCAGGCCCTCGCCGCTAAAATTATGAAGCCGCATTGCTTTGCAGTGCGGCTTTTCCGTCGTGTTGCGGCGTTTGACGCTCAAGTGCTATTGGTGCTTGAAGATTGTCGCACGACTCGAAGTGGCCCCACATACTCTTTGCGGGCCACAGTCGTGCCGTCGCACTTGGAAACCGATGCCCCCAAAAGCCACTAGCCGCTCCAGTATCAGACAGGAGTTGATCAGCGTCCTGAGCTTTTTGAGCCCACGCCGCCGTGTTCAGCTCGTCCTGGTCTTTCTCCTCTCACTCGTGGGCGCTGTTGCGGAAATGGCGACGCTTGGGGCCATTATTCCCTTTCTCGCCATTCTGACAGGCGGCAGCGAACAGTGTAGCGCTCTCAGCGTGGTGTGTGGTCTCAGCCCAACCCAAATATCCTTCGGTTTTGCTGCGATTATCGCAACCGCCACCCTGTTGCGATTGCTCTTGGTGTGGGTCAGCACGCGCTTTGCCTATGCGGTCGGTGCTGACCTCGGCTACGAGGTCTATAACCGCGCCCTGCATCAGCCTTATCGCTTCCACGTCGCGCGTAATTCCAGTGAAATCATTGCCGCGATTAGCCGCGTCAATCTGCTGATTACCAATGTTCTATCCCCGATCATGCAAGGCATGGTGGCCTTGATCATCTGCATTGGGATCATTGCTGCCCTGATCACGGTTGACGTCACGACGGCGCTTATCGCGGCGGTGTCGATTGGGCTTTTTTATGTGGTGGTGACGAAGACCACGCGAAAACTGCTGGAGGCCAATAGCCGGATCGAAGCGGAAGCGGAAACGCAACGCGTCAAAATCCTGCAAGAAGGACTGGGCGGCATTCGCGACATTCTGCTCGATGGGACGCAGGGGATGTATACCAAGCGTTTCCGCACCGCGACGTTCCGGCAACGCACCGCTCTAGCGACGAACCTTTTCATCCGCAGCACCCCTCGATACCTCATCGAAGGCGCGGGCATGCTGGTTATGGTCGGCCTTGCGTGGTGGATCCAGAGCACGCAGGGGCTCGAAGTGGCTCTCCCTACATTGGGGGCACTGGCCTTGGGCGCACAGCGCATGCTGCCGCAGCTGCAAGTGGCCTATCTCGCCTGGTCGTCGCTGAGCGCCAGCAAAGCCATTGTTTCGGACGTCGTTGCGTTTCTCAACTTGCCCATGCCATCCGCTTCCGCATTGACCGTGGCAGAAGCCGCTATTTCTGCTTCGCCTTCACAGCCGGTGGTTGTCCTCGACAAAGTTGGGTTCGCCTATAAGTCGGATGGCGCGGCTATTCTGCGTGATATTGCCCTTATCGTTCCGCACGGGTCGCGCATTGGCTTTATCGGCAAAACTGGCAGTGGCAAGAGTACGCTGATCGACGTGATCATGGGCCTCCTGCCCCCGACGAGCGGCGAAATCCGCGTTGGAGGCCAGGTGCTGAATGACAGCAATCGTCGCGCGTGGCAGTCACGCATCGCGCATGTGCCACAGTCCATTTACCTAACGGACGCTTCGATTGCGGAAAACATCGCCTTTGGCAGTGAGCACCATCAGATCGACATGGCTCGTGTCATCGCAGCGGCCCAACGCGCGCAAATCGATAGTTATGTTCAGCAATTGCCGGAAGGCTATGACACGCACGTGGGCGAACGCGGGGTCCGGCTATCTGGAGGCCAGCGTCAACGCATTGGTCTGGCGCGTGCGTTCTACAAAAATGCTGACGTACTGGTTTTGGATGAGGCGACCAGCGCGCTTGACGATGCGACCGAAACGCTGGTGATGAATGCAATTGCTGCCATCGATGGCGACATCACCGTTCTCATTATCGCGCACCGCCTGACAACGCTGAAGAACTGCGACGTCATCGTGCGCTTGGAGAAAGGGCAGATCGTCCGCCAAGGCACTTATGCTGAGGTTATTGGTAACTAAACGCGCGACCCGCTGCCGACGCGCCCCCCCCCACAAAAAACATCCCGGCACCATGTGGCGCCGGGATGAGAATGTTCCGAAGTCTTAGACGTTATACTTGTCGTGGTACTTCTGCATCATGGCGATGTAGTCACCGACATACTTGGCATCGTACCAAACGCCGAAGAGGAAGCTCGAACGGCGACGGGTCTGGAACGGCAGGCCGAGGAAGTAGATGCCTGGCTGCTTGCCAACACCCATGTCGTGGATTGGCGTGCCGTCTTCTTCAAAGGTATCAACCTGGAGCCAGCTGTAGTCACGCTTGAAGCCCGACGCCCAGATGATCGAGGTGATGCCGGCTTCTGCCAGATCGAGCTCAAGGATTGGGTTGGTTTCATATTCCGTGGTCGGCAGCAGGTTACGGGCTTCCGGATATTCTGGAAGATCGAGACCATTGTTCTCGATGTAAGCGTCGATGACGTTCAGGGTATCGAGGTAGCTGTTGTTGCCGAACTCGATGTTGTCAGCGAGATCGTTGGAGAAGGTCAGCTTACCGTTTTCGTAGCTGGCGGTACGACCGACGAGCACTGCGCCCTTGGAGGCGAGCAGGCGGTAGTCGATTGGCATCTTGGTGTGGACGCCCGAGATGGCGAGCGCAATGTTGCGCTTCACATCGCGATTGACGGTGTCCCAACGGCCAAGAACGCCAGTCCAGTATGCGCCTTCACGATCACGGTAGAAGCGTGGCGGACGGATGTGGCGACCGATGGAGTGGTAAACCTTGCGGCCCGCGGCAACGAGTTCTTCAGCGATCTGACCACCCGACGCGCCCGCGCCAACCACCAGCACTGCGCCTTCTGGCAGCTGGTCTGGGTTGCGGTAGTTGACCGAGTGGATCTGCATGACTGGCGCGTCTTCTGGCACCATCTTTGGATAGACTGGGGTCTGGAAAGCGCCAGTTGCGGCAACAACGTTGATGGCTTCGTATTCACCATCGGAGGTGACGACGTGGTAGCCCTGCTTCTTGTGGAGCTTGGTGACCGAGATCACCGAAACGCCAGTGCGGATCGGCGCGTTGTTCCGCTCTGCATGCTCGACGAGGTATTCAACGAGCTTGTCCTTGGGGGTGAAGACGTCCTGTGGAACGCTCTCGATCTTGCTGCTCGGCAGACGGTCATGCCAAGCCGGGCCGTTTGCGCGCAGCGAGTCCCAGCGAGCAGTGCGCCAGCTTTCAGCGACGCGGCCCTTTTCCAGAACCACGTGGCTAATGCCAAGATTGGTCAGGTGCTCGCTCATCGAAATGCCAGCCTGGCCGCCGCCGACGACGATCGTGTTTACCTTTTCCATTGTATCTCAAGACCTTTTTTGCTGGGCACTAGCCCCAATTGTTTCAGGCTTCGGGAGAAGCAGACGCAAAAGCTCTCCCATGCACCGAGCCGTGGGGCTCGGTGGCGCAATGATTGTGAGTGGCTGTCGACCGCTTAGTTGGCGGGGGTAACCGTTTCGCCGACGAGACGACGCTGACGGATCACCGGGATGCCTTTTCGCAGCTTTTCCACCTGTTCCATGTCGAGGGTGGCAGTCAGCGTTTCCGGGCCGTGACCCGCACGCTTGAGCACAGTGCCCCAAGCGTCAACGATGACCGAGTGGCCGTAAGAGCTCTTGGTTTCGCCATCGACGACAACCGAACCACCGAGACCGCAGGCGATGAGATGGCACTGGGTCTCAACCGCACGGGCGCGGGCGAAGAGTTCCCAATGCGCTTCACCGGTGATCATGGTGTAAGCGGCTGGAAGCGTGATGATCTGAGCGCCCTTGAGGCGCAGAGCACGGAACAGCTCGGGGAAGCGGCCGTCAAAGCAGATGGCCGTACCGAAGGTGACGCCATCAAATTCCCAAGTGACAATGTCATTGCCGGGCTTGATGTAGTCGGACTCGCGGAAAGGACCATTGCCGAGATCGTCAATGTCAAAGAGGTGGATCTTGCGGTATTCCGCCAGCACTTCACCGTCGCGGCCAAAGACCACGGTGACGTTCTCGACGCGCTCTTCGCCTTCGACCTTGGCCAGAATGGTGCCAGCCTGAACCGACACTTTGTGGCGCTTCGCAAAGGCCTGAGCCATGCGATAAGCGGGAGTTTCTGCGAGCGGCTGAGCCAGCGCCACAGCACTCTTTTGATCGAGGCCGTAATAGCTGAAATACTCAGGCAGGACGAGGAAATCAGGCTTTTCAGCTGCCTGCATTGCCGCTTCCATCGCTGCTTCTGCTGCCGGAACTGTCTCCTCAGGAGACAGGCCCATGACTGTTTGGATTGCAGCTACTTTCATGCCTGCGCCCCTTCCTTAGCCAGAATGTCCAATGAGTTTGTGGCGCGACCACCGATATCGGGGTTGAGCACACGTTCGACGAAATTAGCCTGTTGGGGCGCATAAGCGTCCCAGAGGCGGCGCAGATCGGTCAAAGGCTCGGCCGATTTATCAACGCGCAGATCAACCACGCAGAAGTCATCATGTTCAGAGACGCGGAGCGCCGCCGAACCGAGTGGGAAGACTTCGCCGCCAGCGGCAAGGCCAGCGTCGAGAGCGGCGAGCAGACGCTCAGCAATCGGCTTATCGCTGGCCGCTTCCGCCGCCGCGATCATGGCTGCAGTAACGGTGTCGTTGCGCAGGATATTGCCGACCGCGACCATGCCCGGACCGAAAGCCTTGGCATGGATTGGTTCCTGATGGCTGCCCTGACGCGCTGCGGTATTGCCATTGCGATCAACAATCGCCAGCTCACGCCACTCAATGCCTGGTGCTGTGGCAACAGCGTCGAGAGCTTCTTGAGCGGAGAGGCCTGCACGCAGATAGCGAAGGGCCATGATGCCCAAACGCGGATCGGTGCGGTGCTGGGTGATAACGGCACCTGCGTCGTGATTGACGAACAGGCAGCGCGCGCCCATGGCCATCGACGAAGTGGTGCCAGCAATGCCGAAGTGACCGGTTTGTGGGCAACGAAGTGCGATAGAGAAGGTCATTAGCTGAGCCTGAACAATGCACGCGATGGGGAGAACGGCGTGATATCCACGCTGGTCTTTTCACCCATCAGGACTTCGGAAACGAGCTTGCCGGTGATGCCGCCGAGCGTCAGACCGAGGTGGCCGTGGCCGCAGGCGTAGACAATGCGCGGGTCCTTCTTGGATGGACCAATGAAGGGCATGCTGTCTGGGGTCGACGGGCGGAAGCCCATCCACGTGTCCTGACGCTCGCCGAGGGCGGGCACCATTTTACGCGCTTTGTCTTCCAGCACTTTGAGGCGCGATGGGTTTGGCTTCTTATCCAGACCGCCCAGATCCACAGTACCGGCGGCGCGGATCTGATGAGACAGAGGCGTGAGGAAGAAGGCATCCGAGAGATACATCAGCGGATGGTTGATCAGCCCTTCGGTGTTGTTGAAGGCAACATGATAACCGCGCTCGGTATTCATATTGAGACGATCGCCGACTGTCTTGGAGATGGCACGGGACCATGCACCAGCGGAAACCACGAGGCGCTGCGCCACGACGGTTTCAGAGCCGGCCTCGACGCGGACGCCATCAGCGGTGCTGGTGATGTTGCCAGCCTTGGCCTGAACAAAACGACCACCACGCTTGATGACGTTCTGCGCCAGACCGCGGCAATATTCTTCTGGGCTGTCGATAATGTAGCAGCCCGGGAAAATGGTGCCCCCGACATAGCCCGGCGCCAAGTTTGGCTCCATGCCTGCGATGTCGTCGCGGGTCAGATAAGTCGCTTCAACACCTTCAGCGCGACGGCGTTCGTTCGACTTCTTGGCACGCGCCGCTTCTGCTTCAGAGCGGTAGAGGTGGATTGAACCCTTGCCCTTAACGAAGCGGACATTGCCCACTTCATCCATGAGCGGGGCATTGCCATCTTCAAGCACGCGCATCAGCGAGCTCAGAGCGCTGATGATGCCATCCTGACGGCTCCGCAGCGAGGCCGAGAGGAAGGCTGTCAGCCAAGGCGCAAGATCGAGAAGGTCGCGCCAATATAGGGTCAGCGGACCATCATGACGCAGCAGCATGCTCGGGACATCACGCAGAATGCCCGGCGAAGCCGATGGAAAAATGCCCGATGGTGCCACGGTCGACGCATTGCCGAACGAGGCTGCATTGCGGAAAGACACACCCGGAAGCGGTGGCGTTGGGTCGATGACGGTGACGTCACAGCCCTTGCGCAGGAGCCACAGCGCGGTGGAGAGACCCACCACGCCGCCGCCGATAACCGCAACCGTCAGCTTGCTGCTGTCGTTTACTTGCATTTGGGAAAGACCCCTTAGATCGCAGCGGTTACGATGACTTCAACATCGTAGCCTTCAGCAGCGGGCGGGCAGACGCCTGCAGCGCGCGAAGGCTGGTTCTCTGGGTCGACCCATTCTTCCCAAGCGATATTCATCGCGTCGAAATGCTTCTGGTCGGAGATCCAGACTTCTGCGCGCAGTATCTTGGACTTGTCGGTGCCAGCTTCGGCCAGCCACTTGTCGACCTTCTGCAGGCAGAGGCGGGTCTGGTCTTCGATGCTGTCACCCTTGTTGCCGCACATGCCAGCGACATAGGCGATGCCGTTGTGGATGGAGACCATGGAGGTGCGCTTTAGGCGCTCGATGCGGACGATTTCAGTCATTTCAATTCACCGTATACTGGCCCTGAGGGCCGCAAATTAGATTTCGTTTCGAGGAGAGTGCTGCGCCGTTAGAGGCGCAGGCTCTTCTGGAAGCCCATGGCTTTTTCGAGGATGGCCACAATGACAACCGACATGACGACCAAGGCAGTTGCCATTGCCGCGACGGTCGGATCATCGAAGTCCTTGATGTACTGGTAGGCTGCGACCGGGAGGACCTTGGTGTTGTCGTTTGAAAGGAACACGGCGATCGAGAAGTTATCGAGCGCTTCCACGAAAACGAAAACCGAGGCTGCCAGAATGCCGGACTTGAGCTGGGGCAGTACGATCGAGAAGAAGGTGCGGATCGGACCAGCGCCCAAGTTTCGCGCTGCTTCTTCGATGCGCGGATCAAGACCGAGCAAGTTTGCCGACAGGGCGCGGATGGAGAATGGCAGAGCCAGCACAAGCATGCCCAGGCAAAGACCGAACAAGCCGATTTTGTAGCCAGCAGCCGAGAGCAGCGACAGCAAGGACACGCCTGTCACCACGCCCGGGATGATCAGCGGGGAAAGGATGATCTGCTGGATCAAAGCCTTGCCCTTAAACTCGGTACGGACCAGCGCATAGCTGGCCGGGATGCCGATAACCAAGCTCAACGGGGTGACGATGAGCGCCATCAAGAACGAGTTCTTCGCTGCGCCCATGAACATGGGCGAGTTATAGAAATTGTAGTGCCATTCCAGAGAGAAGCCCTGAGGCGGCCACTGGAAATAGCGGGTGGCGCTGAACGAATGCAGCACAACGAACACTACGGGCAGCAGCAGGAAAGCGGTCGAAACAATCGCCAGCAAGGTGACGACGATGCCGTACTTGCCTTCGAGATCACGCCTAAACATTAGGATACCGCCTTCTCAATTTTCTTGGACACAAAGGTCATCAGCCAGATCGATGCAAAAGCACCAACAAGGAAGATCACTGCGGTCGCAGCTGCGTAGGGAATGTCGTATTCGACAAACATGCGGTCGTAGATCTGGTTAGCGATCATGCGAACCTTGCCGCCACCGAGAACCATCGGGAACAGGAAGGAGGCGAGTGCGATCGAATAGGCCAGAACCAGTGTCACCATCAGGCCAGGCAACAGCATTGGCATGGTGATGCGCCAGAAGGTAACGATACGGTTGGCCCCGAGGCTTCGCGCTGCTTCTTCGACCGACGTGTTGAGATTGCGTACGGCACCGATCAGGGTGAACACCGCAAACGGCAGCAGATAGTGGGCAATCGAGATGCCAACGCCGGTCCAATTATAAAGGAAGCGGATCGGTGCATCGATTATGCCGAGGCTCGTCAGACCAAGATTGATCAGCCCCTTGTTGCCAAGGAGAATGAGCCATGAATAGGCGCGAGTGACACCGCCGGACAGGAAGGTCACGGCGATGGCCAGCATAATCAAAGTACCGACCCACTCTCGCTTCGCCCGCACGATGACCATAGCCATAGGAACGGCCACAGCGACTGTGATGAGCGAAATAACGAAAGACGCCCAGAGCGTGGTGAGCAAGACAGCCTGGTTCGACCCAGACGACAGCACGCGCCAGTAATTTTCAAGCGTAATGGCACCAGCGAACTGGGTGCCAGGAGGCCCCTTGAGGAAAAGGCTGCTCAGAGCGAAATAGCCGTAAGCTGCGACGATGAAGAGACCAATCACCAGCGCAGGGGAAATCAGGTATTTGCTGCGGTCGTTTTTGCTTTCCATCAGTCCCTCAGCAAAATGGTGTGGGCTGGGTCGAGCAGGAGCTTTACGGCCTGGCCGACAGCAAAGCGTGCAGAATTGCTTGTGCGAGGCGCGTTGGCTTCGATCTTATGACCACCGACTTCGCAGTGATAAACGATGCGTTCGCCAAGCTCATGAGCCGAGTTGATGACGGACACGAGGCCCATACGCGCATCGTCCTGTGCCACGAGTTCGATGTGCGATGGACGGATCGAGATCTTGCAATCAGAGCCGACTGGCTTGGCTTCAGTGGTTGGAACGACAACCTTCTGGCCGCCAAGCTCGATGACCACTTCACCCTCTGACTTCGAGACGACCTTACTTGGGAAGATGTTTGGCACGCCGAGGAAGCGCGCAACAAATTCGGTCTGAGGACGGTCATAGAGCGCGATTGGGGTATCGAGCTGTTCGATGCAGCCGCCGTTCATGACAGCGATGTAATCGGACAGATAGAGCGCTTCGTCCTGATCGTGGGTCACGAGGATCGAGGTGATGCCCAGCTTGCGCTGCAGATCGCGCAATTCGGCCTGCAGGCCTTCACGCAGGTGGCGGTCGAGCGCACCCAGCGGCTCATCGAGCAGCAGCAGCTTTGGCTTGATGACGACGGCGCGCGCCAGCGCGACGCGCTGCTGCTGGCCACCAGAAAGCTGGCTCGGATAGCGGTCGGCGAGATGGGTGAGCTGAACCATTTCGAGCACGTCACGAACGCGAACGGCCTGCTCGTCTTTGGATACGCCACGCATCTTGAGGCCAAAGGCGATATTGGACTCGACGGTCATATGCGGGAACAGGGCATAGTTCTGGAAGACCATGCCGATGTCGCGGAAGTTCGGCTCAACGCGACTGATGTCCTGACCGTCGACGAGGATTTCGCCCGACGTTACATTTAAGAAGCCCGCAACCATGCGAAGCACGGTGCTCTTGCCGCAGCCCGAAGGGCCCAGAAGGGTAAGCAGCGAGCCACTGGGCACGTTGAGATCGAGGTTACGCACCGCTTCAAAGTTGCTGTACCGCTTGGTCAACTGCCTCAGTTGCAAGGTACTGCTTTTTAGAGTTTCCATAGCCGCCGGTTCCGTCAGAAGTGTAGGGGGGTGCGTCCGGGCGATTGCGGCGCCCGAGCACAGAGTTCATTTCGCCTCACGAGAGGCAGAGCGGATGCGATTTTGTCGGAAGATCCAGAATTGACCGGTCTCACTATGGGTGAGACCGCTTTGGTCAATTCCTATTCAGCGATGCGGCGGCGGCGGCAAAGCCGCCTGCTGTGAGTACTTGCCGGGCGAGGCCTCAGACACGACCCTTATCTTATCCGGCAGTTTTCACCGCCGACGACAGCACCAGATATGCTGTCGGGATAAATCAGTCGTCGTTTATTGAGGTCCGAGAGGCATGACGAAACCGCGCATCAAATGCGCGCGCATCACTTTCTCAGCTTCATCAGCGTCCCGCACTCGGATGGCCGCGAGCAATTGCCTGTGCTCGTCGATTGCCCCAAGTGTGTTCTCACGGCTCAAAGCCGCGATATTGGTTTCGCTCATGAAAAACCCGGCGTAATTTTCAATGGCGTTCTGCAATTCAGCAACGCCGCACGCATCGTAAATCCTCCGATGGAACGCAGTGTTGTTACGCACGCGTTCGGTTCTCGCTTCTTCAGGCAAGGCCACGGCCAGTTCGATAGACGCCTCAAGAAACGCAAAATCGCTTTCACCCAACAGAGGGACTGCAAGTCGCGTTGCGTATCCCTCCAAGGCAATGCGGATTGCCCGAATACCTTCAAGTGCCGTTTTGACATTGGCCACGACCACCCCGGATGATGTCCGCTCCAGCAGACGATTACCGAGAAGTCGCGTGAAGGCTTCGCGCAGCGGGGTACGGCTCACACCGAGCCGCTGCGCCATTTCCACCTCGCGGAGACGCTGGCCGGGCTCCAAACGCCCGTCCAGGATCAGCGACCGCAAGAGTTCATAGACCACATCGGCTGAACTCACCGCCGACAGCCGGCGTCCCACCAGCTCGTCAAGTGCATCCACAGTCATGCAATATACCCCCGTATCTTCGCTATGATGCTGTCTAACCGCCACCACCATCACGCGACAGGGGGCATTCGAGCTTGTGGCTCGAACTTACCCTTTAACTGCTCCCTGCCCGTTCTTCCACAACTCAGAGATGAGCGTAGCAAAGACGGCACCGCGGCCAGCAATTGCGCTCACCACGATTGTTTCGTCGCGCGAGCAGATATCGTTGCAGATTGGACCCATGCCATCGATGGTTGGCACGCCAAGTGCACCACAGAAGCTCGCATCCGAACCGCCCGAGATATTGGTCAGCTCAAAGCAAGGCGCATCGATCTCGCGGGACGCGGCTTCAACGATTTGGTAAAGCGCAGCGGACTCTGCCGAACGCGCCCATGCAGGACGTGTCCAACCACCCTTGAGTTCAACCGAAACACGATCGGTTGCCACAGAGGCAACGAGACGCTCAACTTCTGCCTGAAGCGCCTGTGCAGCTTCTGGAGTGCGCGCACGCATATCAACGTGCAGCTTAGCGTGGCCTGGAATAACCTGACGCGCATCACCACCCTGGAAGATACCAACGTTGACGATGGTGCCATTTTCGAGATTGGTCAGCGCTTCAATCTGCGGCACCAGCTGAGCCAGCGGACGGATTGCCGATGCACCCTTGAGGTAGTTCGCTGCAGCGTGAGCGGTCTGCCCCTTGGCTTCAACATAGAACGCACCAACGGCACCGCGCGAGGTGAAGTAACCGCCACCCGGACGGCCTGGCTCAAGGGTAAGAACCCAATCAGCCCGCTGTGCATGCTCTTCAATCCAGCCACGCGAAAGCGGGCTACCCAGCTCTTCGTCGCTGACGACGAGGAACTTGATCTCAGCAAAATCTGCGAAACCGGCAGTGGTCGCCACATCGATAGCGTTGAGTGCCAGAACGAGGCCACCACGCATATCACCTACGCCTGGCCCCTCAGCCAGATCGCCCTTGATGGCAAATGGCCAAGATTCAAGCGTGCCACGCGGCCAAACTGTGTCGGCGTGACCAAGGATCATCAAGCGACCCTGACCAGTGCCCTTGCGAACTGCCCACAAGCGATCACCGCGTTCCGGGACCTGCTCATAGTTCAGCTCAAAACCCTGACTCTTGAGGCGTTCGCCGATCCACTGCGACGTGCGCGTTACGCCTTCTACGTCGTAGGACCCAGCTTCAACACCAACGAGCTCGGCGATGTCCGCCAGCATCGTATCGAGTCTAGCCGCAAAAATTTCGCGGAATTCAGTAGCGACACCCATCGTCATTCCCTTCCTGTATACATGGATACAAGCATACAAAACAGCGCGTTGCAAGAGTGGACAGAAGGGCTTCGACATGGCCGGGCACTGCCCTTAAAGCCGCTCGACCCGCGAGATATGTTCAAGCAGACGTTCAAATTTCACCGAAATTCCAAGGACTTTGGCGCACAGACGCGCGCTGTGCTGGCCCCGCATGCGTTCCTCCCAGCCGGATGCAGCGTGGAAAATTATGCTCCGACTGGCGAAACATGGTGATCGGCGCGAATTTGACCCAAGAATCAAGCATTAGAACGATCAGCTCAAAAGCGCCGGCAGCACGCCGCGCTGAAGCTCGGCACCGATATTCAAAAGCGCGAAATCGCTATGCATCGGCCCCATCAACTGGAGGCCGATCGGACACCCACGTCGATCGACCTGCACCGGCAAAGCGAGTGCAGGCAGGCCCGACACATTGGCGGGAGCCGTGAACCGAAGCGGATTATCAACACCCGCATTTGGCGCGCCTAGGGGATTGTCCAGCACCGGCGCGACGGCCGCATGGATTGGCAAAGCCAGACAATCCATCTCGCCCATGAATGCTTGCCAAGTCACCGAAATTTCCACCTGACGCGTCTTATCGCACTCATGTTGTTCGCTCGTGACAGCAGCGCCCTGCCCAGCCAAAGCAGCGAGAGCGGAGCCATACTCATCTCGCTTGGACGGGTAAGTCTCGGCATGACCTAGCGCCACTTCCCTAGCGCAGAGGCGCGACCACACTTCATAAATGTCAGGCGTGTCCGGCAATTTGCATGAAACCAGCACCATACCGGCCATCGACGCAGCATCCAGCATGCGGCGATAGGCAGAGGTAACCTCAGCGTCCAGACAGCCATCCAGAAGCTCTGCGCTATAGCCCAAACGCAAACCTTCGAGGCTGGCCGCCGGAACCTCGTCGCTACACCCAACCATTGCCTTGAGCATCAGAGCGCAGCCCTCGGCTGTCGTCGCCATGGGGCCGACATGGTCAAGGCTCGGCGCCATGGCGCAAACGCCTTCAACGCTAACCAAACCCCGGCTCGGCTTTAAACCGGTGAGGCCGCAATAGGCCGATGGGAAGCGGATGGAACCACCGGTATCACTGCCGACTGCACCCGCCGCAAGCGCTGCTGCAACGGCCACGCCGGAACCAGAGGAGGATGAGCCAACTCGAAAATGTTCACCCCAAGGGTTCTTCGGCACAGGCATAAGCGGGTGATGCGTCGAGCACGCACCCTCGGCCATAGCGAGCTTACCCAGAAGCACTGCGCCTGCTTGCAAAAGCTGGGAGACAACTGCCGCATTGCGGTGCGTTTGCCGATTGCGGTGAATGGCCATGCCATTTGAAGTCGGAGCGAAGTCCGTCTCACACAGATCCTTGACCGCGATTGGCACGCCGTGCAGCGCGCCGAGAATGCGTCCTTCCCGATAGGCTGCATCGCATGCGGCTGCCTGTTTGAGCGCCACGTCTCCCGTTACACAGATATAGGCCGCATATTGGGTATCGAGCACCTTAATGCGCTCTAAATAGGCCCGCGTGAGATCAACAGATGACACCTTTCCCTTGGCGAGGGCCGCAGCGATTTCCGGAAGGGGGCGAGTAAGAAGGTCGGCGAGCAGAGAAGCGTTTTGCATGAGGCAGCAGCTAAACGGGGGATATAAAAAAGATCAGGTGGCGAACCACCTGATCTATCGCAACACCTAAATGTCTTTAGGGATTAGCGGGCGATTTCGTCAAAGCGCACAGTCCAGTCGCTGACGTTTTCGTTGACGAGGCGGCCGTCCATAACAAAGCCGTCGCCATCAGCTGGGAGGGCTGCTGCGAGCTCTTCAGGAAGGGCAACATTCTTGTTCACAGGCGCCATGTTGACGCGAGCCAGCATTTCTTCCTGGGCACCCTTAGAGATGATGTAGTTGACGAACTGCGCAGCTTCGTCCTGGCTGTCGCCCTTGGTCATCATCATAACGTCGAAGTACATCGGCGCCGGCTTTGGCGCGACCATCTTCATGTTGAGGCCTTCCTTGGCGATCGCGTTCATGTGCGAGCTCTGGCCGATAAGGATCGAGCCTTCACCCTGAACGATCGACTGACGAGCCTGCGAGTCCGAAGAATAATAGAGCGAAACGTTCTCGTTCAGGTTCTTGAGAGCTTCAAAGCCAGCATCGAAATTGTCGATGGTGCCGCCGTTGATCTGGTTTGCAACCATCAGCAACGAGCCCGAATAGATCGACATCGCTGGTGCGATGATCTGGCTCTTATATTCTGGCTTCCAGAGATCTTCCCAAGAGGTCGGTGGCACGGTCACGACGTCAGCGTCATAAACGATGCCCATTGGGTAGTAATAAATACCAACCCAATCATCAGAGATCGCACCCTGGATCAGTTCACCACTGTTGGTCAGCTTGTCCTTCGGGATCTTGACGAAGAGTTCCTGGTCCTGGCCCGCTTCGCTGGCGATGGTGTTGGTTGCAAACCACACGTCAACCGACGGGTTAGCGCGCTCTGCCTGCAGCTTGACGAGACCCTCACCCGACGAAGACTGGGTGACCGCATTGACCTTAATGCCGGTTTCCGCTTCGAACTGCTGCGAAATGGCCTTGAGGCCATTTTCCCAGGTCGAGCCCCAGATCTGGATGGTGATTTCTTTGTCTTGGGCGAAGGCAGGCGCAGCAGCCAAAACGAAAGCAGAAGAGAGAAGAAGGGTCTTGATATTCACGATAGTCTCACATTCTCTATATTGAAACACACCGCTCAGCACCCTGCCCGGAAGCAGCAGAACAGATACGATGTAAAAATCGGATCGAGACGAGTGGTTCAACTCGCAGAGTGCGTGGCCCGTTGCCTAGCCATGACCGGGCGATGCAACCCAGCATCGTCCAGCAGGTCGTCAGTGTTTCCCTCCACCTCTGACCCAAACACACCTCCACAAGTATCACCGGTCAAAAATCCAGCCCTGACCAACTGGCAATAGACGCTGACGACAAACCGTCGCTGCTACTGCTGTTGGTCGAACAAATTCCGTGACGAGACTCAGGGGTTCCCTCCATTTGTGCACACACGGATACCTGTATACAACGTGTACGCTGGGATACTTGCATACATTTGCTGAGCACAGCAAGAGACTCCCATGGGGGGGATGCGAAAAAATTCACCCACCACGCTTTCCGACTATTCGTTAGGCAGATGACACCCGCATTTCGCCGGGCTTAGCAGCATTTTGCACAGCCAAGGCAGCGCAGCGGGAACACAAGTTCATTCGTAGCCACTGACAATCCCGTGATGAAGCGGCGGCGTCAGCGCGGCTATGCTTACAATCACTTGGGAACTAGCAGGCGTCAAAATTAGAATTTTTCACGCCCTATGACCGACAAGAGTTTTATGAAGACCGCAAGATTTAGAGGAACTATACCGCTTCCCATCGTGCGCCCAGAAAATGCGGGACATCAGTGCCGGATCCATGCCGAGAGCATGGAATGAGAACTTTCAACGTTTACAAGTTGCGATCTGGATTCGTCGACGATCAACCAAATGAAAGCTTTGGAAGACGAGTGTGCAGTCAGATCGATCGATGAACCGCCCAATCCACAGGCCTTAGCCAGCCTCGATTTGCGAGGACCGAGCCACTCGGGTGGCTGACTTCATGGGCCTCGGCCGAGGCGAACGACTTCCTGCCAGATGGTCCACAACAGGATCTCAATATCAAGCAGGACGGAGTAGTTGGCGATATAGGCAAGGTCGTGATCTACTCGTGCCTTTGCAGATTGCCGCGTCTCTACGACGCCGCGAAGCCCATTCACTTGCGCCCATCCGGTCAGCCCCGGCTTCATCCTGTGACGCAGGGAATAGTACGGAACCACCTCGTCGTAGCGATTTTCGCCGACAAGCATTCCAGGCACGTGGGGGCGTGGCCCCACGAGGCTCATGTCGCCCAAGATGATGTTAATCAGTTGGGGAAGTTCGTCAATTGACGTGCGACGAAAAACGGCCCCGACTGGTGTAAGCCGTGGATCACCAGCGGTGACTGCATTGACCCCACTGAGATCGGACACTGCCCAATGGAGTGTCCGGAATTTGTACATCCGGAACATCTCGCCGTTTAGCCCTTCACGATTTTGAGTAAAGAGTATGGGGCCTGACGATGTCGCCTTAATAAGTGTGGCGATGAAAAGCATCACCGGGCTTAACGCCAAAAGTGCAGCAATACTCAGCATGACGTCTGCTGCTCTCTTTACTTTAAGCAGAGCGGGCGTTGCCTTGGCCGGGGCCGGAAGAAGCGGTTTCCCGTTATCGAAATGAAGCGGAAGGCCATGCCGCATCGACCTCAAAGCTTGGGCCGCCATCAGGTTAGCAGCTCTGGCAGCATAGTCATGAACACCTCCATCGCACGAGCGTCGAGCGGCGCCACAGGAGCGCGCGCTTGGACCACGTCGTTGGCGCCAAGGTTCAGCCGGAATATAGAAAGTTTCAAGTGGGGAGCGAAATGGGACGGCAAGCGCCGTTGCCAATGATAGACCGCGCCGCGGCGGTAGAGGTGGGGTCCTCGAACCATGTGGTACAGCTAAGTCGCAACGCTAAGATTCGGGACCTCAGTGGCCGTCCGTCAAAACCGGAAAAGGCCTTAAATCAATGGGCTATTGTATGTAAACCCATTGAAATGGCTGGGGTGCTAGGATTCGAACCTAGGAATGCCGGTACCAAAAACCGGTGCCTTACCACTTGGCGACACCCCAACGTGAGGTGGTGTCTACACGAGTTATTTGTGCTTCGCAACATCATGAAATCGGTGATGAAAAGTTCTCAACGACTTGATCGCGCCCAGATACTAAGTCTCTAACGCGCAAAGTTCGGGTCGTAGCGTTTCGCCTGCAGCGGAAGCCTTAGCCACCCGCTATCGCCACGACCAGCTACACGGGTGTTCGGCGCCAAGAGCGGACTTGTTAGAGCTGCTTCTTGGGCTTCACTCCCCTAGAACCCTTGGGAAATCAATCGCTTCGATTTGCGGGTCCTGTTGCGAGACCCAATAACTTTGGGCGAGCGGAGTAGGTCACGGGCATGCCTGGCGGCCTACGGGCAGCATGAGCGGATGAGATCGGTACATGTTTATTCAGCGTCGCCGCACGCAGAATTGCCAACGGAGAATGACGCTGCGCACGCGCATAGTGATGGTGAATTTTCTCTTACGTGCCGCGCGCAAATGCGGTCAGCCGAAAAATACTTTGATCAACCTTCGCTCGCTAAGGTGGCGCCATTGGGATGAGGTATTGTCATGTACTATTTTCCGAATATTGATGAGCGCACAGGCGTCGAGTTCATATATTCCGGCATTCAGGCGCATAACGAACCCGTGCAGCACGAAGGCTTTGTGGTCTACGAAAGTGTCACCCTCGAAGATAATGCAGTGCTCCGTAATGTGAGAGTGGACAGCGCCATCGACCCGCTCTTTCGGCGCTCTGTAGTCGATCCCAATGCCATCTATGTCGTCAAGAAATTGATCGACGGTTGGGTCGTCTACGCCATTGAAACCGAAGGTCAGCTCAGCACTGGTCGGCTCACCAATTTCGTGCGCCGGCGTCTAGTCGCTGCCACTTTGATCGCCTTACTCGCGGCTCTCGTGCCGCTGGCGAGTAGTGCTGGCGGAGAGATTGGCCTGACACTGATGAGTGCGGTAGCCTTGCTGAGCCTCTTGAGTGCGATACACTTTAAGCAACTGGGCGAGGTCTTGCGTTCGGCTTCGGTGCTGCGCAAGTCACGCAGTCTCGACATCGTTTAGAGGCTTGGTTCGCCGCTTGGTGCAATGAACAGCGCCCAGACGCCGCTTGCGCAGAGGGCCGCCAGCGCCATCTTGAGCACGTCCCAAATGATGAACGGCTGCACGGCTTTGCTGAAAGCGGACGCAAATACATTGGTCTGATCGACCCATTGCGCGCCAGACATAATGACAAGCCATGCAAAGCCAAAGACAAACATCAGCAAATTGCCCAGCATCATGCCGGTGAAGAGCAGAAATGGACGCTGGGTGGCACCACGATCAGCGACATAACCGACGATGGCAGCCTGCGCCAGAAAGCCGATGAGAAAGCCGCTCGTTGGCCCGTTCATATAGTTGAGCGATCCTCCCCCGGCGAAAACAGGCACGCCCAATGCGCCTGCGAGCAGATAGACCGCGACGGTCGCAACGCCAATTCTGGCGCCCCCCACAGCGGCCAGAAGAGCGACGGCGAAACTCTGTAACGTCACCGGAACGGGCCACGCGAAACCACTCATTCTGGCTGATAGCGCGATCAGAACAGCGCCGACCAAAATCGCGGCTAGCGAAAAGGCCCATCGCGCGCCTTGGCCAGGCGGCAGCACAGCCCCGAGCAAGGTATTGAAAACCACGCCATTTTTCACGGTAGGCATTAGAGCTGTCATGCCGTAACTTCCACTTCACGGTGGCATTCGCGTGCACAGAATATCTGCAAAAACAGAGAAATCGATATAAACGGCCTAGTGTGATCCGATGCAAGCCTTAGCTTTTAACACCCAATTTAGCGCCGATACCGGTCGTTCGATAGTTGTACACCCAAGCGTTACCAGAGTTACTGCACCGAACGCTTCCGCATACACATTTACCGGCACTAATAGTTTCTTGATTGGCAAAGAAAGACTGGCTTTGGTCGATCCAGGACCAGAGGACGCGGCGCATTATCAAGCGCTGGAGCGCGCGATCGCAGGACGTTCCGTAGACGCAATTATACTGACCCACACCCACCGCGATCACAGCGCTGCCGCTCCCTATTGGCGTCAGCGGTTGAGCGCCCCGCTGTGGTCGAATGGACCCCATCGTCTTTCGCGTCCACTCCGGCGATTTGAACTGAACCCAATTGCACCGTCAGGTGATTTCACCCTCGCCCCAGACCGCTTTCTGCAAGACGGTGACCTTGTCATGGCAGGAGACGTCGAGATCGTGGTGCACACCACGCCGGGCCACTGCGCCAATCATTTGGCCTTTGGCATTGCGGGCACCGACACCATTCTCACTGGCGATCATGTCATGGGTTGGAATTCAACCCTGGTGTCGACGCCCGATGGGTCGATGGCGGACTATTTCAGCTCGCTCGATAAGCTGATCGCCCTGCCCTATCGTCGCTATCTGCCCGCACATGGGGGCGAGATTGAAATTGGGCCGGACTATGCCCGCGCGCTCAAAGCGCATCGTGAAATGCGCAATAGCCAAGTGGTTGCGGCCGTTGAGGGTGGGGCTCGGACAATCGGGCAAGTGGTGGCCCAAATCTATCCCACGCAGCCGCCGAAAGTGCGTATGGCGGCACGCATGACCATTGCTGCCCATGTCGAGTATTTGGCGGAGCGCGGCGCGATTAAAGCGCGCCACACTCTCTTTGGAACGAGGCTGTCGCCCGCTTAATTGCGGTCAAAACCGACAGCGCCTTCGCGGCCGGTTTGGCCACGGTGGCGGAGCATATGGTCAGCGAGAACCAGCGCCATCATCGCTTCGCCCACTGGGACAGCGCGAATGCCAACGCAAGGGTCGTGCCGGCCCTTGGTGATGATGTCGGTGTTTTCGTTCTGCGTGTTGACCGTCTGGCGTGGGGTCAGGATCGAGGACGTCGGTTTCACGGCAAAGCGGCAAACGATCGGGTCGCCGTTGGAAATGCCGCCCAAAATGCCGCCAGCGTGGTTGGAGAGGAAGTAAGGCCTACCCTCGCCCGCGCGCATTTGATCAGCGTTTTCAACGCCAGTGAGGGATGCAGCATCAAAACCGTCGCCGATTTCGACGGCTTTTACAGCATTGATGCTCATCATGGCCGAGGCGAGGTCGGCGGAGAGCTTGCCGTAGATTGGGGCCCCCCAGCCGGCGGGAACGCCTTCGGCGACAACTTCAATGACGGCGCCGACGGAATTGCCGTCCTTGCGCAGACCATCAAGATATTCAGCCCAGAAGGTGGCAGCCTTAGCGTCGGCGCAGAAGAAGGGGTTCTGGTCGACCTGTGCCCAATCGAAATTGTTGTAGTCGATCTTGTGCGGGCCGATCTGGACGAGGCTGGCGCGGATGGTAATGCCCTGCAAGACCTGACGAGCGACAGCGCCAGCAGCCACACGCGCTGCGGTTTCGCGCGCGGACGTGCGGCCACCACCGCGATAATCGCGAATGCCGTATTTCTGGTCGTAGGTATAGTCAGCGTGGCCCGGGCGATATTTGTCGCGGATGTCGCCATAATCTTTCGAGCGCTGATCAGTGTTTTCGATCATCAGGGAGATCGAGGTGCCAGTAGTGCGCGGCCCGTCGGTGCGTTCGTCTTCGAACACGCCGGAGAGGATTTTCACCTCATCGGCCTCGCGGCGCTGGGTAGTGAACTTGGATTGGCCGGGTTTACGGCGGTCCAGATCGCGCTGGATGATTTCCGGTGTCAGGGTGATGCCGGGCGGGCAACCATCGACCACCACGCCCAAAGCGGGTCCGTGGCTTTCGCCCCAAGTGGTGAAACGGAAAAGATGGCCGAAAGTGTTGAACGACATGCGTAGTCCCCGTGGTCAGGGCTGTTCTAGGCAGGGCTAGGCCGGAGGGCAAGGGCAAAGCGCGCGTCAGACGTTGAACCCGCCGCGCGTTTGAACAGTCAAATAGGCTTAGACGTCGACGGCGGACCAAGTGTCCTCAGCCGAGAACAGCTCCATTTTGCCGCCAGCGAAGTGGGCGATTACGCCCTGCGGAGGCGGCCAATTGAGCACTTCCTTGCGGTCGGCACCGGCAATGAGATGACGCAGAACCCGCAGCACGCCGCCATGGGCGACGACAATCGCATGGGGGGTAACGTCATTGGCGAAATCGAGCAGGCGGGCTGCAACATCGTCGTAGTTCTCGCCGTTTTCGGGGCGGAACTCCCAATAGCTGGCGTCGCGTTCCCCCGGCGCATAGGCGGCAAACTTCTGCGCGACGTCGTCATGCAGCAGGCCTTCGAACGCGCCAAAGGATATTTCAATCAAACGCTTATCATGAATGACGGGCGGCAGCGCGACATCAAAAGCGGTGCGCATGCGATCCATGGTTTCGGAGGCACGGCCTAGGGGGGAGGCGAACCACTGAACCTGGGTCGGATCGACCCCATCGCGCTCCAACATGTCGCGCAGCAGAATGCCATTAGCATTGGCCTGCAACTTGCCGGTTTCGTTGAGTGGAATATCGCGGCTACCCTGATAGCGGCGCTCGCGGTTCCACGAGGTTTCACCATGGCGGGCGAAGTAGAAATCCGGCCAATTCGGGGCGGTCATGGCAAATCACGCTTTAGATGCGTGTCCTTATCTGGAGTCGTATGCAAGGTTGTGGCACATGCTTGCTGTAAGGGGCAAGTTCACCGAACCCCAGAACGGTCCACAAAAGAGGCCCAATTGACCCTCAGCGCTCGTGAAATTTCCGCCCAATTGTCTGCCCTTGTTTCGAGTGATGCCGTTATCACTGACACGAACGACATGGGGGCCTATCTCAAGGAGCCGCGCAAGCGTTTCCACCAGAGCGCGGCAGCTGTGGTCATTCCGCCGGACGTGGCGGCTGTGCAAGCCATTTTGCGCTGGGCCAATGAGAACCGCGTGGCGATTATCCCGCAGGGGGGAAACACCGGCCTCGTGGGGGCGCAGGTGCCGCTTTATGGGCACGAGGTTATCCTCTCCACCGCCAAGCTCAATCGCATCCGGTCGGTGGATACTGCTGCGGGCGTGATGGTGGCTGAAAGCGGTGTCATTCTCGAAAATGCCCATGAGGCCGCCGACGCGGTGAGCTCCATGTTTCCGCTCTGGCTGGCCTCACAAGGCTCGGCGCGGATAGGTGGCGTGCTCTCGTCCAATGCGGGCGGCGTCAATGTGCTTGCCTATGGCAATGCGCGCGAATTGACGATGGGCGTTGAAGCGGTGCTGGCGGATGGGCGGCTCTATCAAGGCCTCAATGCGCTCAAAAAAGACAACACCGGCTATGACTTAAAGGATTTGCTGGTTGGCGCGGAGGGGACGCTGGGCATTATCACGGCCGCGAGCCTCAAGATTTTCCCAAAGCCGGAAGATCACGAAACGGCGCTGGTCAACGTCGTCGATCCGCAAGCGGCCTTGGTGCTGTTCCAACTGATGCGCGAGCGTCTGGGCAGTCGCCTCAATGCGTTTGAGCTGATCCCCCATATCGGGCTTGAGATCCAAATGCGTCACGGCATGTTGGATGCAGACCCAACAGCAAGCCATTCGCCTTGGTATGCGCTAGTGGAAGTCACCCGCATGGCTGGAACGGAACCGGGGGCGCTGCAGTCGGCGCTGGAGGCCGCGTTTGAGCGCGAGATGATTTCTGACGCTGCGCTCGCCACCTCTCTGGCAGATCGTAATCGCATGTGGGATTTCCGCGAGCAGATGAGCGAGTGCCAATCCAAGGAAGGCGCTTCAATCAAGCATGACGTTTCGGTGCCCATTGCTGCCGTTCCAGCGCTGATCCGCGAAGGCATTGCTGCCGCTGAGAAATTTGCGCCCGGCATTCGCCCGGTACCGTTTGGCCATCTTGGCGATGGCAATATTCACTTCAATTTCTCAATGCCTGTCGGCGCAGACCCAAAAGCCTTTATGGCCCAATATGATGAGGCCATGCATGGGATCATCTATGAGGTGGTGTTGCGCCACGGGGGCTCTGTTTCGGCAGAGCACGGGATTGGTCAGCTCAAGGTGGATCTGCTCAAGCAGGTGAAAGACCCGGTGGCGCTGGAGATGATGCGGGCGATCAAAACCGCCTTGGACCCCAATGGAATTTTGAACCCGGGCAAGGTGCTGGGATAGACCTCGCCCACAATCCGCTTGCGCTGCGCCAGATATTGCTGGAGCAATGGATGAGGCGGTTGAGGGGGCTCGATTGGCAGGTGTGGTTGGGCGACATTTGCGGCGTGCCGGGATTTGGGCGCTGAACTGCATTGCCAATTTTTTCCCTGATGGAGCCATGGGTTATCCGTTTCGCCGGTGGCTTTGGCGTGCTGTCGGGGTCAAGCTCGGGCGCAATGTTCGGCTTGAGACACAGGTCGCCATCTTGGGGACGAAGCTGTCCATCGGCGCCGATAGCTATGTGACGCGCCGGTGTTATTTTGATCTGACCGGACAGGTGAGCATTGGCGAACGGGTGACGGTTGGGCACGGCACGAGTTTTATCACGGCACAGCACGCCATAGGCCCGGCCGAAAAGCGCTGCGGGGTGGTTAAGCCGCTCCCGATAAGCGTTGGCGATGGCGTGTGGATCGGGGCAAATGTGACGATCTTACCAGGCGTTAGCATTGGTGCCGGGGCTGTGGTGGCCGCCGGGTCGGTGGTGACAGAGTCCGTGACAGAAGATACGCTGGTCGGCGGCGTTCCCGCCAAGCTCATCCGTCGCTTGTGAGGCGCCAGTGACTTTGATGTGCCTTGGTATGGGAAATGTTTGTTCTTGAATATGGTCTTAGCGGACTGCACATCTGAGCAATGTTACTCAAAGATATCCAATTCCTCGACGACGCAACGCGTCCTCCTGTTCCCGTTATTGAAGGCGTGACGCCTGACCAGCGGGAAGCGGGGAACCACTTGCGCGATATTCATGATTATTTGCGCCAGCACCTGAGCACGCTGGGGCAATTGATCGAGCGTGCTTCCGCGGGCGAGGTCGCGGCTTCTGAAGTGCGTGATGCAGTCGATAGCTTGCCCATCACAGCAAACTATAGGCGCTTTGGGAATGTTTGTGGGCAGTATTGCCACCTCATTCACAAGCACCACACCATTGAAGATCAAGCGCTTTTTCCGGCGCTGGCGACCCGCAGCCCAGCTTTGAAGGCTGTGGTGGAGCGCTTGGAAGCCGAGCATGTGACCGTGCACCATCTGCTTGAGCTGATGATCACCAAGATCATGAGCCTCTCGGATGAGCCAACACGCGCTCATTTCGATGACGCGGTTGAAGTGTTCCGCGCCTTTGAAAAACTGCTGTTGAGCCACTTCAAATATGAAGAGGACAGCATCATCGATGCACTGGGCTATTATGGGATCTTGTAACTAGAACAAGTCCATCTGCCCCGAACCACCGCCGCCGCCCGCAGCTTTTTTGCGGGAGCGCGGCGCTGGCGGCTCAGGCTCGCTCAGCGTGATCGGCTCAATTAGCCCCGGATCATCATCGCGCGCAGAATTTACGCGGGTCGACACCGGGTGGAATTTTAGCAGACCATCTGCGAGCGGGGATAACATTTGTGTGGCTTCACCCGCCCGCACTTCGCGCGTGTTCAACCAAAGGTCCTGCTGGGCTTCATCCAAAAGGATCGCGGGCATGCGATGGTGGATCTCTGCGAGCTGCGGATTTGCCGGGACGGTGATGGTCGCGACACTATCAATCTCTTCGCCATTGGGTCCTGACCAAGTGGCAAAAAGCCCCGCAAGAGCAAGCGGTTGGCCATCTGTGCGCGTAATGTAGTAGGGCTGCTTTTTCTTATCGGGCCCGGTGTGCCACTCGTAATAGCCAGAGGCCGGAACGATACAGCGGCCATGCTTGAGCGGATCGCGAAAAGCGGGCTTATCGGCAATGCCTTCAGCCCGCGCATTGACCAACAAAGAAAACTCGCGCGGGTCTTTGACCCAACCGGGTACCAGACCCCAACGGGCAAAATGTCCCTCACGACGACCACCCGTTTCCCAAATAGAAACAATGGGCTGTGTTGGTGCGATGTTGTAGCGCGGTACAGTCTCGATACTGTTCAGTAGTTTGAACAGTTCAGCCATCATTTCAGGCGGCAGGGTAGAGGCGTATCGTCCGCACATGAGGGTCTCCTTTACCTGCTTGAGTTAGTGTCTCTCGCAAGAAATCGCAAATCTGGTCTTTTCTCACATGAACGATCGTCCAAACGCAGCCAGCGTAGCCCTCGTGCGCGGCGGCAAAGTCCTGCTGATCAAGCGCGCACACGCGCCCTATCAGCACCTGTGGACTTTTCCCGGGGGGCGCCTCGACCCCAATGAAACTATTGAGCAATGTGCAATTCGCGAGCTGCAAGAAGAACTTGGCGTGACCATACGATTTCCGCGCCATGTGATGACGCAGCACTTGGGGCAGAATGAAGCCTATCGCCTGGCAATTTTCACCACGGTCGACTTCTCCGGAACCATCACGCCCTCGGACGAGGTGACGGACTACAAATGGGCCGATCCCGGAATGATGCTGGCGCTGCGCACAACGGCCGGGCTCAATGGAATCATCCAAGAATGTTTTAGAAATTTGGGCCAGGTTTGGTAAGGTAGGGCATGCGCAGTTTGCCCCGAACCAGACCTGTTTTTGTTGCGAAAAGCCCAAGGACTTTCGCCTTGGCCGCTTTGGCAGTGTTCGGCTTTGCCACACCGGTTCTGGCCATTGATCCACCCTATCAGCGGCAAATGGAGCGCCTGTCCGAGGTGATGGGATCACTCTATTACCTTGCCCCGCTTTGCAAAATTGGCAGCGAAGACTGGCGACTGCAGATGTCGGAGCTGATCGAGTTGGATGAGCCCGATGATGATCGGCGGCAACGCCTGGCCGGCGCATTTAATAACGGGGTTACGGCATATTCGCGCACCCACAAGCAGTGCACGGCCTCGTCGCGCGAAGCGCATTCGCGCTTAACCGTTGAGGCTGAACGAATTGCACGGGACATCCATACCCGTTACGCTGAGTGAAGAAATTTACAATTCCTTATATCGTGTTAACCCTTGGGTCACATCTTACGCGCCACGGGCGAAAACTCGTGTTATAGCGCGAGCATGAGCACTCCGAAGTCAATTTTCGCCCCATCGGCCGACACCAACACTTTCGACCGCAACCAAGCGGAAAGTCAGATCGCTTTGGAGTATCTGGCCGAGGCTTGGAACAGCGCTGAAGAAGATGGTGTTGAAACCATCGCTCTGGCACATGCCTCGCTTTTTGCCGCTCTCGCGACATTTGTGAAGCTGCATGGCGACGATGCTGCTGCGGTTTTGGTCGAGCAATTGCCGAACCGCTTGCGCAATGGCGAATACAATCTCGAGCGCGTGCTGCAATAGGCCTATTTGTGGCTTTTGGCTGGCACTTATGGGCGTCCTGATGGGCGCGGCATAGGCATATCGGGGCGCTTTTGGGCGCAAAGATTCAGTGATTTCAGACGTGTAGCACCGTCGCGCGGGTGAGAACCGGCGCGGCGTTTTGCTGTTTGGGGGATTGGGCGGAGTATAGCGTGTTTTGGGGTGTGGGGGGAAAGAGCGGATGGCGACTTCGCCCGATGCGGCGATACCCCATGGCGGAGGTAGGTAACCCCCACCCCGGCCCTCCCCTCAAGGGGGAGGGAGAAAAAGGGGCCAGTGCGCAAAGGGGAGGAGTAGAGAGGTGCCCCGGCGCACTCGCAAGGAGAAGGCGGAAGCCCCCACCCGGCCTCCCCCGCGAGCGGGGGAGGAGAAGAGAGGCCCACCCTAGTCCTCGCCGCCCGGGGGAGGGAGAAGAAGGGGCCAGTGTGGAAGGGGGGGCGGGAGAAGGGAGGTTCCCCCGGCGCACGCGCAATAAAAAGGCAGAAAAGCCCCCACCCGACCTCCCCCGCGAGCGGGGGAGGAGTAGAGAGGTCTACGCCGCAAGGGGGCGGAGAAGGCCCCCTCACCCGACGCTGCGCGTCGACCTCTCCCCCTAGGGGCGAGGTAAAGGGCGTGCGTGGCCGCTTAGGGGCAACAATATTTCGCGGTGTGATGGCAGTTTAGAGGGCAGCTTCCAGAGCCAGAGACAATCCTCTCTATTCCTCAGGAAAACTGCGCATTAGCGTTGCTCTTGTTGTCGCTATGGGAGCTGAGCATGCGCATTGTTCTTTTGAACTTTCTTTCGCTCGATGGTGTCTATCAGGGGCCGGGCTCTCCGGACGAAGATCGGACGGACGGGTTCGAGCGCGGTGGTTGGCTCGTTCCCTTTGTCGACGCCGCATTTGAGCGGGCGATTGAGACTTGGGCCGCATCGGCCACAGGGTTTCTCTTCGGGCGACGGACCTATCAGGAGTTCGGCGCGGTGTGGCCAACGATAACCGACACCAATGATCTCAACGCCAAGCGGCTCAACACGCTGCCGAAGTATGTGGCGTCGTCTCCGGGGATCGAGACTAACTGGGGGCCAGCGACCGTTTTGGCGGGCAATGTTGAGGCGGCTGTGGCGGAGCTGAAGCAAAGTGGCGAGGGCGAACTACAGATCCACGGCAGTGGACGCCTTGGGCGCTCGCTGGTGGCGGCGAACCTCGTTGATGAGATGCGACTGACTATTGCGCCGGTGATCGTTGGCCAAGGGCGTAAGCTCTTTGGCGACACCAGCGCGCCGCGCGGATTTGAGCTGGTGGAGCAGAAGCAAACGCCATCGGGCCTGCTGCTGGCGCGGTTCGTGCAGAGCGGTGACGCTGGTGTGGGGACTTATGTGAGGGGTGAGACGAATGTGGGGCTTGGGGGATAGGGTGGCCTAGGCGAGGCTGCTGCAGCCGGGAGACTGTAGGAGAGCACCCCCACCCCGGCCTCCCCTCAAGGGGGAGGAGAAGAAGGGGCCTGTCCGCAAAGGGGGAGGGAGAAGGAAGGGCCCGTGTACAAGGGGGAGCGAATGTGGAAGAGCCCCCACCCGGCCTCCCCCGCGAGCGGGGGAGGAGTAGTCGCTGACTCGCCGCAGCGGCGATAGTAATACCGCGCAACACAGCAGTAATTTATAAAGTCGACTTCATCAGAATACTGACTCAGAATGCAAAAATACTTCTGACAAATTAATATCGAAACTTGTACACACTGCACGGACTGTTTGTTTAAATCAGTATGCAATGATCATCTCATCTAACCTCCAACGGACGAGAAAATCATGCGTATACTCGTTGTTGCCCTAGCGAGTTCGATAGCGATGGTAACGCCCTCGCCAGCGCAAAGTACATATGTCGCGTTTATTCCCGAGATGCATGTGAGTGAGGATGTTTCTTGGCTCCCTGATGCCGTGCAGCATAAGCGGGATGCGCTGATCCGCGCCGCCGTCAGCGGCGACCCAAAGCAGATTGCGGGTGTCGTGGCGGCGCAGAAAACGCCTGCTCAGTTTCCCTCTCTGTCCAAGGATGTGGAGGTGGCCCTTCGCGAGAATTCCAAGGACGACGGCGGACGGCAAATTCTGGGCATGATGCGCGATCTGCTCGACCTACCCTTTGCCATTATCCCCACCAGCGCGACGACAAATCTCTATGTCTGGCCCTATCTCCAGCATGTCGACTTTTCCCAGGCAACGCCACGCGTGACGGTTGACGCTTATCGCGTGCTGTCGCCGCAGGAATACGAGAGCGCTGTCGATTTTGGGGGCTGGACGGGATGGCGCGTGGTGATCGACGAGGACGGCAACCTCGTGGAATTTATGGTTGGGGGTGGCTGATTTTCTCGGTCGGAGAGCGGTAAGAAAAGCCCCCACCCCGGCCCTCACCTCAAGGGGGAGGGAGAAGAAGGGGTACTCTGCAAGTGGGAGCGAGTAGGGAAGAGCCCCCACCCAGCCTCCCCCGCGAGCGGGGGAGGAGTAGTGAGGTCTACGCCGCAAGGGGGAGGAGAAGGCCCCCTCACCCGGCCTGCGGCCGACCTCTCCCCGTAGGGGCGAGGTAAGAAAGGCGAGAGAGAGGAGAGTGCTTGGCTAGCCCTGTGGAAGAGCTTCGAGGAAGCGCATGGGTTGGCCGATGGAGGGGGTGGTGAGTACACCCTGCCACATGACCTTGTGACCGCGCACGATGGTGCCGACCGGCCAGCCGGTGACGGAGACGCCATCATAGGGTGTCCAGCCAACGCGGGAGGCGATCCATTCGTTAGTGATGGTCTCGCGGCGCTTCATGTCGACGATGGTGAAGTCAGCATCATAACCCACCGCAATGCGGCCCTTGTTAGCAATGCCGAACAGGCGGTTCGGGCCGTGGCTGGTGAGGTCGACAAAACGCTGGAGGCTCAGCTTACCGTTGTTGACGTGGTCGAGCATGGTTGGGACCAGGGTCTGAACGCCGGTCATGCCGGAGTGGCTGGCCGGGTAAGCATGGTCTTTTTCTTCGCGCGCGTGCGGAGCGTGATCGGAGCCCAAAACGTCGACAACGCCGTTTTCAACGCCAGCCCAAATGCCCGCGCGGTGTTCCGCGTCACGGATTGGCGGGTTCATCTGCACGTAGGTGCCGAGCTTAGTGTAGGCGGTTTCGTCCAAGGTCAGGTGGTGTGGGGTTGCTTCGACGCTGGCCACATCCTTGTGGTCGGCGAGGTAGACCATTTCTTCCTTGGTCGAGATGTGCAGCACGTGGATGCGCTTGCCCACCTTGCGGGCAATGTTGACGAGGCGCGTGGTGCAGCTCATCGCCACTTCTGGCGAGCGCCAGACGGGGTGCGAGGACGGATCGCCTTCCACGCGAAGATGCTTGCGCTCTTCGAGCATATATTCGTCTTCCGAGTGGAAGGCGGCGCGGCGGGAGATGGCGCGCAAAATGGCTTCAACGCCATCATCGTCCTGTACGAGTAGGGAGCCGGTTGAGGAGCCCATGAAGACCTTGATGCCGGCGCAGCCGGGGAGCTTTTCGAGCGTGGCGAGTTCGCCGACGTTCTCGTGGGTGCCGCCAATGTAGAATGCGAAATCGCAGTGCATGCGATTGGTGCCCGCCGCGATCTTGGCGTCGAAGGTTTCCTTGGAGATGGTCAGCGGATTGGTGTTCGGCATTTCGAACACGCCGGTAACGCCACCCATGACTGCGGCGCGCGAGCCGGTTTCGAGATCTTCCTTATGGGTCAGGCCTGGCTCACGGAAGTGAACCTGCGTGTCGATGACGCCGGGGAGAATATGGAGGCCCTTGCAGTCGACGGTTTCTGCCGCGTCGCCCGAGATGGTGCCGATGGCGACAATGCGACCGTTTTTGACGGCGATGTCTGCCTGTCCCTCACCATCGTGATTGACCACAGTCGCGTTCTTGAAAATCGTGTCGTACTGCGCCATGTCTCAAGTCCCATATTTATGTGGTCAGCCGTTAGCTGACATATGCGACCCCCGCTCCCGGAGGCAAGGGATCATGACAATTCATCACCGCGCAGATCGTGCCGTTTTTCGTTTTTCAGGCCCGGACGCGCATCGCCTCCTCAATGATGTGCTGACGGGGCATATTCCGAGCGAGGCGGGGTTGGCGGCTTGGTTCGCCCTACTCTCGCCGCAGGGCAAGATTTTGGCGGAGGGACTAGCGGGCTGGGCCGAAGATGGCATCTGGGTGGATGTGCATGAGAGCGTCGGCGACGATTTTTTCAAGCGCATGCGCATGTATAAGCTGCGGGCGAATTTGGAGATTTCGGATTTGCGCGCCTCACACAGTGTGGGGTTTTCAGCAGATGCTGTGGAGGGCGCCGTGTGCCACGGCGACCGGTTTGGACCGATCCAGATTGGGTTCCGGGTGATCGACACTGCTGAGGCTGCTGCGGAGTGGGATCAGAACGACACGCCGTACCACGCGGCGCGGATTGCCAATGGCGTGTTGCTGCAGGGCAATGATTTTGCCGCCAATGACGCTTTTGCTCACGATGTCGGCATGGACATGCTCGACGGGATCGACTTCGTCAAAGGGTGCTATGTGGGGCAGGAAGTTGTCTCGCGCATGAAGCATCGCGGAACGGCGCGGCGGCGTCCGGTGATTGTGTCTGGTGTGACTGGTGTTGCGGGCGATGCCGTGGTGGCGTCGGGGCGTGACGCAGGAACACTTGGGCAGGTGGTCGATGGGCGCGCTGTGGCAATTGTTCGGCTCGATCGGGTGAGCGATGTCGGTGCGGTGACGGTCAATGGTGCGCCGGTCACGGTGAGCTTGCCCGGCTGGGCGAGCTATGGCTTTGGGGATGTGGCGGCAGAGGAGTGAGGAGGCTTTTGGCCTCGGAAAGAACCCCCACCTAGCCTCCCCCGCAAGCGAGGGAGGGATTGGGCTGGTGCGTCGGGCGACAAGCTGCACTGCCGCGATCTCTAGGTGAAGTGCCCTCCCGTAGCGGCGAGGAAGAGAGATTGTGATCGAATCGAGTGGTTCTCTGCTAGGAAACGGTACGGATCACAGGGCGGGGGCGAGAGATGGCACGCACGGAAGTTCGCGCTTGGCAGCGGATGTTGTCGGGGCGCAGGCTCGATCTGTTGGACCCTTCGCCGCTTGATGTGGAACTCTCTGACATTGCCCATGGCCTCGCGCGAGTGGCGCGCTGGAATGGACAGACTGTCGGTGATTACCCGTTTTCGGTCGCCCAGCATTCCGTGTTGGTCTTGGAGCTGTTCCGGACCGCCAACCCGGAGGCGAGCCCGCAGCAGCAGTTGCAATGCCTGCTGCATGACGCACCCGAATATGTGATGGGCGATATTATCTCGCCGTTCAAAGCGGCGATGGGCGGCAACTACAAGGCGGTCGAAGATCGGCTGATGTCAGCGATCTTTCTACGCTTCTCTTTGCCGGCGACCATGAATGCCACGCTTAAGAAGCAGGTCAAAAAGGCGGACGTGGAAGCGGCCTATTTTGAGGCGACCTATCTCGCCGGTTTTGATTCCGCCGAGGCCGAAAAACTTTTTGGCTCACCCACACTTGCGGCATTCGAAGTCGATGATTTCGAACGGCTCATCCGGCCCTGGCCGACACAGCAGGCGCACAAGCAGCTCATGCAAGTGTTTGAAACTATTAGCGCCCAGATTTCCGGCTAGTTTTCCGACCTCTAAAAATTAACTAAGTTTTAAGAGAGTGTTCGCTCGACCGCGCCTATATGGTTACTACTTCGTTAACAATGCGTTTCGAAGTGAGACAGGCGAGGGGCGGAGATGGATAGTCAGGTACGCCATGTGGCGATTGGGGTGGCCGTTGGGATTGCTCTATCGGTCGGCTTTGCCGTCGCCGGTCCCGGTCCTGTGCTTGATGTATTGCCCGAAGGCTCGCCGACCGGCTTCGACACCAGCCGGCTGGTGAAATTTGACGACCGGCACTACGAGATCGATTACGACGCGAGCGTCAGCACCGATGTGCTGAAATCGACCACGATCCGGAAGATCGAGGGCGGACGTGTAAGCTATGTGAGCATTGGCACCACGAGCACAGGCACCTATTCGAGCGACGCCCTGACCTCAAAGCACATCCAGTATCCGGGCATTGCCGTGCGCGAGGTGACGGAGGATGGCAATGCGATAGCAGGCTGGAAGAGCGGCTATTGGATTGGGCTGAACTCGCTCAATGCGAGATCAATCCTGACCGTGCGCAATGGCGATCTCAAGGTGCGGACGGACGGGACGCGCACGTGTATCACGAGCGCGACCATCAGACTGTGTTAGCCGAACAGCCAACCCTTCTTGAACTTATAGAAGTGGTGGAGGCCGATCTGCGTTAGCTTTTCCATGCGCGGTGCCCAAGCGGGACGCACATAGCTGGCGTGATAGTGGGTCGCCGAGCCAACTTCGGTGAGATAGAGCTCACCGGAAACAACCTTTTGGGCGACCTCTTCGGCCGTTGCCCATGGTTGGCGTTCGGTGACGGTATCGGGGATACCATCGCAGGCAAAGGAGAACTGGCAGGCATTGCGCTTGTGCTGGTTCTGGAAGACCACGCCGCAAATCGTATTGGGATAGCGATGGTCTTTAACGCGATTGAGCACGACCTGTGCGACCGCAACCTGACCGCGATAGACTTCGCCACGGGCTTCGAAATAGACAGCCGTCGCCAGGCACCACATCTCCTTGTCGGACACATCGGCCATTGGCGTGCCCTGAAGCTGGGTGACCGTGGCTGGCGCTGTTGCGCGGGCATAGGCCAACTGCGTCGGCATGGCCTCGGGCATCGGAATGCTGCCCTGAACGGTCGCACCTTCAACACTTGGCGCTATGCCAGCAATCGCATCGAGTGCTGCGGCAGCGCTGGGGTGTAGCCCTGCGACGGCAACGCGGGGCGGCTCGGGCATAGTGACTTCAGCGACGACATTGACGGGCGAGTGATCGATGGAGGTACCGCGCAGAGAGGCAATCTCGGTGCGCGCCTTTTCGAACATTTCGTTGATGGCGGTCATGTCGATTTCTTGACGGACGCGCGTGACTTTCTCCGCGCGATTGGGGCCGGTGAAGAAATCGGTCTGGAAGAGGTGGTCAACAGAACCGGTGATGATCGGATCGACGCCATTATAGGTCAGGCTGGCGAGCTCTTCATCAATCGTGGGGGCGGTATTTGGCAGTTTGGGCGCATCGGCGGTTGGAGCAAGCGCGCCGCCAATCAAGCCAACATAGGCCAGTGACGCAAAAGCGCTCAGGGCCAAGCCTTTGGCAAATGGACGTCCACGGCTAACCGCGCTGACCGGGCGTGCAGACGCCTCAGGCCGGTGGGAAAGGGCCATAAATGATACTCAACGCTACGCAACAAACTGGAACGGGCAGCCAAACTCAAACTGCCGACGTCCAGATGATGTCTTATTAAGGTTAGCGCGGAGTAAATACGCAGAGAGACGATGACGTGGCCATTGTGTGACCAAGTTATGGTTCACGCGATTGTAGGCTGCGACAAAATAAACGCCGACATGCGATTAGATGAGTTTAGGTAACGTAAGTTACTGAGTGCAACCAGCGATTACCGGCGCAACATCTTGAGCAAAATTTGCAACTTTGAATCGCACATTGAGAGAACGACTGCTGGCCGGGGTCACACGAACAGTTAAGTTCTGGGCGCCACGCAAGCCATCGATGAAGGTGCGCACGTCAGCACTATTGCTAATCAGCACCTGTGTATTGGTCGGATCGACCTGCAAAGTTTGCGAGCGAGCGCGTTCCAGATCGGGCTGGAAGGTCATGCCGACATCGCGGCCGAGGGAGGACATGGTGTTGCCCGCAAAGCGGAAGGCCACACCCAAATTGCCAGCTTCGCAGCTGACGATGATCTCGGCATGAGCGCGGCCAGAAGGGCGCGCGGGGATCATTTGCTCGGATTGTAGAGTGAAGCTGGAGACGGCTGCTGCATCGGTATCGGCGCGAAACAGGCCATCATAGCAAGCGAGGCGTTGGTCATTGGCCGGGATGGCAGCGCAAGAGGCGCCAGACTGGGCATAAGCAGGTGCGGCGAAGGCAAGGCCAAACGAAAGTGCTAGAAATCCAAACAGTCGTCGCACGAGGTCACGTCCACTTCCATAGTCAGCATCTGTTACGCAGTAAGAGGTAACAGATAACAATATGGGGTGGCGACCCGTGTTTGTTAAGCGCTGGTCTGCGCTAAAGCCAAACGGGCGATTGGGACGCGGTAGGGCGAGCAGGACACATAATTGACACCGAGCCCGGCAAAGAACTGCAGCGAGATGGGATCGCCTGCGTGTTCCCCGCAAATACCGATCTTGAGGCGCGGATTGACCGCCCTGCCCCGCTCGATCGCAATCTGGATCATTTCGCCAACGCCCTTTTCGTCGATATTGACGAAGGGATCGCGCGCATAAACGCCCTTGCGCTGGTAAGCGGCCAAGAAGGCAGGCGCGTCGTCGCGGGAGATGCCGAAAGTGGTCTGGGTCAGATCATTGGTGCCAAAGGAAATGAAATCGACCATTGAGGCGATGTCCCCGGCGCGCAGGCAGGCGCGTGGCAGCTCAATCATTGTCCCGAAGGAAAAGCGCACGCGATCTGAGCGCGACAGGCCGGAGTTTTCGAGAATGGCCATGGTGCGTTCGCGAACCCAAGCCACTTCCGTCGCCGTCGAGACGAAGGGCACCATCAGCTCGACCTGCACTGGCTCGGCCTGAGTTTCGCTGGCAGCGCGTGCGCCCGCGAGAACAGCCTGAACCTGCATTTGCAAAAGATCTGGATAGGTAATGGCCAAGCGGACGCCGCGATGGCCCAGCATGGGGTTGATCTCGGCGATGCGCTCGAGACGCATGCGCAAGGCGCGGACCGAGAAGCCAAGCGAGGCCGCGGTTTCTTCGATCTCTTCATCGGTGCGCGGCAGGAATTCGTGCAGCGGCGGATCAAACAGACGCACCGTGACCGGCAGGCCATGCATGGCAGAAAACAGCGCGGAATAATCGCCCGTCTGATAATCAATCAGCCCGGCAATGGCCTTGGAGCGCGCGTCTTCGTCTTCTGAGAGAATGACGCGACGCAGCGCGACCATGCGCTCGGGCGAGAAGAACATGTGTTCGGAGCGGGCCAGACCAATGCCTTCGGCGCCAAAACTCAGCGCTGTTTGCGCGGATTCGACAGTTTCCACATTGGTGCGGACGGCGATGGTGCGGGAGGCATCAGACCAACCGAGGAGACGCCCAATCGCGCCGCCAATTTGGGGCTGGGCCAGCGGGAGCGTGCCGACATAGACCTTGCCATCGGTGCCATCGATGGTCAGGCGATCACCAGCGCGGAATTCGCGGTCGCCAATGTGGCAGACCATTTCGGCAACATTGACCGACAGCGTGCGGAGGCCCGCAACGCATGGCTTGCCAGTGATGCGGGCGATAACGCCAGCATGGCTCGACATGCCCCCACGAGCGGTGAGAATGCCGGTTGCAGCCTTCATGCCTTCGATGTCGGCGGGGCCGGTTTCGTTGACGACGAGAATGCAATGTTTGCCGCGGGCGCGCAGGCGCGCAGCGTCTTCGGCATTAAAGGTGATAATGCCGCTGGCAGCGCCCGGCGCTACGCCCAAGCCGGTGGCGATGGGGGCAACATCGTGGGTGAGTTTGATGCGCGGATGGAGCACGAGCCCGAGGCGGCTCGGATCGACACGCGAGACGGCGTTTTGTGGCGTCCAGACTTTGCGCTCGACGCGATCCACGGCAGCGGTGAGTTCGGCCGCTGGCGACGCCTCGATGGGGCGGGCGGACAAAAAGCGCACCTGGCCCTTATGCACCGCGACAGCACAGGTCATATGGCGACCCGCTTTCGCGTCGAGCAGGGAAACCAGCGCGGCGACACTTTCGGGCAAGCGCGGCAGAGGATGGCCGTTGACCGGGGCAGGCCCGATGACGCCCGTTGCGGCATTGCGGGTGAGGAATTGTTCGATCTCGCCTTCAGCATAGGCCTGCACAAGAACGATCTGTCGACTGCGATCAACATCAGAGCGTGCGCCAGTCCAGCCGCGTCCGGTCGGGCCGTAGCTTTCAAACGCTTCCTTGATGGCGCGGGCCAATGGGCGGTTTGGGTCTACCGAATCTTCGGGCGCGGAGGGGGCGGCAATGCCGGTTTTGGCGGGCATGAGACCGCCATTGTGGAGGACAGCCGAGGTGCGGACGACCAAGACGGGGGGCTTTCCGTCCTTTTCAACCAACTTGAACAGGCAGGCGACCCAATGGGTGCGCAGGCGGCTGTCCCGGCGGGAGCGTTCGGCCTGCAATTCATCCCAAGCGGCGCGGGTGATGGCAATCGTTGGGACTGTGGGGAAGCCTGCTTCACCGACGCGGAAAATCCAGCGCGCCTTGCCTGTCAGCAATTTTAGCTGAGCAGCTCCAAGGTTCGCCTTCCCCAGCGCCGGGGCAATCGCAAACATTTCCTGCGCCAAACTCAAGAGAAGGCTCCTCGCCACGCGTCTAACACATATGGCGCATGCCTGCCGCGGCTGCAACAGCACTTGACTTGCCAACGCGCTGAAAGCATCTCATCGGGTATGGATAAAAGGCCGCACCTCGATATCACCCTCTGTGCTCCGCGTGGTTTCTGCGCGGGCGTGGATCGCGCAATTCAGATTGTAGAGCTGGCGCTGCAGAAATACGGCGCGCCGGTCTACGTTCGCCATGCCATCGTACACAATAAGTATGTCGTGGCAGGGCTTGAGGAAAAGGGCGCGATTTTCGTCGAAGAACTCGATGAGATTCCAGAAACCGACGCGCCGGTCGTCTTCTCCGCGCATGGCGTTCCGAAATCGGTTCCGGCTGACGCCAAAGCGCGCAACATGTTTTACCTCGACGCGACCTGCCCGCTTGTCTCGAAGGTTCATGTCGAAGCGACGCGACACTTTGAAGAAGGTCACGAGATCGTGCTCATCGGCCACGCTGGCCATCCCGAAGTGGTTGGAACCATGGGCCAGCTGCCGCCGGGCAGCGTGACACTGATCGAGACGGTCAGTGATGTCGGCGGTTTTGAGCCGAAAGATCCTTCGACGCTGGCATTTGTGACGCAGACAACGCTGTCGGTCGATGATACGCGCGAAATCGTAGAGGCGCTGCGCGCCCGCTTCCCGATGATCAACGGGCCGCACAAGGAAGACATTTGCTACGCGACCACCAATCGGCAGGAGTCGATCAAGGCTGTGGCCCCAACGGTGGAAGCGATGATCGTAGTGGGCTCGCCCCATTCGTCGAACTCGCAGCGTCTGGTGGAAGTGGCCAAGCGCGCAGGCTGCAAGCATGCCGTTCTGGTGGACCGCGCCAGCGAGATTGACTGGTCGATCTATGGCAATATTAAATCGCTGGGTGTGAGCGCGGGCGCTTCGGCACCGGAGAGCCTCGTCGAAGAAGTAATCGACGCTTTCGCAGCGCGCTACGACGTCAAGGTGAAGACCACCACGACGGCGGAAGAAAACATCGCCTTCAACATTCCCAAAGTGCTTCGTAACTTGGAAACGGCAGCTGGAAAATGAGTGATCTCGATCTGTTCGAAACCGATAGGCTGATCCTTTCAGGCTGGAGGTTCGATCAGGTCGATGACCTTGTTCGATTGCATGGTTCGGAACGCGCTACACGCTATCTGACGACGCGAGGCGTGCCCTATACGCGCGCCCAGTGCGAAGAAGCAGTCGCGAGCTGGATAGAGCTGTTTGAGACCCGCCAGCTCGGCAAGCTGCGGGTCCGGCGGAAATCAGACGGCGTGATGGTGGGTCGGGCAGGCTTTGGCATTTACCCAACCACCGGGGAAGCCGAGATCGGCTACACGCTTTACGAAGAGTTCTGGGGACAGGGGTTTGCCAAGGAAGCTGCCGCTGGCCTGCGCGATTGGTTCTTTGCTAACGACAAGGGTGCGCATTTCATCGGCATGGCCCATGTCGATAACGCGCCATCGCGTGCTGTCTTGGAGAAGATCGGCATGCAGAAGACCCATCAAGCCGTCGACGTTTACGGCCTGCCCTGCCAATTCCATATATTGAAGCGCCCATAGCCCATGTCTGACGCAGTTATTATTCATACCGACGGTGCGTGCTCGGGAAATCCCGGCCCCGGCGGCTGGGGCGCTATTTTGCAGCTCGGGGAGCACCGCAAGGAGCTCAAGGGCGGCGAGCAGCTGACCACCAACAACAAGATGGAGCTCACCGCCGCCATTGAAGCGCTCAATGCGCTCAAGCGTCCGTGCAAGGTTGAACTGCACACCGACAGCCAATACGTCAAAAATGGCGTGCAGAGCTGGATGCATGGCTGGAAGCGCAACGGCTGGAAGACCGCCGACAAAAAGCCGGTCAAGAACGTCGAACTCTGGCAGGCGCTAGATGAGGCGACCAAGCGTCACGACATCGAATGGTTTTGGGTGAAGGGTCACGCAGGGCACGCGCTCAACGAACGCGCCGATGAGCTGGCCCGCGAAGGCATGGCGCCGTTTAAGCGGTAGAGTTTTTGGGGGATTGTTCCCCCACCCCAGCGGCGCTACGGCCTACCTTTGTTACCCTCCCCGCAAGGGGAGGGAGTGGGGCCGTATTGGGGAAAATTGGGTGCGCTGCAGGTAGCGGCAAGGCCCCCTCACCCGGCCTTTGGTCGACCTCTCCCCAGAGGGAGAGGTAAGAAAGGGCAGTGCCCGGGGGATTTTTGGTCCCTTCAACCGACGCGAGGCGTCGACCTCTCCCCGAAGGGAGAGGTAAGGGTTAGGCGGTTTTGGTGCGGTTTGGGAGGAGGCCTTTGATGGCCTTCAGGATCGGGCTGATGACATAGCTGACGACTGGGATCATCAGTGCGCCGACGGCGAGGCCGATGAAGAAGTCGATGAAGGCGGTCACGAACCAGCTGGCGACACCGGCGATGGATGGCAGGAGCGCAGCGCCCCAGGCAGCAGCGTCCTTGACCATGTGTTCAATGCCAGAAACGCCAAAGCCAGCCAGGCCGTGGACGATGATGCTACCGCCAACCCAGGTCATGGCCGCAGTGCCGACAATGCTCAGGACGTGCATGAAGTGCGGCATGGCCACAACGATACCGCGACCAAAGGCGCGACCGGTGTGGGTTTTGGCTTTCTGAGACAGGAACAGGCCAAAATCATCGGCCTTCACGATCAAAGCAACCGTACCATAGATGGCGACGGTGATCCCCGCACCGGCGACGGCGAGAATGCCTGCGCGGTACCAGAAGTTTTCAACGTCAATTGACGAGAGAACAATGGTCATGATTTCAGCCGAGAGGATGAAATCGGTCTTGATCGCACCAGCAACGCGCTGTTCTTCGAGCGAGGTCGGGTCAACCGCTGTGTGCTCGATGGAAGCTTCGTGCTTTTCGGCCTCATGCGGCGCGAACATGTGGAAGACCTTTTCAGCGCCTTCATAGCAAAGGTAAGCGCCGCCGATCATGAGGAGCGGGGTGATCATCCACGGCAGGAAATAAGACAGGATGAGCGCCGCTGGCAGCAAGAATAGCATCTTGTTCTTGAGCGAGCCCCAAGCGATGCGGCCGACGATGGGCAGTTCGCGCTTGGCTTCAAAGCCCTTAACGTAGCTAGGGGTGACGGCCGCGTCGTCGATGACCGCGCCAGCAGCTTTGACGCTGGCCTTCATGGCCTGACTGGCAACGTCATCCAGAGACGCAGCCGCAACTTTCGCTAGTGCTGCCACGTCATCGAGCAGTGCAAGTAGGCCAACACTCATTGAAATTCTCCGAGAACTTTATCGCAGGGATAACGCGCACCGCACGGCATCGTGCCACGGGGGAAAGGATTTTTGTTGGAAGGTAGCGTGAGAAAGTGCAGAGCCCTCGGGTCAAGCCCGAGGGTGACGACCGGGGGAATGGCGGGCTGACGGCAGGAACCGTCAACCCGACTAAGAATTAGCCAGCAACTTTGCCGAAGTCGGCGACGAGACGCATGGTGTCGCGCAGACGGGCCAGAAGGTTGAGGCGGTTCTCGCGGACGGACGCATCGGCGTCGTTGACGAGCACGGCTTCAAAGAAGGCATCAACCGGAGCGCGCAAGGTGGCGAGTTCAGCCATTGCGCCCTTGTAATCGTCCTGAGCAACCTTGGCAGAAACAGCGGCGCTGACGGTTTCGACCGCCGAGGCGAGAGCTGTTTCTTCGGCGCCCTTCAAGGCTGAAGCGTTGACCGCACCAGCATAGGACTTGCCGTCCTTTTTCTCTTCGGCGGCGAGAATGTTAGCGGCACGCTTGTAGCCCGCGAGAAGGTTCTTGCCGTCGTCAGACGAGAGCAGTTCTGTGAGCGCTTCAGCGCGCTGGGTGATCTGCAAAATATCGTTGCTGTCAGCAGAGATGACGGCGTCGACGAGATCGTGGCGTGCGCCAGCATCGCGGAGCGAGACTTTGAGGCGATCATGGAAGAAGCCGAGGAGATCGGCGTCGACCTTGAGCGGGAATTTCAGGTTGTTTTCGGTGATGATGCGGATGACGCCGAGCGCGGCACGGCGCAGAGCGAACGGGTCGCGCGAGCCGGTTGGCTTTTCATCGATAGACCAGAAACCAGAAAGCACGTTGAGCTTGTCGGCCAGAGCGACAGCAATCGAAACCGGTTCGGATGGCACGCGGTCGGACGGACCAACCGGCTTGTAGTGCATTTCGACCGCGGTCGCGATTTCGGCCTTTTCGCCCTGAGCGGCAGCATAGTAGCGGCCCATCAGACCCTGAAGTTCAGGGAATTCGCCGACCATGGCGGTGACGAGATCGGCCTTGGCGAGGAGAGCCGCGCGCTTGGTCGCTTCGACATCAGCACCAACTTGCGGCGCGATTTCGGCAGCGAGCGCAACGAGGCGATCAACCATTTCCTTCTGCGTGCCGAGCTTGGCGTGGAAGACCATGTCTTCCAGCTTCGGCAGGCCATTTTCGAGCGGATTGGCCAGATCGTTTTCGTAGAAGAAGGCAGCGTCGGAGAGACGGGCGCGGATCACGCGCTCATTGCCCGCAACGATAGTGGCGCCACCGTCGGTTGGGATCTGGTTGGAGGTGATGATGAAGTTCGGAGCCAGCTTGCCCGACGCATCACGAATGCAGAAGCATTTTTGATTGGCGCGGATGGTGGCGATGATCACCTCTTCCGGCACCTTCAAGAAGGCAGGATCGAACGAGCCCATCATGACATTTGGCCATTCGACAAGACCGGCGACTTCCTCAAGCAGGCCTTCGTCGTGAATGACGGAAAGGCCCTGCGCAAAGGCGAGGTTGTCGGCGTCGGTCTTGATGATGTCCTTGCGGCGGTCGATGTCGAGCACAACCTTGGCGCGCTCAAGAGACATGACGTAATCTTCAAAACGGCGCACGCGGATCGCTTCAGGCGCGAGGAAGCGGTGACCAAAAGTGGTCTGGCCCGCTTCAATGCCAGCGACGGTGAATGGAATAACGACCGGCTCGTCGTTTTCGGTGCCGAAGGTGGCAGTGATGGCGCGCAGTGGACGCACCCACTGGAAGGTGCCCGAGCCCCAGCGCATGGACTTGGCCCAACCGAAATCAGCAATCACCTTTGGCAGAACCTGCGACAGCAGCTCGACGGAATCGGCACCGGGCTTTTCGATAATGGCGATGTAGAAATCGCCCTTTTTCGGATCCGACTGAACAGTGGCCTCGTCAATGGACGACAGGCCTGCTGCGCGCAGGAAACCATCAATAGCGGGCTGCGGGGCGCCGACCTTGGGGCCCTTCTTTTCTTCGCGCGTATCGGGCGAGCGGGCCGGAAGGCCAGCAATGGTGAGCGCCAGACGACGCGGGGTTACGAAGGCTTGCGCGCCCTCATAGACCAGTCCTGCATCAACCAAGGCATTGGTGACAGACTTCTTCAGGTCCTCAGCCGCGCGACGCTGGAAGCGGGCGGGAATTTCCTCGGAGAAGATTTCAAGCAGAAGTTCGGGCATGGTCGGAAACCGCGATTGGTAAGGCAGGCAGGGGGACTGATTATCGTGGCAAAGCGGGGCTGTCTACCAGCCTCCGCCTCCGCCACCGCCACCGCCCCCACCAGAAAAGCCCCCACCAGAGGAGCCGGAAGAGCTGGCCTGCACCGGTTGGGAGGCGACCATGGCTGCAGCCATGCCTGCAGAAGCTGCAGAAATCGCGTTGGAAACGGAGCTGGACGAGAAGTTTTTGCCGCCAGAATACCAGCCTGGAGCGTAGCTGGAGCCGCGCTCTGGATCGGGCGAAATCCGCGTCATTTCCGCTTCAAAATGCTCGGACCACGGCTTTTCTACGCCTAAAGCAATGGCATAGGGCAGAATGCGCTCAAAGCGTTCAACGCTCATTGGCGGCTCAGCATCAATATTGAGTCGGTTCTTTTCGGCGGTTTCGAGATAGAGTTTGAAGCCGTCGATCTGATCCATGACCTTGCGGCCCTGAACTGTGGGCGCGCGCATGAGAATGGTGAAAATGATCGAAATCAGCACCATGGAAGCTGCGGCAATAAAAGCGCTGTCCAAGGGGAAATCTGTGAACATGTCGGCAAAGCCAGTGCCAGCATTGGCAATGAATATTCCGCCCCAGACCACAAGAATGATGCGGCCGATCCAATTGCCCTTGATCAGAACATTGAACAGCATGGCGCTGATGAAGGTGGCGAAGATGCCGATTACCCCAGCCAGCACCAGCCATTCGATTTCGATAATGTCGAACAAGACCATGGCGCCGAGCATGAGCGCGGTGAGCGCATAGCTTACGAGCGCAAAGCCGAAATTGGCCTTGAACCACTTATCGCGATTTTCGAGGGTGATGGCGTTGACGAAAGCACCCTTGGTCTCGCCGATTTCAGAGCCGTTTGCCTGATCAAAAGTCACTGTGCCCTTTTTGGTGAAATAATCAAAAAGGATTCGCTCGCCTGAAGGCAGGGCTTCGTCGGGCTTGCGGCCCGTATTGGTGACAACCAGCTTTTTGCTGGTGTTGTCGATTTTCACGAGACCCTTGACCCCAAGGCTGAAAATGCCTGCGGTCATGGCCTTCCAACCGTCACCGGCAAAACCCCAGTGGTTCACATAATGGGTCAAGGCAGGCGAGAAGCCTTCGGGCGGGTAGAACAGCGGAATGATCGTGCCTTTGGCCGGATCCCGCCCAACCCGCAGCCATGCGGTGAAATTGTAGAGCAGCAGCAGCACGACGCCGCCGATGCTGAGGAGGACGTCGCGATTGTCGGAGATGTTTTGCCACAGAGCATCAGTGCCTTGCGGATAGCTGACAATGCCCTTTTGGAAGGAGATGGCAAAGGTTAGCCCCTCACCCGGCCCAAGCACGCGATTGGACTTGATGATCGCGGCATTATCACCCCGACGGGAAATGGTGACGTTTTGCTCGCTGGAGCCGGCGTCGCCAGTGTAGCCAACGGCATTCTGGATGATGGCCCCATCGGGCAGACGGACGCGCGCTTCAGCGGAGAGGATCGGGAAGATCCAGTAATTGCCCGTTGCGTTCCAATAGAGCTCGTCACCATCGGCGCTGGGGCGGGCCATGCGCGGCATGGTGTAGGTGATAGTATAGCTGTGTAAGCCACGCGCCACAAAGGCCTCGGAATCGCCGATCCAGATGCGGCGGAAATCACCCATGCGCTCAACGCGGAATGGTTCGTCGGAGCCATTGCGGGTGACGGCCTCAACCTCCAGCCCAATGCGGATTTTGCTGCCATCGTCACTGCGCATGGTGACGGGAATATCGCGGTAAATACCGCGGCGAATTTCGAGCCCTTCTGCATTGACCACAAGCGTTTCCGTGACATGCACGGAGCCGTCGGTGGCTAGGGTGACATCGGCAATCAGCGAGCGAATTTCTTCGCGCGCCGACGCGGACGTGACCAGCAGAGCAGTCAGAATGACAGCGGAGAAAAAGCGCAGAAGGGCCGACATAGATCTTAGAACTTCACAGTAGGGACAGCGCGCTCGGCTTCGTTTTCGAGTTCGAAATACTCTGCCATTCCAAACTTGAAGGTGTTCGCAACGACGTTGGACGGGAAGCTTTCGACCTGAATGTTATAATCGCGCACAGCGCCGTTGTAATAGCGACGAGCCATCTGGATTTCGTCCTCGGTCTTTTGCAGCGCGGACTGGAATTCGAGGAACGTCGTATTGGCTTTAAGGTCCGGATAGGCCTCGGCAATGGCCAGCAGGCGACCAAGGGCAGAGCTCAGCTCGCCTTCCGCCTGAGCGCGGGCTTCTGGGCCTGAGGCGGCGACAGAAGTGGCCTTAGCGCGGGCGTTGATCACCGCGTCGAGCGTTTCCTTCTCATGGGCCATATAGCCCTTTACGGTTTCCATGAGATTGGGGATGAGATCGGTGCGGCGCTTGAGTTGGACATCAATGCCCGACCAGCCTTCGCGCACCATCTGCCGCTTGGAAACGAGGCTGTTGTAAATGGTGATCGCATAGACCGCAGCAATCGCGACAATGCCTAAAATGACCCATTCCATGGGCGAACTCCTCAAGAAAATTGGCCGGAGACTGGCAGGTCACAGGTCTGTTTGCAACATGCTACGGCGCGGTTGGACTTGACTTATTCTGCCCAACACCTAGCTTAAACACTATGAGTATGAGCCCGATCCATCGCTGCACCATCCTTGTCGAAGGATAGATGCCCTAGGCATGCCCGCGCCGGAGCCTGCTTAGGGCTCTAGGCACTTCGTCTCCCGGCACATCTCATTTTCAGTTTTTTCAACGGCCCGATGCTGCGCAGGATTTTGCGCGGCCGGACTATGCTCTCGGGGAGGTCGCCATAATGACCGAAATCCGTCGCGACTTGTCGCCTGCAATCGTGATCAGCAAGGCTGACCACACCAAGCTTTATGAACTCGCGCTGGCTGGGCTTGACCGCATGCCGGACGTGGCAGAGCGCTTGCTCACCGAACTCGACCGCGCCCGCGTAGTCGAGGATAAGAAGATTTCGGCGGAAGTGGCCCAGATGGGCAGCCGCGTGACCTATCAGACCAATTCGGGGCAAGAGCAGACTGTGACGCTGGCCTACCCGGCTGATGCGGACATTGAACAGGGCAAGATTTCGGTGATGACGCCAGTGGGCGCGGCGCTGATCGGGCTTAAAACCGGCCAAGCGATCACCTGGCACGACCGCAGCGGCAAGCGGCAGTTGTTGACGGTGGTTGCGGTTCTCGCGCCACAGCCCGCCTAAGCTCAGCAGAGGCTCCGTAAACTCGGACAGAATTGACGGAGCCGATCGCTAATCCGAGGAGAACAGCCCCAATCAAACTACTATTGTTCCAATAAATTTTATTTTGGTTCAGAAATGAAAGCTACGATTTGCTTGCTGCGCGGCTGAGGGGGCACGACCGCAAGGTGCGTATCCTCATGCCTCGGGTATCCATACTTCATGGCCCTCCGCATTTTCTTACACGCCATAAGAATGCTCTTGGCACATTTCCGTGTCGCCTTACAAATCTCGGCAGCGCTCTATATCGGATCGCTGATTATTTACGGCATTGGAGCTTACGTCGCACTCCAAATGATAGCATCCGGCGGCAGAGGAGCGGCCTCTTGGCTGGCTATCATTACAGTGGTGCTTCCGAGCCTGATCTATGTGTGGATAGCCGTCGCATGGCATCGGTTTGTGCTTACCGACGAGGTGCCGCATTCAGCCGTACCGACGCCCCCCCGTGATAGATTGCTGGCATACGCCGGCCGAGGCCTTCTGCTGTTGCTTTTGTTGGGCATATTTTCGGTCGGCATCGCCCTAGCGACCATGCTCGTTTCAACAGCCACTAATCCCAGCCAATGGGCACTGGTACCGCTGATCGTTGTCGCAGTGGTGCTGATTGCGCTGATTACAAGTCGTCTCTCACCAGTCTTTCCCGCAACTGCCATTGGCCAGCCCATTAGCTTTGGCCAAGTATGGGAAGCTACTAGCGGTGCCACTGGCACATTACTGCTCGTCACCCTCATCACGGCAATAGCCGCGTTCATCATCGACTTACCCAGCGCACTTCTGGTGCATCTGCCCGGCGGGGCGTTCTTAAATTTAGTGTGGGGCGCAATTGCCTCATGGATCAAGATGATGGTCGGGATAAGCATCCTCACGACAGTCTATGGCGTGTATATCGAGAAACGCACTATCGACTGAGGCACGATAACAGCCGGTGTGATGAGCACCGGCCATTTTAACTTGATCCGTTGAAACCGCTTACTCTGCGCCGCCGCCGGCGGTTTGGAGCCAGGCTTCGCCGCAGGCCTTGGCCAGTTCGCGGATGCGCAGGATGTAGCTCTGGCGCTCGGTGACCGAGATCACGCCGCGGGCGTCGAGCATGTTGAAATTGTGCGAGGCTTTGACGACCTGCTCATAGGCCGGAATCGCCATGGTCTGGCGGTTGCCATCCGCGCCCTTGGCAAGGATCGCCTTGCACTCACGCTCTGCGTCTTCGAAGTGACGGAAGAGCATGTCGGTGTCGGCAGCTTCAAAGTTGTACTTCGAGGCCTCCTGCTCGTTCTGCAGGAAAACGTCGCCATAGGTGACTTTTTCGTCGCCTTCGCGGCCGTTGAAGTTGAGGTCGTAAACGTTCTCAACGCCCTGCACATACATGGCGAGGCGTTCAAGACCATAGGTGATTTCGCCCGGAACCGGGGAGCACTCAAAGCCAGCGACCTGCTGGAAATAGGTGAACTGGGAAACTTCCATGCCGTCGCACCAGCATTCCCAACCAAGGCCCCAAGCGCCCAGCGTTGGGCTTTCCCAATCGTCTTCAACAAAGCGAATGTCGTGGACCGAAGCGTCAAGGCCGATGGCAGCCAGCGAGTCGAGGTAGAGCTGCTGGATGTTTTCCGGCGACGGCTTCAAAATCACCTGGAACTGGTAATAGTGCTGCAGACGGTTCGGGTTCTCGCCATAACGACCATCGGTTGGACGACGCGAAGGCTGAACGTAAGCGGCCTTCCACGGCTTAGGGCCGAGCGCGCGCAAGGTGGTCGCCGTGTGGAAAGTACCAGCGCCCATCTGCATGTCATATGGCTGCAAAATCACGCAGCCATGCGACGCCCAGAAGTTCTGGAGGGTCAGGATAAGTCCCTGGAAAGAGTTCTTAGGGTCCAAATGGGCGGGGCGAGAGGTCATGTCTGGGTCCGTCTGCTAGTGCGGCGGAAACTATTGATGGCAAGGGAGCCGGTCAAGCGGTGAAGCAGGAGTCAGTGTCGCTCTTGAACCACTTGCGTAGACATTTGAGGGGGTAGATGCGCGATATTGAAATTTTGGAGGCGCTGGGAGCCGAAAGCATCATCATGCTGGGGCAAGGCGGCGAGGCAAAAGTCTACGCTCTCGGGGCTGACCGGGTGGCTCGGCTGCATCGAGCGGACGCCCGGTTGGAGGACGCACTACGGCGGCAAAAGCTGCTTGCGGTCATTGGCCAGAGCCAGTTGCCGTTTCAGACCCCTACCGTCTGTGACATTCGAGAAATAGGTGGCGTGGTTGTAAGCATCGAGCCGCGCCTGCTCGGGTCTCCGACCCATATCGCCCTACAAGCTGCGACGGGAGACGTACGCCGCGCCACTCTTCAGGCCTATCTCAATGGGGCTCTGGAGCTCGCAAGGGTGGACAGCCGCGAACTGTCAAACTTGGGCCTACCACAGGTGTCGGCCGAGATTGCTGGCGCTCACACAGCCGGACTGGTGCATGTCGATTACGCACTCACCAACACTCTGAACCAACATGGAGCGCTGACCGCCGTGTTGGACTTTGGGCCGTCGACCATGATCGGCGATATACGCTTTAATGCCTGGGCGGCAGTGGCCTATCTCGATGCCGAGCTCTCACCCTGCCTCACCGACGAAGATCGCGCCTTGGCGCAGGGCTGGCTCGACGATCACCAGCTTAGCGCGGGTTTTGGCGAGGCAAAGCGATGGTTGGCCCAATACTGGTCCTTTGCCACGGACGATCATGCGCTGATGGCGTGGTGTCAGCGCGTTCTTGCCCGCTAATTACCGCTGATCGTCTTTGCCTTTGGGGCGGTAGGTGCCGTCGCGGTCTTGTTCGAGTTCGATCACATCGGGACGGCTGCGCTCGGCCTTGTCGCGCTCGCGACGGAGCTGCTTGGCGCGTTCGGCGTCGCCATTGATCTTGCCCGACCAATCCTTCCAGATACGGCGCACACCGAGATAAATGACCACGGCCAGAAAGGTGAACAGCAGAATGCGGAGGAGCATGGCTTAAAGTCCAAAGCGCGACCAGTGGGCGCGGTCATTTAGGGAAGTGGAGAGTTCTTCGACAAGGGTGCCGGTGGAAAGACCGAAGCGCGGCATGGCGAACATCGGCTTTTTGGGTGCGATGATTTTTAGCTCAACCTTGGGGCCGAAGCGCTCGCGCAGGGTTGCGTAAATGTCGCCAATACCATCAACGAGGCCCAATTCGACACCGCGCAGGCCCGTCCACCATTCACCGGTGAAGAGCGTATCGTCGTCGGCCTTAAGCTTGGCGCCGCGATAGGCTTTGACGTGATCGATAAAGACCTGATGGATTTCCAGTTCGACCGATTTGATGCGCTCAACGTCTTCTGCCTTTTGCGGCATGAAGGGATCGAGGGTGGATTTGTTGCGGCCAGCGGTGTGGACGCGGCGTTCAATGCCCAGCTTGTTGATGGCTTCAACGAAGCCAAAGCCGGACATGATGACCCCGATTGAGCCGACAATGGAGGACGGATCGACGAAGATTTCGTCACCAGCGACGGCGATAAAGTAGCCACCGGAGGCGGCAATATCTTCAACGAAGACCAAAACCGGCTTTTTGTGCTGATCGGCCAGTTCGCGGATACGCTTGGAAATCAGGCGACTTTGGACCGGTGATCCGCCGGGGGAATTGATGATGATGGCCACGGCAGGCGCGGACTTCATCGTAAAGGCGCGCTGCAGGAGCGGCTCGACGCCGGCGATGTTCAAACGACCGGGACGGGACTCGGCGGCAATGGTGCCGTGCAGACGAACGACAGGCACGACTGGGTTGCGCTTGAGAAACTTCGCAAACCAATTTCGCTTTCGATCATCTGCTTTTGTCATGCGTGTGCCCCTACTGTTCGACCTTATTTATGGTGCGTAAGGCCCGATTACCAGTCGAAGGGCCCATGCCCCATAAGGATTGCGGAAAATTCTTGGCTAAACTCATTGCCTTGATCGCCGTGAAGATAATGCGTGGCGTGGAGCGTGAGTGGCGCGCGCGAACCTTTGCGCCCGCGAATAAGAACGCGTGAGGCAGGCTGGCCGGGGCGCGGCGCAAGGGGCAGAATTTCGATAGCACCAAAGCGCTGATCGAAGGCGGCGATGAGAGCCGCAAGACCTGTCGCAGGATAAACAAAGATCGCGAGGCCCGAGGCCCGCGCGGCACCGGCTGCAGCCTTGCCCCAGAGTTCCAGCTCAGAATGGGCCATGTGTCGTGCGCCTTGCCGGTAGGCACCCGATGCAGCCGTGCCACGCCCTGCGTCAAAATAGGGCGGGTTGGCGATAACACAATCAAAGGCGTTTTCGGGGAAACCTGCGTCGCGGCGCGCTGTGGGTGAAGTGATATCGGCAGTGATGACCCGAGCGCGCTCGGCAAAGCCGTTCTCGCGGATATTGGCCTCCGCAATCAGGGCAATATCCGAATCGCGTTCGGCTAGAGTGAGTTGATCGGTGCGATCAAGGCTCATGGCAACGAGCCCGGCTGTGCCGACACCAGCCCCCAAATCGAGGAGATGCCCTGTGTGCTGAGGGACGGAGGCGCCAAGCAAAACGCTGTCTAGCCCGGCCCTAAAGCCTTTTTGAGGTTGAGACAGAGTGAGGCGTCCACCCAAAAAGGCGTCGCGCGTTAGTGTTTGATGTTTTACAAAGTCGGTGGGCTGGTCTAGGGACATCGCATCCGGATGGCTTACTTCGCGTTATCCTATATGGGAGTGCGCGACAGTCTCAACCCGATTTGCCACCAAGGCGACAAGGACTTTACGACGGTGTCGGTTCTGCCCCAGACCAAAGAAGCGCCAGCGATGAACCCGGTTGAACGGCTTATGGCCGCGACCGCTGACGATATGGCCCTCGTTAACGAGATGATTTTGTCTCGCGCACACTCCCATGTGGACATGGTGCCCGAGTTGGCCCGCTACCTCATCGACAGTGGCGGCAAACGCTTGCGCCCCATGTTGACGGTCGCAGCCTCAATTCTGTTTGGGCGGAAAACGCCTTATGCGGTGAATTTCGCTGCGGCAGTTGAGTTCATGCACAATGCCACGCTGTTGCATGACGACGTGGTGGACGAGAGCGACATGCGTCGCGGCAAGCCTGCGGCCCGCATGGTGTGGGGCAATAAGGCTTCCATTCTTGTCGGTGACTTCCTGCTTGGGCAGGCCTTCATGATGATGGTGGAAACCAACAATATTGAAGCGCTTGGCGTGCTGTCCTCGGCTTCTGCGATTATGGCGGAAGGCGAAGTGTTCCAGCTCTCCAAGACTGGCGACCTGACGACCACGCCGGAAGACTATGCGGCCGTGATCCGCGCCAAGACAGCTGTGCTGTTTGAAGCAGCGTGCGAAGTGGGTGCATTGTCTGGTGGTGCCGATCAGGCTGGGCGTGATGCGCTCAAGCTTTATGGGCTTGAATTGGGCAACGCTTTCCAGCTCGTTGACGATGCGCTGGACTATGGTGGGCAGGCCGCCTCGCTCGGCAAGAACGTCGGCGACGATCTGCGCGAAGGCAAGATGACGCTGCCGGTTATTCTGGCGCTGCAATCGGCGACCGAAAGCGAACGTGCGCTCATTGCGTCGGCGCTGGGCAATATGGATGCGAGTGATTTGGAAGTGGCGCAGGTTGTGGCGATCTTCAATCGCTATGACACGCTGACCAAGACTCTCGAAAAAGCTCAAGCGCATGCGCAGGCGGCTATCGCAGCTCTCGACGCCCTGCCCGACAGCGAGATGAAGACCATTTTGGCCGACGTTGTCGTGCATTCGATTGGCCGCGCGGCCTAAGCGCGGATCAAGTTTTCCGAAAAGATTTGAGCCAAGCGGCGATTAGCTGCTTGGCTGCAGAAGTGGCGCTGCAGCGACCCAATAATCGGTGTGCAGGCGGCCCATTTCGGCCGCGGCTTCATGCGCCTGCCCCTCGGCGCCAAAGAGCGCAAAGCAGGTTGCACCCGATCCTGACATGCGGGCGAGAATACAGCCGTGCGTTTCCGCTAGCTCATCCACCAAAATACCAATTTCGGGCACGAGCTTGACCGCGGGCGGCTCAAGATCGTTGCGCGTTTCTGCCAGCCAAAGGCCCAATTGCGCCGGGCGCGTGAGCACCTCGGGTAGTTGAGGTAAGGGATAATTGTCGTGGCTGCGCAGGCGACGGAATACGTCTGCCGTCACAACGCCGATCAGTGGATTGACGAGCACGATGTAGAGCTTGGGGAAATCTGGCAAGGGCGAAAGGATTTCGCCAATGCCACGCGCAACGAGTGGGCGCGACACGAGGCAACACGGGACATCAGCGCCCAGTGTTGTCGCGAGGTCCATCAACTCGCCCATGGGCGGGTGCTCAGGCGCGATATCAAGCAGAATGCGCAGCGCGGCGGCAGCGTCGGCCGAGCCACCGCCGATGCCAGAAGCGACCGGCAGGTTTTTGGTGAGGTGAAGCTTTAGCCCCTGCGGGGCGAGGTGGGGCCAGCGATTGCGGAAAGCCGCAACCGCCTTGAGCACAAGATTGGATGGTCCTGCATCAAGCCCCGCGGCAAAGGGGCCACTGATGGTCAGACTATCCGCTTCGGCAAGCTCACCATCGAGGTCGTCCCCCACGCCCGCGAAGACGATCAGGCTTTCCAGCTCATGATAGCCGTCTTCACGCCGACGGGTGATGTGCAGCGCAAGATTGATCTTGGCTGGGGCATCCTGCTGATAAACGACCATCAACGCGCGCTTACTTGGTTTCGTTCGCTGGGGTCAGGCCATCAGCCAGTTTCGGGTCCACGCGTTTTGTGACAACGCCAATATCGTCCACCGATTTGGCAATCGTCCACTGGAAGCGCGCTTCGTTCTTGCGGCCAATTTTCCAGTAAGCGTCACCGAGGTGATCGTTGATTTCTGGATCGTTGGGCAGGAGCATAACCGAGCGTTCGAGTGTTTCCACCGCTTCATCGAGACGTCCGAGCTTGTAGAAGGCCCAGCCCAAGGAATCGATGATGTAGCCATCCTGCGGTTGCTGCTCGACGGCCTTCTCGATCATGCCCAGAGCGCGATCAAGATGCATATCCATGTCGATCCAGGAATAGCCGAGGTAGTTGAGGACCTGCGGCTGGTCGGGATTAAGCTCGAGGGCGCGGAGGAAATCAGCTTCGGCCTTCGGCCATTCCTTGGCGCGTTCATAGGCAATGCCGCGAACATAATAATAGCGCCAATCGGAGGCCTGCTCGCCACCGGTGATGTCGAGCGCCTTAGTGTAAGCGTCTGCCGCTTCGAGGTACTGCTCGTCGGTCCGCAGGAGATCACCCAGCGCCGCGACCGCTTCGATGTCCTCAGGATTGATGGCGACGATATTGGTGAGACGACGAATGGCTTCCTCGCGGTCGCCCATATTGTCGAGGTTCTGAGCAATGCGCACGACGGCAGTCGGCTTCATTGCAGAAGTTGCTGGGATCGCGTCGTAAATGACGTTGGCATCTTCATGCTGACCGGCGACGTCGAGAATCTGCCCCACCGCCAGTGAAATCACATCGGCAGATGGATCGAGATATGTGCCCAAGCGCATGAACAGAAGGGCGAGGTCGAAGCTGCGATCACGGGTCAGGGCAATGCCAATGCCATGGAACATTTCGGCGGCGCCGATCTGCACATTGGTGGCAAAGGCCCCTGGCTTACGCTGTTGATCGACGGCTTCGCGGACGCTGGTGATGAGCGGATGCGAAATGCCTTGCGCTTCATATTCATCGAGCACGTCTGTGGCTTCGTCAAAGCGACCATTGTTCGCCAGCAGGCGCGCGTAAACTTCGGCGATGCGCGCAACATAGGGCTCAACATCATAGGCGCGCTCAGCCAGCTGGAGAGCAAGCTTTTGATTGCCGGAGGTTTCGGCCATCAATGCGCGATGGAAAACGAGAAAGTCTTCCAGCCCGCTTTCGCCGAGATCCTTCATCAGCGTGTCGGCTTCAGCGCCCTTGTTGTCGCCAACCAGGGCCCAAGCGCGCAGGATATAAGCGGTGATGCCCGAAAAACTGCCGGGGGTAACATTCTCAAGCTGACGTTCAACCGAGCTATACCGACGCTCTTTGAGGGCTTCGGTGGCAACAATCAGCTTGGCCAAATCATTGTTGCGATCGAGCTCAAGCGAGCGGCGCGCCGTTGAGGCGGCTTTGCCGATCTGGCCATCAGCAGCGAGCGCAATAAAGGCGCGCTCCACCAGCATGTTGTTGTCCCAATCAGCCTCAGCCGCGTCCTGATAAAAGCGGGCGGCGTCTTCAGTGCTCAGTTCGGCGAGCGACTGATTACCAGCCAGATAGGCGCCGGACACCGAAGGGCGTACGAGATTGATGATATTGCGCGCGACGTTTGAAAGATCAAAGCTTGTTTGCGCTGCAATCGGCGATGCCAAGAGCGCGACGGATGCAGTGACAATCAGGCGTTTCGCCCAACGATGCGATAGGAAATTCACTGTTCTGAACTCTCCGTTGGCCACAATGGCAGCATTGGCGGCAAAGATTGTCCGTTTTAGGACTGCGCCGCAAGGGCAGCTGTACCCCAAGAAAAATTACATACCGCTATAGTTTGGACCGCTGCCACCCTCAGGTGGGACCCATGTGATGTTCTGGGCAGGATCTTTGATATCGCAGGTTTTGCAATGCACGCAGTTAGCGGCATGAATGCGGAACACCGGCGCGCCACCATCTTCGCTCATCTCATAAACGCCAGCAGGGCAATAGAGCGGCGCGGGCTCACCGAATTTGGGCAGGTTTTCGCGGACGGGAATGGTTGGGTCGGCCAGCCTGAGGTGGACAGGCTGGTCTTCGTCATGAGCGAGATTTGCCAGAAACACCGACGAGCTGCGGTCAAAGGTGATTTTGCCATCGGGGCGCGGATAGGTTTTGCCGGGGCCCGATTTGCGCTTGAGCTTTTCGGCGTCGCGCGTTGGCACGCCCGCCAGCTTGAGCGGGGAGGCCTTGAAAATGGTTGAGAACCAAAGATCGGTGCCGATCGCCAGCGAACCAAAGATGGTGCCGAGCTTGCTCCAAAGGGGTTTGGCATTGGCAACGCCTTGCAGTTCTTTGGCGATACCGGTGCGCATGATCGACTTGCCGAAATCCTCGATCCGATCATGGGCGCGCCCAGAGGCGACCGCAGCGCCGACCGCGTCGGCGGCACCAATACCGGAGAGAATGGCATTGTGAATGGCTTTCAAGCGCGGGGCATTCATGAAACCGGCCGCACAGCCGATGAGGCCACCGCCGGGGAAAGCAAGGCTCGGGATAGATTGCCAGCCACCGGCCGCAATAGTGCGGGCGCCGTAGGATAGACGCTCGCCGCCCTCTAGGAGGCTGGCGATGGAGGGGTGGGTTTTAAAAGCCTGGAACTCGTCAAAGGGCGAAAGGCTGGGGTCGGCGTAGTCGAGATAGGTGACGTGGCCGACATAGAGCTTGTTGTCTTCGGCGTGATAGACAAAGCCACCGCCATTGGTGTCATTGCCCAGCGGGAAGCCGAGGTAATGATCCACCCTGCCCGGCTGATGTTTATCCGGCGACACCTGCCAAACTTCCTTGATGCCGAGGCCATAGTGCTGTGGGATTTTCGCGAGGTCAAAATCGGCGATCACGTGTTTGGCGAGCGAGCCGCGCGCGCCTTCCGCAATGAGCGTATATTTGGCTTCGAGCGCTATGCCTTCGGCAAAACCATCCTTGGGGTTGCCGTCACGGGCGCGCCCAAGGTCGCCGGTGATGATGCCACGCACCGGGCCGTTTTCTGATTGCAACACGTCGACCGCAGCGGTCATCGGGAAGATATCGACGCCCAATTCCATGGCCTGCTCGCCTAGCCATTGCACTAAGCGGCCAAGGCTGATGATCACGCCATCCTTGGTTTTGAGTTGCGGCGGCACGAGTGCGTGCGGGAGCGGGAAATCACCGGTTTTTGTCAGGAAATGGTAGGAATCGCTGGTCACATCGGGGCCGACGGGCGCGCCTTTGAGCCGCCAGTCGGGGATCAGCGCGTCGAGGCCGACCGGATCCATGACGGCTCCGGAAATAATGTGTCCACCGATTTCGGCGGCTTTTTCCACCACGGTCACGGCAATGTCAGGGAAACGCTGTTTGAGGCGAATTGCAGCGGCAAGCCCGGAAGGACCGGCCCCGACAATCAGCACATCTGTGGACAGTATCTCTCTATTGCCGGCTTCAGCCATGTGGATTCTACCTTTGGGGCCCGCGCGCGACTGTTCGCACCCGTTGGGGTGTGACATAACAGGGGCAATGTCTCAAGATCAGCAACTCAACAACGACGAATTGCTCTCGGTTCTCGAATGGTATCGAGCAGCCGGGGTCGACCTCGCCGTGGGTGAGGACGCAATTGATCGGTTTGCGCAGAAGACACAACAGGCTGCCGCGCCGCGCGCTGCTGTACAGTCTATGCAACAGGCGTCCCAGCCTGCAGCCCCGCCACCGCTGGCGGGACCAATCGGTGGCGACCCGGGTGAAGCCCAAAGATTGGCCGCAGAAGCCCCAACCTTAGAGGCGCTTAAGACAACCCTCGAAAGCTATGACGGGTGTGGCCTCAAATTTCGCGCCACACAATTGGTGTTCGGCGAGGGCAATCCTGAGGCCAAGATCGTTATTATCGGCGATCCTCCGGGGGCAGATGAAGACCGTGAAGGGCGTCCATTTGCGGGGCGAACTGCAGATTTGCTGACGCGGATGCTCGCCTCCATCGGGCTCGATTGGGACAGCGTTTATGCGCTCAACACCATTCCGTGGCGTCCGCCCGGTAATCGCGCGCCGACGCCCGAAGAGCTTTCTTTGTGCCTGCCCTTCCTGCACCGCCATGTTGAGCTGATCGGGCCGCGCCTCGTGATGACTATGGGCCAGATGGCGACGCAGACTGTGTTCCAGTCCACGAGCAGCATCATCAAGATGCGCGGCAAGTGGCAGGATGTGAGCATTGGCAGCCATTGTGTGCCAGCGATTGCTACGCTGCCGCCCGGCTATCTGTTGCGCAACCCGGCTGCCAAGCAGCAGGCTTGGCGCGACCTCTTAAGTTTCAGATCAAGAATGGCAGAATTGTCTCTGCCTTAAGTCTGTGTTCGTACTTGCTCAAAGATAATCCCCGGACTGTTCGCGGTGTGTCGCGTTACGGTCATATTGGACTGGTTGAAGACCAGAATAATTTAGCGGGTACGTTTTGCGGCATGGCTTCCGTCATTAAAATTTACGCCCTGTTCCTCGGCTCGGCACTCCTGATGTTCGGCGGCGGCCTGCAGGGGCTTTTGCTTTCCGTCCGTGGCGCAGAAGAAGGCTTCTCACTGTTTTCGCTCGGTCTGATCGGCACGGGCTGGTCGATAGGCTTTGTGGCTGGCTCTATCTTCGTGCCCTTTGTGGTGCGCAAGGTCGGGCATATTCGCGCCTTTTCGGTGATGGCGGCGATCGGCACTATCACGATCCTTCTCAATCTCTTGATGATCAACGATGTCAGCTGGATCGTGTTGCGCGCGCTCTCTGGCTTCTGTTTTGCCGGCGCGGCAATGATCGTCGAGAGCTGGCTCAATGAAGTGGCTGACAATCGCAGCCGCGGCACCATCTTCTCGATCTACACCACCATCAATATGACCGCCTCGACCATGGGCCAATTGGCCATGTCGGTGACGGGCACTGCGGGCTATATCCCCTTCATTATCGGCGCGATCAGCTTTATCTGCGCGGTTTTGCCAACCGCCATGACGTCGAGCCCACAGCCGCGTCCTCTGACCTCGGCCAAGCTCGACCTGCCCCTGTTGATCAAGACATCGCCGGTAGCGGCTGTTGCCGCGCTCTGCTGTGGCATGGCCAATGGTGCGTTCGGCACGCTCGCGCCGGTCTACGGCTTTGAGCAGGGAATGGACGCGAGCGGTATTGCGCTGCTGTTTGCCATTGCTGCTATTGCTGGCGCTATCGGACAGATCCCCTTTGGACGCTTGTCCGATAAGATCGACCGCCGCAAGGTTATGGCAGGCCTCGGTTTTGGCGCAGCTGCCGTGGGGCTGCTGGTTGTCCTCTTTAACCCTGGGCCCGGCTTCCTGATGTTCGCGCTATTTGGCCTTTATGGGCTGGCGGCGAACCCGCTCTACCCGATCTCTGTGGCCCATGCGAACGACTTTGCTGTCGATGGCCAATTCGCCAAGGTGGCGGGTGGCATGTTGCTGATCCACGGGATCGGCCTTGCCATTGGCCCGACGGCTGCGTCGATCCTGATGGGGCAAATTGCGCCGATGGCGCTGTTTATGGTGACGGCAACCTTCCACGCGCTGGTCGCCACTTTTGCACTGCTGCGTATGCGCGCCCGCAAATCGAAAGATGCGTCGGAACGCGCGCCATTCAAACCAATGGGGACTGAGACGCCAGAAACGGTGAATCTTGATCCGCGCAGCGACATCGAGGCGTCGCAGGATTTTTCTGTTGCGAGCGAAGAAGCTGTGCCAGAGGAACTGCGGAACACGAATGGAGACGGCTATGTTCAAGGCAGCAAGGTTTGACGATCGGGCGTTTCGTCCCCTTACCATAGCGGTCGTGGCGGTTTCCGATACGCGTACTCTGGAAACTGACACTGGCGGCGCGCTGCTCAAATCGCTGCTCGAAGCGGATGGCCACACCTGCTTTGAGCGCGCGGTGGTGCGCGACGACATTCAAAAGATCCGCGCCGTGGTGCAGGGCTTTGTCGCCAACCCCGATGTTGACGTGGTGCTGACCACGGGCGGCACCGGGTTTTCGGGGCGCGATGTGACCCCAGAGGCCATCGAGCCTTTGTTCGATAAGCGCATGGAGGGGTTCTCCGTGCTCTTTCACCAATATTCGGCCACCACAGTGGGGACGAGCTCGATCCAATCGCGTGCGACTGCGGGATTGATTGGCGAGACCTTTGTGTTCTGCCTACCGGGCTCGCGCGGCGCCTGTCGCGATGCGTGGGAAGGTATTCTCACCCACCAGCTCGATTACCGGCATAAGCCGTGTAATTTCGTCGAGCTGATGCCCCGGCTTTCTGAACGATAACAGCATAAAAAAACGGCGCCTGAGGGCGCCGTTTCGTTTTTCATTAGTGGCCAGCGAAACCTTCGCCCGGACCTTCGCCTTCCGGCTTTTTAACAAACCAAGCGGCAATCAGCATCAGCACGGTGGCAATGCCACCGCAGATGAAGCTGGCCCGAACGCCTGCGGCCATAGCTTCTACTGGGGCAATGCCCTCAGCCATTTGTGCGGCAGAGGTCAGGCTCATCAGCGCCACGAAGAGCGCGATACCTGCGGCACCAGCAACCTGCTGCACCGAGCTCAGGGTCGCACTGGCGTGCGAATAGAGCGGCTTGGGAACAGAACCCATGGCGGCGGTGAACATTGGGGTGAAGACGAACGCCAGGCCGATGCTCATGATGATGTGGGCGGCGACAACCAGCCAGACCGGGGTATCGGTACCGACGAAGCTGAAGAACCACATGACAGCGGAAACGGCGAAGACACCCGGCACCATCAGCGGACGCGGGCCGTATTGGTCATAGAGGCGACCAACGAGCGGCGCGAGAACGCCCATGATCAGACCACCGGGCAGCATGAGCATGCCGGTCTGCAGCGTATCAAGACCGAGAACCTGCTGGGTGTAGAGCGGCAGCATGATCGAGGACCCGAGCAGCGCCACCATCGCCAAAGAGGCGGTGACCAGCGAGACAGAGTAATTGCCGTGGGTCAGAACGCGCAGATCAAGCAGAGCCTTGTCGGACTTCTGCAGCTGGATCTGGCGCCAGACGAAAATGGCCATAGCGACAACGCCGACGACCACAGGAACCCAAGCCGGCATCGACGCGCCCTGCTCGGCGGCGTGTTCAACACTGCCGCCATGACCGCCGCCGCCTAAGCTCGAGAGACCGAAGACCAGACCACCGAAACCGAGCGCCGACAGGATCACCGAGATGACGTCGAGCGGGGTCTTGCGCGGTTCGGAAACGTTCTGAACCTTGAGGTAGCCGACGACCAGCGTAACAATCGCAATCGGCAGGGTGAAGTAGAACATATAGCGCCAAGCGAAGTGGGCGAGGATGAAACCACCAATGGTCGGGCCAATGGCAGGCGCCACCGACATAACGATGGAGATATTGCCCATAACTTTGCCGCGGCCATTTGCTGGAACCAGCGACATAACGGTGGTCATCAGCAGCGGCATCATGATCGCGGTGCCAACGGCCTGCACGACACGACCAACAATCAGCAGCTCAATGCCGGGCGCAATCGCACAGATCAGAGTGCCGACCGAAAAAATCGAGATCGACGCCGTGAAAATCGGACGCGTGTGGAAGCGCTGGAGCAAATAGCCGGTGATCGGGATCACGATGGCCATAGTCAGCAAAAATGCTGTCGTCAGCCACTGGGCAGAACCAGCCGTGATGTTGAGATCAATCATGAGCTGCGGAATGGCAACGCTCATGATGGTCTCGTTCAAGAACATGACAAAGGCCGACACCAGCAAAAGGGCTATGACCAGATTATTGCGCGCCGCATCTTCCGGCTGGTGTGGCGCAGCCTTAACGGCTCCGTCCATCGTCGCTTGCGACATCGTATTACCTCAAAAAATAAGCGCAAACAGAACCGACGACGGGAGGCCGCTCTGGTTCAGTTGCGATGCAGTGTCTAATTTCGGTGTCAGGTCATGTCAGTAGGATGACACTAGGGCATCCAACGCGCCTTGGGCGTCTTGGAGAACTGCGAGTGAGCAAGACAGAGCCAAGTTCTCTATGCCCCTTGCCTCCCTTCGTAAAGTCTTGAAGTGCATGGCAGCCTTGACCACATGACGCACAAAGGCACCTCGCGGAACTTATTTGTTCTTGTTACGTTCTCCTAATTAACCTAATGAGAAGATGTCGGCTGAAGAGCGCGATTCTTCCGTCGGGTTTGAGCTGGAGACACCAGATGGCGCTTTATCAGGCCCCCTCTTTCGAAGCATTGGAACGTCTTAGCCGCAGCAGGGATGCAGACCTGACGCGCCGCGAACTGGTCAACCCGGATCGTATTCGCGGGCGCGGTGCGCAGTCCAATGCCAGTGGCCGATTTGAAGCGTTCCAGCGCGAAAGTTTTGACGATGGTTGGGACAATGTAGAGCCCATGCCGGTGTTCGAAACGGTGGAACACACCGAACGCGCCAAATCGATCATCACCAGCAATGACAGTCCCGATATCGCCTTTGAGCGCTCGATCAATGCTTATCGCGGTTGCGAGCATGGATGCTCTTATTGCTTTGCGCGACCAAGCCACGCCTATCTCGGGCATTCAGCCGGGATTGATTTTGAGCGCGATATTTATGTGAAGACCAATGCGGTCGAGACGCTCAAGGCCGAGTTCGCCGCCAAGAATTATCGTCCAAAGCCAATTGCCATGGGCACCAACACCGACCCCTATCAGCCAGCCGAGCGCAAGCACCAGCTGACCCGTGGGATTTTGGAGGTGATGCTGGAGACCAAGCATCCGGTGATGATCACCACAAAATCGGCTCTTATTCTGCGCGATCTCGATCTCTTGGAAGAACTGGCCAAGCTTGGTCTGGCCAAAGTTGCCATTTCGGTGACGTCGATGGATCACAAGCTGAGCCGCAAGATGGAGCCTCGCGCTTCCTCGCCTGCCCGTCGTCTTGAGGCCATAAAGGGGTTGAGTGAGGCCGGGGTACCGACCGCAATTTTTGCGTCGCCTATGATCCCGGCGATCAATGATATGGAATTGGAGCGCATTCTTGATGCGGGCAAAACGCAAGGGGCGATCAGCGCACAGATGATCCTGCTGCGTCTGCCGGGCGAGGTGCGCGATGTGTTCCGCGAATGGCTGTTGCGCCATTTCCCCGATCGCGTACGGCATGTGCTTTCGCTGGTGCGCGACACGCGCGCGGGCAAAGACTATGACTCGCGCTTTGGCACGCGCATGACCGGCGAAGGCCCCTATGCCACGCTGCTGAGCCAGCGTTTTGAAAAGGCCCGGGAGCGCTATGGGCTCGACGCCAAGCTGCCACCACTGCGCAATGATCTTTTCGTGGCGCCCAAGCTCGAAACCAATCAGCTGAGCCTTTTCTAAGCGGCTAGCACTTTTGATTTGATCAGATCGAGCACGGCGGGATTGGTGTAGTCAGGCGTGGCAAGGGTCGCGCCTGCTTTGCGCAGTTCGCTTTCGGAAATGCCGGTGGCGAGGCCAATTGTGGTAATGCCTGCACCTGTGGCCGAGGCTATGCCGGTGCGAGAGTCCTCGAATGCGACGCTGTTGGCCGCCACCGCGTTGAGGTGGCTAAGGCCTGTCAGGTAAGGCAGTGGGTGCGGCTTACCCTGCGCCAGATCATCGGCTGAGATGATGTGAGAAAAATACGACCGCGCTTTGATGCCATCGATGATGAGGTCGGCATTGGCCATTGGGGCATTGGTAACAGCGGCCATGGGAATGGCGTGACTGCGTGCCCATTCGAGTAGATCCATCAAGCCCGCGAGCGGCTCAATCGAAGTCGCGACCAATTCGCGGAACAGCGCTTCCTTGCCGTCGAGAATTTGCTTACGGCGCTCGAGGCTTTCGCCGGGAATGAAATGGGCAGCGATGGCTTCATTGGCGAAGCCTTGAATATGTTTGGCGTAGATCTCGTGGTCAATGACATGCCCATAAGGGCCAAACACCTGATTGAAAGCCGCGAGATGGATCGGATCGCTCTCCATCAAAGTGCCATCAATATCAAACAGTAAGCCAGCGCCGAGATTAAGGGTCATATCCAAGCCTTCAATTGCGGGGCTCGGTTAGCACATGGCAACAGAGGCGTCACCTCTGGACTTAGTATTGGGCGACCTTGCGCGCGTGCGTAGACATAAAGTCCAGCGAAGCCAGAACGCCCTGTGTCGAAAGGCGCGTTTCGACCGGTCGTATTTGACCCACGACCGGCACCGAGAGGATGAGAGCGTTGCGCTCCTTCATGTGTTCCAGAACCGTCGCAGAGAGCGCTTCATCCGAGATAAAGAACTGATTGATGGTGTTGTCTCGGATTTCCAACGAAGTACCCATCTTCAGCGCAATCGGCGGGAGGTTGGTGAACTTGAGCTGTATGGGTCGCGACTGGTCATAGCTCAGCTTGTCGGCAGCGACGGTGATGGCGATATCGGTCGCGCCATCTAAGCGGTTGAGCACCATTGTCAGCTTATAGACGGGCAGGTTTGCCGAATTCATCTCTTGGCTGGCAGTGCTGGCAAAGCACGAGTAGCCGTACCAAGAGTTCGCTTCTTCATCGATGAAATTGGGACAGGCAGCGAGCCAATCGCGATTGTATTCGCGATACTCGCCCGACGAATGCTGAAACGGCTGAGCGGCGGCTGAGACGCAAAACAGCAATGGGACAAGAGCGAAACCAGATCGACGCACGTGAACTCCTCTCCTTTGCTCCTCAACCAGACTCTTGTATCAACCTGCTGGGCTTGCCGATACCAACAATCGGCTTGGTTTGAGGTATCCCTATGGCAAAGCGAAAAGATCTTCACACAGCTTCAGCAGATATTTTCACCGCCCCCGTTGCCGGGCCGGACTTTAGCCATGAGGCCATGTTGCTCGATCGCGGCGCACTCTACGTCGCCGGTGTCGATGAAGCGGGACGCGGCCCCCTTGCAGGGCCTGTGGTGGTTGCGGCTGTTCGCTTGGACCCCAACCGCATCCCGCAAGGGCTCAACGACAGTAAGAAGCTGACCGAGGCAAAGCGCGAGGCGCTTTATGAAGAGATCATGGCCTGCGCCGACGTCGCTATCGTGAGCGCGCCGCCGACGGACATTGAAACCCTTAACATTCGTGGGGCGACGCTTGCGGCTATGGCCAAGGCCGTTGCAGCCCTCCCGCAAAAGGCCGACCGAGCGCTTATCGATGGGCGCGATGTGCCACCGGCCCTGCCCTGTCCCGGAATTGCTCTGGTCGGTGGTGACGGGCGCAGCGTGTCAATTGCGGCTGCGTCTATTGTCGCCAAGGTCACGCGCGACCGCATGTGTGCCATTATGGATGCTGACGCGCCCCATTTTGGCTTTTCCGGCCACAAGGGATATGGCACTGCCGCGCATATGAAGGCCTTGAAATTAAACGGCCCATGTCGCCACCACCGCAGTGAATTCGCCCCAATAGCGGCCCTGCTGGCGGCAGGTAATGCGAGAGAATTGGAGAATTAACTCCTCGCTAACCCATTAAGAACGCTCCATTAACTTCAGCACGCTATAACGGGCTTGTTAGTATTGCGTTAGGGTTAAGAGCATGTTGAGTACCGCGCGTGCGGTCGCCAAGACCGATGCGGAAAGGGAGACTTCACGTCTTCCGATCGATACTGTCCTTATGGGCGATTGCATCGACCATATGAACAGCTTGCCGGCCGGCTCTATCGATCTCATTTTCGCAGATCCCCCATACAATTTGCAGCTGGAACAGGGCCTCACCCGCCCGGACCAGAGCAAAGTCGACGCCGTCGATGACGATTGGGACAAGTTTGAAAGCTTCGCCCATTACGATGAGTTCACACGCGCTTGGATGGCTGCTGCCCGCCGCGTTTTGAAGCCCGATGGGGCGATGTGGGTCATCGGCTCCTATCACAACATTTTCCGCGTTGGCACGGCATTGCAGGACCTTGGGTTCTGGATGATGAACGACATCGTTTGGCGCAAGGCCAATCCGATGCCGAACTTCCGTGGCACACGCTTTACCAATGCGCATGAGACGCTGATCTGGGCTGCCAAAAGCCAGAAGAGCCGCGTCACCTTCAACTATGAAGCCATGAAGCTGGCCAATGACGACACGCAGATGCGGTCGGACTGGCTCTTCCCGATCTGCACCGGCAATGAGCGCCTCAAGGGTGAAGACGACAGCAAGCTGCATCCGACGCAGAAGCCGGAAGCGCTGCTGTTCCGCATCCTGAACGCGACCACTAAGCCAGGCGATATTGTGCTCGATCCATTCTTCGGCACCGGCACCACTGGCGCCGTCGCCCGCAAATTGGGTCGTCACTTTATTGGGATCGACCGCGAAGAAAATTACATCAAGGGTGCACGTGAGCGTATCGCCGCCATTCGCCCAGGTGTTTTCGAAGCGCTGCAACAGATTAAGCCAAAGCGCAAAGAAACGCGCATTCCATTCGGTTCCTTGGTTGAACAGGGACTAATTGAAGTCGGCGCTGAACTTTTTGATAGCCAACGACGTTTCACTGCCATGGTTCGTGCAGACGGCTCACTCGTCTCAGGCCACCATCAGGGTTCGATCCACAAGGTCGGCGCTCTGGTGACTGGAGCTGAGTCATGCAACGGGTGGACTTTCTGGCACCACGAACAGAACGGCGCTGTCGCCCCGATTGATAGTCTTCGGGAAGGCATCCGCCAACAACTCGACCGACTTTCTGCCTGAGGTTGACCTCCAAAGCATTCGTCAGGCTACTATATGGCCGCTGGTTCGCCAGCGGCCTTTTTGTTGCTGGGGGATGAGACATGGTGGTCACTATTCGCGCCATCACCTTGGGTGATGCTGCGGGGTATAATGCTGTGGTGGGCGCTGTGGCACGGGAGCAGAAATATCTGCGGATGACCGATGCGCCGCCCATCGAACGCACCCGAAACTTCGTCGCCCACAATATTGAAAGGCGGAACCCACATTTGGTTGCGGTAAACCAAGATGTGGTCATCGGCTGGTGCGATATCTGCCGCGAACCCGATATGGCAAGGCATGTCGGCAGCCTCGGCATGGGCGTCATGAGTGGTTTTCGGGGGAGAGGCGTTGGGAGCGCGCTCATGAAATCGGCACTCGCAGCGGCAAAAGAAGAAGGCTTCAAGCGGATTGAGCTTGAGGTATATGCCAGCAATACGAAGGCCATTGCCCTTTATGAGCGCTTCGGATTTCAGCGTGAGGGATTAAGGCGCAAGGCCGTGTGCATTCAGAACGCTTGGTACGATGTAGTCCCAATGGGCTTGCTGTGGTTTTAGACGGCGTACTCAAAGCCTGCAGCTGCCAGAACTTTGCGGAAAAGCGTCGGCAGGGCCTCGCCCTTGAGCGCCTGAGGCTCTGCCCACCAGCCTTCGGAGAGTGCATCGCTTGGCACCACGGCAGACCAAACCTCCAGCTCCAGCCGGAAGTGGGTGAAGACATGGACGATTTGCCCGCGCGGGCGCCAATCGGCGGAGACAGGGTATAGCGGCTCGCCCAGACTATCGCCCCAAACAGACGTCGGCACTTCGGTCATGCTGGCGAGAAGGCCCTTGCTCGGACGAGTACGCAGATAAACATCGCCTGCGCTATCGAGCATGACAAAAGCATGGCCCTTGCGGACAGGCTTTTCGACTTTGACCGGTTTGACGGGATAGGCCAGCGGCTGCCCCTCTTGGCGGGCTTCGCACCCATCATGCAAAGGACAAATCAGGCAGGATGCAGTGCGGGGAGCGCAAATCGTGGCCCCCAAATCCATCATGGCCTGGGCAAAATCGCCAGCGCGCGAGGGAACAGCAAGCTGCAAGGCAGAGCGAAGCTCGGGTTTGGCGTCGCGGACCGGTATATCTAGGGCGTAGTAACGAGCCAGGACGCGGTCGAGATTGCCATCGAGCACGGCGATCTCTTCATCAAAGCAAATGGCAGCGATCGCCGCGCTAGTGTAGGCGCCGATGCCGGGTAGACTCTGGAGAGCAATGGAGGTTTGCGGAAATGTGCCGCTATGCTCGGCGACCACCGCGACCGCACAGGCGTGAAGATTTCGCGCCCGGGCGTAATATCCCAAGCCCGCCCATTCGCGCAGCACGCTGTCGAGCGGGGCTGCCGCCAGATCATGCACGCTTGGCCAAAGGCTGATGAAGCGGGTGAAATAGGCTTTTACCGCTGCAACAGTTGTCTGCTGCAGCATGACCTCGCTGAGCCAGATCCGGTAGGGATCCGGTTTTATCCCCTGTTTGCGCGCCTCAGGCGAAACGCGCCAAGGCAGATCGCGCGCATGAGCGTCGTACCAGCGCAGAACGCCGTCTGAATCGATGGGGTGCGGGGCAGAAAGGGGCATAAGGTGACCTATGCCGGGCACAGTTTTCTGGCAAGCCCCGCAGCATTACCGCGAATTCACTTGTCTGGGTGCCGTCCGTGACCATATTTGGGGCATGGCAGACAAACTACCCGAATATAAGCGGCGCAATAGGGCGACCTCGGTGGCCGACGCTCTGTCGGGCGCGCTCGACCCCGTGCTGCGCAAGCGCGGCTTTGCCGGTCGGGATATTCTTACCCAGTGGCGCAATATCGCGCCGCGCCCCTTTGACGAAACAACCCAGCCACACAAGCTGAGCTGGCCCAAAATTGCCAATAGCGCTGAAGGCGCTACTCTTTATATCCGCTGCGCGCCGGGCACTGCATTGTTTGCCCAGCATGAGGCGGCCAACATCGCCAAGGCGGTGAACCTTTATTTTGGATATGTACTGGTGGACCAAGTGCGCCTTTCGGCCGAACCGTTCATCGCCAATTCAGGTCCAAAGACCGATAAGGCCTATGTTCCAAGCCCACAAAGCTTGGAAAAAGTAGGCAAGTTGACTGAGACAATCGAAGACGACAGCTTGCGTCAGTCGCTCACAACCCTTGGCCTAGCGCTCGCACGCAGGGCTGAAACGAAACGGAAAACATAGGCGATCAACGCCTGTTGATGTCAAAGCCCTCTTGCCGACACTTTTCTCCAGTGTAGTGTCCGCAAAATTGGAATTAGGAGCTAAACGTGAAGTTCAATCGCCGCGATACACTCATTCTTGCAGCTGCCGCGTCGGCGGTAAGCGTTGCTGGCATTTCCGCAGCACAGGCTGCTGATGGTGATATGGTCGATGTTGCCAAGCTTATGGCTCCTGCTGGCGACATTGCTGACAAGTTCGAAGGCAATGCCGACGCACCTGTCACCGTGATTGAATATGCATCGCCAACTTGCCCGCACTGTGCGGCGTTCCATAACAACGTTTATGGCCCGTTCAAGGAACAGTATATCGAAACTGGCAAGGTGAAGTTCATCGTGCGTCCGTTTGCGCGTAACGCAATCGACGCGGCCATCTTCCTGCTCGCTGAAGCTGCTGGCGAAGACAACTACCACAATGTCATCGCGACCTACTTCAAGACCATGAACGAATGGAGCATGTCGGATAAGCCACGCGACGCGATCTACGCTGTCGCGCTGCAGTTGGGCTTCACCGAAGAGAGCTTCAACGCTGCTCTGACGAATCAGGCTATCTTCACTGGTATCGAAGCGCAGCGCGAACAAGCAGTGAATGAGTTTGGCCTTTCCGGGACCCCGACCTTCTACGTCAACGGCAAGACGCTTTCTGGCGGTAAGTCGCTCGAACAGCTGGCTGAAGCCATCGACCCGCTGGTTCCTGCCGACTTCGTCGCTCCAGCGGCGCAGTAATTCTGCCCTGTCTGAGCAATTTAGCGCAGACATAAGATTTGAGAGGGTGCGCATAGCGCGCCCTCTTTTGCGTTGCCGCGCGCCCTCATGAAATTTCAGCGGCTCAAGCTTCACGGCTTTAAATCCTTCCCCGATGAAAGCGTGCTCGTCATGGAGCCGGGCCTGACAGGCATTGTCGGCCCCAATGGCTGCGGGAAATCGAACCTCGTCGAAGCGATGCGCTGGGTGATGGGCGAAAGCTCATACAAGGCCATGCGCGCCTCGGGCATGGACGACGTTATCTTTTCGGGCTCGGGCAATCGCTCGGCGCGCAATTCGGCCGAAGTGACGCTGGTGCTGGATAATACCGACCGCAGCGCGCCAGCAGCGCTGAACTCAGCCGATGTTTTGGAAGTAACGCGCCGGATTGAGCGGGAAGCCGGCTCTGTCTATCGGGTGAACGGGAAAGAAGTGCGGGCACGTGACGTGCAGATGCTGTTCGCTGACGCCTCCACGGGTGCGCACTCTCCTTCTATGGTGCGGCAGGGACAGATCGGCGAACTTATCTCGGCCAAACCGACGGCGCGACGGGCGCTGCTTGAAGAAGCGGCGGGGATTTCGGGCCTGCATTCGCGGCGCCGTGAGGCGGAAATCCGGCTTCGCGCGGCGGAAACCAACCTTGAGCGCGTTGACGATGTGGTCGCACAGATCGAAAGCCAGCTTGAAACCCTCAAACGGCAGGCGCGACTTGCCACGCGGTATCGCGCCCTATCAGGGGATATTCGGCGCACAGAGGCGACACTCTTTCATATCCGCTGGGTTGCGGCGCGCGTCGCCGAGAAAGAAACTGAAGCAGCGCAGGCGGTGCTTATTCGTCAACTGGCGGATGCCACCCACGCCGAACACCAGGCCCAAAAGGCCGCAGAACTGGCCGAAGCCGCAGTTGCCCCGCTGCGGGAGCGGGAAGCTGTGACCGGAGCGGTACTGCAACGCTATACGATTTTAGCAGAGCAATTGGCCGAAGAAGCACGGCGCATGAGCCAGCGGCGTGTTGAGCTACAAAACCGGCTGCAGCAGATCGCAGCCGATGGGCAACGTGAGCGGACGCTGGTTGCGGAATGCGAAGCAGCGATAGACGCCTATAATAATGAGCGCGCTGATCTCGAATATGAAATTGAAGGATCGCAGGACGAGAGCGTAACCGCCCGCCAAGAGGCTGAGTTGGCGCAAGCCGCGGTCACGCAAGCGGACGCTGCGGCTCGGCAGGCAACCGAAGCCTTGGCGCAGTTGCGCGCTATGCGCAGCCAAACGCAGCGCAATGCGCAAGAGGCTATGACGCGCAAACGCAGCCTCGCCCAGCAATTGGCCGAGCTGGAAAGCGACTATCAGCGTGTGATCGATGCACTCAACGCGGACCAGACCGTTTCAGCACGACGCGATATTTTAGAGGGTGCGCAAGAGGCAGCCGAAATCGCCGAGGCCAATGCACTGGAGGCCGAAGCCAAGGTTCACCTCGCGCAAGAAAAGCTCGATGGGGCGCGACCACGCCTACGCGAGCTGGAAACGCTGGTGACGAGCCTTGAGGCGGAAGCGGCGACGCTCAATAAAATGCTGGTGACAGGCACGGGGGCGTGGCCCGCTATCGTCGATGAGCTGCAGGTTGAGCCGGGGTATGAAACAGCGCTGGGCGCGGCATTGGGCGATGATCTCGAAGCTTCATCGGACAGTGATGCGCCGATCCATTGGTCCCCGGCCCTAGACCGCAGTGAAGATCCGAACCTGCCGCAAGGGGCAGAGCCCTTGTCGCGCTATGTTTCGGGCACGCCGCAACTCAAGCGTCGTCTTGACCAGATTGGTCTTATTGATGCGGCAGACGGGCCAAGCCTGATGAAAGCACTTAAACCCGGGCAGCGACTGGTGACCCTTGAAGGGGCTGTTTGGCGCTGGGATGGTTTGATTGCGGCAGCTGATGCACCGAGCGCAGCCGCACTTCGTCTGGCGCAAAAGAACCGACTGCTTGAGCTGGATGAAGACATCATTCGCGCCAAGGGCGAACGCAATGCGTGGAAGCGTGAGGTCGATGCTCACGCGACAGCGCTTGACGTTGCACGGGGTAGCGAACGGCATTGCCGGGAAGCGTGGCGCACTGCGCAACACGCTATCGCCACGGCGCAGACTGAACTCGACAAAGCCCAGCGCGCTCTTTCCGATCTCACCACTCGCAAATCGACGCTGGAAGATGCAAAACTCCGCGTGGCGAGCAGTGTGGGTGACGCGGAAATGGCCGAACAGGCCGCGCTCGACGCTTTGGCAGATCTGGCAGACGAAGACGCGATGGCTGCGGCGGCACAGGCGACACAAAGCCATGTCGTTGTTTTGCGCGAAAAAGCCGATGCGGCGCGCCTACACCTCAATACGCTCGAATCAACCAAGCGCCTGCGTACGACGCGCCTTGAGCAGTTGACGCGAGACATGGCCTCCTGGCAGCGGCGCCTCGATGGCGCGCGCAATCAATTGGCGACACTTGATGACCGCACCGCCGATGTGCAGGACCAACTCGCCGATATGGCAGATTCGCCGGACGGGTTCGACGAACGCAAAGCCCAACTCGATGAGCAAATCGACATCGCCAGCGAGGATCATCAAGCCGCCGTCGAACGATTGAATAATGCACAAAACGCGTGGCGGGAGACCGACCGAGCGGTCAAAGCCGCAAATGATGCTCTCAATAATGTCCGCATTGAGCTTACCCGCGTTGAAGAGCGGCTCAAGGGGATCATCAGCCAGCGCCTGCAGATTGAGCGGCAGACCGAAGAGAACCTCGGTATTCCGGCAAGCCGCACGCTGGAAGCCTCAGGCATTCGGCCGGAAGAAGCGCTGCCCGCGGAACAACCCACCGAACAGAAGCTTGAGCGGCTCAAGGCCGAACGCGAGCGTTTGGGTGGAGTGAACTTATCGGCAGAGAAAGAAGCCGAGGAGATTCAGGAAAAGCTCGACACCATGGTGCGAGACCGCGACGATATTATTGAGGCGATCGCCAAACTGCGTGTGGCCATCGGCAATCTCAATCGCGAAGGGCGCGCGCGGCTCAATGAAGCCTTCGGCAAGGTCAATGCGCATTTCCAAGAGCTCTTCACCACGCTGTTCGGCGGCGGCACGGCGGAGCTGACCTTTGTGGAAAGCGATGACCCGCTCGAAGCAGGTCTCGAAATTATTGCCCGACCACCGGGTAAGAAGCCTCAAACCATGACACTTCTCTCTGGGGGTGAGCAGGCGCTGACAGCAATGAGCCTAATTTTTGCGGTGTTTCTGACCAACCCCGCCCCCATCTGCGTGCTCGACGAAGTGGATGCGCCACTCGATGACGCCAATGTCGAGCGATTCTGCAATTTGCTCGACTCGATGCGACACCGGACCCAAACTCGCTTTATGGTGATTACCCATAATCCAATAACCATGGCACGGATGGATCGGCTTTTCGGGGTCACGATGTCAGAACGCGGGGTCAGCCAGCTCGTTTCTGTCGATCTGCAAACCGCGGAAAGCTACCTAGAGACCGCCTAGGCTCTCGGTAATTCTTAAGAATCTTCACGTGCCGCCACCACTTCGCCACTCTTGCGCGCAGGACAGCATGCCGCACCCCTCAAACATTCAAAATTCAGGCGCGACAACAATAACTTACACAGTCGCAGCGCGCCTTGACACGTTTCGGGGCCACCACTATGTTGCGCGCGACTTAAAGGGCGACCGGAAATCCTCCGGAAAAGCCGACTATAGGGAGTTGCGGATGAACATACCTCCGGACGACCAAGGTCAGCCGAAAAGTGCCCGCGACGCGACGCGCGATCTTGCATCACGCATCGCTTCGGCCAAGAAGGAGCGCGATCTAGCGAACGGTAACGTTGCTGGTGGCGCTTCAGCAGATGCGAATGGAATGGCCCGCGGTATGCGCATGGGCTCCGAGTTCGTAGCGGCAATTTTGGTGGGAGCCGTAATGGGTTATCTCATCGACCTTGGTTTAGGAACGACGCCTTGGGCCATGATCATTTTGTTGATCGTAGGCTTTGCAGCAGGCGTCAAAAATGTCGTTCGTACAGCGAACGAAATGAATGCCGCTTCGACGGTTGGGACCAATGAAGGCCCTGCTGACGCGAAGCGCGACGATAAAGATGACGCTTAGAGGGCTCCATGGCCGGTACTGACCCGATCCACCAGTTTGTCATCACCGATCTGATTCCGATTCATGTCGGAGATGAGGCCGCTGGTACCGCACTGAATCTCTCGTTCACCAATTCGGCCCTATTTATGGCCGTTACGGTGGTGATCCTGACTGGTTTCATGGTTCTCTCCTCATCGCGTGCGGCGATGGTACCAAACCGGTTCCAGATGGCCGGCGAACTTCTATATAGTTTCGTCGCCAATATGTTGCGAAGTTCAGCGGGCACGGAAGGCATGAAGTTCTTCCCGTTCGTATTCTCGCTCTTTGGTTTCGTGCTCGTGGGTAACCTCCTCGGCATGTTCCCATACTTCTTCACCACAACCTCCCACATCATCGTTACTGCCGCTTTGGCGTTCCTCGTGATCGGTGTTGTGATCGTGTACGGTTTCTTCCGTCACGGCTTTAAGTTCCTCAAGCTGTTCGTACCGTCGGGTGTTCCCGGCTACGTTCTGCCGATTGTGGTGCCGATCGAGATCATTTCGTTCCTCTCGCGCCCAATCAGCCTTTCGGTTCGTTTGTTCGGCAATATCCTTGCCGGCCACATCACCCTGAAGGTTTTCTCTGGTTTCGTAGTTAGCCTTGGTGCCCTTGGCGCTCTCGGCTGGCTGGGTGCACTGCTGCCGCTCATCATGACGGTTGCAATCACAGCACTCGAACTCCTCGTCGCAGTCGTGCAGGCCTATGTGTTTGCAGTTCTGACTTCGATGTACCTCAACGACGCGGTTCACCCATCACACTAAGACGTTGAGTCTCTCAAACGGCGGCTTTTCGCCGGTAAACTTTGACCCTCGAAAGGACAAACAAATGGACGTTGAAGCCGCAAAGATGATCGGCGCCGGTATCGCAACCCTGGGTATGGCTGGTGCCGCCCTCGGCGTGTCGAACATCTTCTCGAACTTCCTCTCGGGCGCACTGCGCAACCCGTCTGCTGCTCCAAGCCAGACCGGTAACCTGATTTTCGGTATGGCTATGACCGAAGCACTGGGCATCTTCTCGTTCCTGGTCGCTCTGATCCTGCTGTTCGTTGCTTAATTAGCAACTTTAAGCGATCAATTCCGCAGCCGGATATTTTGTCCGGCTGCGCTTTATCTGGCCTCACGCCGGATGACCGGAATTAACGGGACACCGACCAGATGGTAACGCAAGCCTACGCTCAAGAAGCGGCAACGCCGACCGACGACACCGCGGTCCACGCTGACCACTCAGACACTCATGCAACTGTTTCGCATGGTGACGGTCACTCAGACGTGTTCCCGCCATTCGATCCGGCTACCTTCCCCAGCCAGTTGCTCTGGCTCGCAATCTGTTTCGCAGCGCTCTACATCCTGATGAGCAAGCTGGCACTCCCGAAGGTCGGCAAGACCATCGAGACACGCCAGGCGACGATCGCAGCGGACCTCGCTGCTGCCGACGCTGACCGTCAGAAGACCGACGCTGCAATCGCATCGTATGAAAAGGCACTTGCCGAAGCCAAGTCTAAGGCTCAGGCGATCGCTGCCCAGACACGCGACGCAATCAATGCCGACATCACTGCAAAGCGTACCGCTGCAGAAGCCGAACTGACCGCCAAGGTCACAGAAGCTGAAGCGCGTATCGCAGCGACCAAGGCTGCCGCACTCACTAACGTTGATGAAATTGCTGCCGACACCGCACAGGCTGTCGTTGGCCAGATCGTTGGCGACGTTTCTGCCGACAGCATTCGCGCTGCCGTTGCTAAGGTGAAGGGTTAATCGCCATGCCATACTGGATGGACAATAGCTTTTTCGCCCTCGTAGGCCTCGTGATCTTCATTGGCCTGCTGGTTTACCTCGGCCTGCCACGCATCATCGGCGGCATGCTCGATAAGCAGATCGCCAAGATCGAAACCGATCTGTCGGAAGCCAAGCGCCTCCGCCAGGACGCAGCTGCCCTGCTCGTTGAATACGAACAGAAGCGTATTGCTGCTGAGAAGGACGCTCAGGACATCATCGCTTCGGCTCAGGAAGAAGCGAACCGTCTGACTGTTGAAGCTAAGGCTTCGCTGGAAGAGCTCGTCACCCGCCGCACCAAGGCTGTGGAAGACAAGATCGCCCAGGCAGAATCGCAGGCAATCGCGGAAGTCCGCGCACGCTCTGCAGATCTGGCAGTAGAAGCTGCCCGCGTTGTGCTCTCCGATGAAATGAACCGCAATGGCGGCAAGATCATCGACGCAGCTATCGCGGACGTGAGCACCAAGCTCAACTAAGTCTGATACTAGACAAACGAATTTAAAGGCGGGCAGCAATGTCCGCCTTTTTTGTTTTGACGCTTGGGTGAGGAATACCCCCTCCTGGCCTCCCCCCTAAAAAGGGGAGCGATTGGACCGAGTGCGCGCAAAGGCTGCCACGAGCACCGGAATGCCCCTCCTCCGTCGTTCAGGCGAGGTTGGGTGGGGCACTTACCAGCCACACCTCGCGATCCGGACCAAAAACGACCATGCCGAATTGACGCAGGCGCAAAACTCGCGCATGGTCCGGGCAACTGCGGGAGAGACTGGCAACTGCCAGCGCCGAAGGAGCAACCGCCCCGGAAACTCTCAGGCAAACGGACCGCAGTTAAACGAACACTCTGGAAAGCGAATTGGCCGAGCCAATTCCACCGAAGGAGCAACTGGCGCTCAGCCAGGAAATCTCTCAGGGCAAGGACAGAGGGGGCACGCACTCCGCGACAGCGGAGGACATCGTGCTGACCTCTAACCCGAGTTGTTCATGGCATCTTCAGGCCCAGAAGACCTACATCAGACCCCGCTTTACGAAAAACACGTCGCTGCGAGCGGCCGCATCGTCCCGTTCGGGGGCTATGCCCTGCCCGTGCAATATCCCAGTGGGATAATGAACGAGCACAAGTGGACCCGCGACAATGCCGGCCTGTTCGACGTCAGCCATATGGGACCGAGCTTTGTCCGTCTCAATGCGCCAAGCGGTGACGCCGAAGCCGATCACGCTGCAATTTCCGCTCTAATTGAACCTCTCATTTGCGGGGATATTGCCAGTCTCAAACCCGGCCAAATCCGCTATTCGCTCCTGCTTAATGAACAGGGCGGCATTATCGACGATCTGATGATCGCCCGGTCCCCTGATGAGGCCGGTGTGCTTTATGTGGTGGTCAACGCCGGGACCAAGGATAGCGACTTCGCGCTGATCGAGAAGGCACTGGGCGACAGCGCCAAACTTGTTCGTGCGGACCACGACAACGCCCTTCTCGCGCTGCAAGGCCCTGAAGCGGTAAACGTTATTGCCGGTCTTATCCCGGGCGCGGTCCAACTTGGGTTTATGACCCACGCCAATTTGAGCTGGAACACAATTCCGGTGACCACCGCCCGCGCTGGATATACGGGCGAAGATGGTTTTGAAATTCTCCTCCCCGCAGCGCATGCCGAAGATTTCTGGGATGCCCTTCTCACCGATGATCGGGTGAAGCCAATCGGTCTTGGTGCTCGGGACAGCCTACGCCTCGAAGCTGGCCTGCCGCTTTATGGGCATGACCTCAACGAAACGATCTCCCCCATCGAAGCAGGCTTAGGCTTTGCCGTATCGAAGCGCCGCCGGGAGGCCGCAGATTTTCCGGGTTCGCATCGCATTCTGGCAGAGCGCGATGGCCAGCTGAGCCGCAAACGCGTTGGCATGATCATCGAGGGCGCCCCTGCGCGCGAAGGCGCTGAAATTACCGATAGCGCTGGCACTGTCATCGGCGTCGTCACCAGTGGCGGCTTTGCGCCATCGCTGAACAAGGCCATCGCTCTTGGCTTTGTCAGCCCAGAACACGCCGCCATCGGCAGCAAATTGCAAGTTGTCGTCCGCAACCGAGCGCAAGCCGCCGAAGTTGTTGAGACGCCATTCGTCCCACACCGTTATTTCCGCAAATCGATCTGAGGCCCCAGATGACCACCAAGTTTACCCAAGACCACGAATATATTCGCGTTGAAGGCACCACGGGCGTTGTCGGCATCACGCCATACGCTCAAGACGCGCTTGGCGACATTGTTTTCGTCGAGCTGCCAAGCGTCGGCAAAGTCCTCAAGAAGGGCGATGAAGCAGCCGTGGTTGAATCGGTCAAAGCGGCATCGGAAATCTACGCTCCAGTTGCGGGCACCGTTACCGAAGTCAATGAAGCGCTGAGCGGCGAGCCAGGCTTGATCAACACCGATCCGGAAAATGCCGGTTGGATCTACAAGATCGAGATCGCCGATGCCGGCGAGCTGGATGGCTTGCTCGATGCCGCTGCCTACGCAGATATGACGAAGTAAGACCCTCGATGCGATATCTTCCCCACTCTGCCCACGAACGTGCCGACATGCTCGGCACCATTGGCGCGGCCAATGTTGAGGCGCTGTTCAGCGCCGTGCCAAACTCCGCACTCAAGAGTTTCACCCTTGATCTGCCAGCCCATAGTCCTGAGTTCCTGGTTGAAGCGCATATGCGGGCGCTGGCGAACAAGAACCATGCTGCAGGCAATGGACCATTCTTCGTTGGCGCTGGCGCTTACCGGCACCATATTCCAGCGACCGTGGACCACCTTATCCAGCGTTCAGAATGGCTGACGGCCTATACGCCTTATCAGCCGGAAATCTCGCAGGGCACATTGCAGATGCTCTTCGAGTTCCAGACGCAGGTGGCCAAAATCACCGGCATGGATGTGGCCAACGCCTCGCTCTATGACGGCTCGACCGGAACAGCCGAAGCGGTGCTGATGGCGCGCCGCATCACCCGCAAAAACCGCGTTCTGCTCTCGGGCGGCCTCCATCCGCATTATCGCGATGTGGTAAAAGCCTATCTCAAGGATGATCCCAATCTCGTCTGCCTCTCCCCCTCCCCCGAGGGACAGGGAGACATTCTGGAGCAGATCGACGGCAACACTGCCGCCATCGTCATCCAGACCCCGGATTTCTATGGTCACCTGCGCAATCTTAAAGCCGCAGCGGACGCCGCACACGCCGTTGGGGCGCTGCTCATTGTGGTTGTCACTGAAGTCGTGTCCTTGGGCCTTCTCGAGGCTCCTGGTGCGCTTGGGGCAGACATTGTTGTGTGCGAGGGCCAATCGATTGGCAACGCGCTGAACTTTGGTGGACCTTATCTCGGGCTGATGGCCTGCAAGAAGGAATACATCCGGCAAATGCCGGGACGCTTGTGCGGTGAAACGGTTGATGCCGACGGCAACCGCGGATTTGTGCTGACCCTTTCGACGCGCGAGCAGCATATCCGCCGCGAGAAGGCGACGAGCAATATCTGCACCAACTCGGGGCTCTGTGCCCTCGCCTTCTCTATCCACATGGCACTGCTCGGCGAAGCGGGCTTTGTGCGCCTCGCGCGGCTCAACCACGCGAACGCCATCAAGCTTGCCGACGCACTGGCTCGCGTTACGGGCGTCAGCGTTTTGAACAAAACGTTCTTTAATGAAATGACCATCCGCACGGGCAAGCCTGCCGATCAGGTGGTGGAAGCGCTGGCGCGCAAGGGCATTTTGGCTGGGGTTCCGGCAAGCCGCCTGCTGCCAAACGATCCAGAGGTTGAAAACCTCATTATCCTCGCTGCAACCGAGCTGACAACGGAGAGCGATATTGCAGCCCTGACAGCGGCGCTTTCGGAGGTATTGGCATGAGCATGAATACGCAAGGCCGCCCGACGGGAGTGGGCACTGCCAGTACCGGCGCTTCAGGTTCGGCGCTGCTGCCCGACGAGCCGCTGCTGTTTGAAATTGGCGATACCGAACATTCCGGCGTTGATCTGCCTGATGTTGAAATCACCACTGCGCGTCTGGGTGGGTTTGAACGCAAAACCAAGCTCGACCTCGCGGGACTGACTGAACCGGAAGCCATGCGCCATTATGTGCGCCTGTCGCGGCTCAATCACTCGATCGATAGCGGCATGTATCCGCTCGGCTCGTGCACAATGAAGCACAATCCGCGGTTGAACGAAAAAACCGCACGCTTGCCGGGCTTTTCAGACATTCACCCGCTGCAACCTGTCTCGACGGTTCAGGGCGCGCTGGAACTAATGAATGAGCTCAGCCACTGGCTGATGACCTTGACCAATACGGCAGCGGTCGCGCTATCGCCCAAGGCGGGTGCGCATGGCGAACTCCTGGGCATGATGGCCATCAAGGCTGCGCAGGACGCCAAGGGGGAAAGCCACCGGACCGTCGTTCTGGTTCCGGAAAGCGCGCATGGCACCAATCCGGCCACGGCGGCCTTCCTAGGCTATACGGTTAAGCCAGTGCCAGCCAAGGCAGACGGGACCGTAGACGTGGAAGCGGTGAAGGCTGCGATTACGCCAGACGTCGCCGCGATCATGCTGACCAACCCCAATACCTGCGGGCTGTTCGAGCCGCAGGTGATCGAGATCGCCAAGGCGATCCACGATGCAGGGGCATATTTCTACTGCGATGGCGCGAACTTTAACGCCATTATGGGTGTGGTGCGTCCGGGCGATCTTGGCATCGACGCCATGCACATCAACCTGCACAAGACCTTCTCGACGCCACATGGCGGGGGCGGACCGGGCGCAGGTCCTGTGGTTCTGTCCGAAGCGCTGGCGCCTTTCGCGCCTGTGCCGTTTGTCCGCAAGGGCGCTCAGGGGCTGGAACTGGTCGAGCATGTCGAGAGCCAAGCTCTGGGCCGCGTAACGGCCTTCCACGGGCAGATGGGCATGTATGTGCGGGCGCTGACCTATATGCTCAGCCACGGCGCTGACGGGCTGGCGCAGGCGGCAGAAGACGCAGTGCTCAACGCGAACTACGTCAAGGCGCGGCTTCAGCATCTGTTCTCGGTTCCGTTCCCGGATTATCCGACGATGCACGAAGCCCTGTTTGACGACAGCTTCCTCAAGGACACCGGCGTCACCACGCTCGATTTTGCCAAGGCACTGATCGACGAGGGCTTCCACCCAATGACCATGTACTTCCCTCTGGTTGTGCACGGGGCGATGTTGATCGAGCCGACAGAAAGCGAAAGCAAGCAGACCTTGGACCGCTTCTGCGATGTCATGGCGGAGCTGGCGACCGAGGCAAAATCTGGCAATGCCGCTCGGTTCACCGGCGCACCTATGAAGGCACCGCGTCGACGCCTCGATGAAACGCGTGCAGCGCGTCAGCCGATCCTCAAGTGGGAACGAGCAGCCGAAATGCCAAAGGCCGCTGAATAAAGAAAAGGCCCGGAGCGATCCGGGCCTTTTTATATGATGTCAGAAGCTCCTGCCCGTCGCGCGGAGCGCATAGGCGAAGCTCTTAGCCTCGTGGGTCGAAGCCAACCCAGATGGTGATGCTTTCGCCGCCCAAATACGGGATCTTGACGTTTTCGACGACCTTGACGAATTCCGACATTTGGGCCGGAGGCGTCAGGGCCACTGGTACGTTGTATTTTTCTGAGAAGATCGCCTGACCGTCACGCTCGACCGCAAAACGGATTGGTGCGTTGACCGAGGTCTGCTTGCCGGAAGGACCGAGCAGAATACGGCCGCTGACGCCCATGTTGACAGTGATCTGACCGTTAGACACCACGCAGTTGCGCGTCGCCTGGTCAATCACGCCCTGATACTGAAGCGCGCGGGCGTCGCCGGTGCGACCGCCGCCATAAAAATACATGGCCTCGCCGCCGAGACGGACCTTAATGGCAGGGCATTCCGTAGCGATGACTGGCAAGGCGTTGGTCTGTGCGCTGGCAACGGCAATTGGCGCTGCTGTCGCGTTTTGTAGGCCAGCATTGGACGACGAGCCGCCACCGAACATGCTGCCCATCGAGCAGCCAGCCAGAAGCGTAGCAAAGCCAAGTGCGGAGCCAATGCGGAGCGTGGAGACTAGGGAGTTCATCATCTAAAGCTGTCTCCAGAAGCTCAGGCTGCGTTGAGCGCAGTTAAAATAGCCGGAGCACCGCTGGCATTAACGCCAGGCGCATCCTCGACAAACACGGCATCAACGACACCATCACGAATAATCATAGCGGCACGTGCATAGCGATGACCCATGCCAAAGGCGCTGAAATCGCGATCAAACCCAAGAGCGCTGGCAAAATCCGCATTGCCATCGGCGATAAAGGTAATTTCATTGAGCGCGTTGGACGCTTCGGCCCAAGCCTTCATGACATGAGCATCATTGGCTGCGGCGCAAACAATCTTGGTCACACCGGCAGCGCGAAGCTTTTCAGCATTGGCAAGGAAGCCGGGCAGATGATTGACGTGGCAGGTTGGGGTAAACGCACCGGGGACAGAGAACAGAACAACCAAGCCTTCGCCGAGCGCTGCAGCGCTATCGACATCGGTGGTGCCTTCTGCCGTTACCAACTTGATCCCAACTGAAGGGATCGGATTGCCGCGTTCAATCATCGTTGGATTGGCCCCTATTTGGCGGATACGCCGCCCTACCTCAAATACTACTCATCCGATATGCGCTTCTAGGATCACAAGCAAGTCAAAGGCTGCAACAACAGCATGCAGCATTAGTCGGTGGCTGGCTCAATCATCCCGCGAACCGCATAGGCTCCCTGATCGGTCATGAATGTGATCTCCACAGTCTGACCTTCCAAGTCACTATTGTCGGTTTTGCTCAATATGGGAAGCAGGACTAGGGGCTCCCCAAGGCTTTTTTGCGGCGCGCCAAATACTGGACCGGAGGGGCCCGTGTCGATGATGACGCTGTCCGGATCGATTTCTGCTGAGAGGTCGCGAACCCAGACGCTCTTGCCATCTGCGTTCAAACCCAATGCCCCATAGGCAGGACTGTCTTGATCCCACGCGATTGGGACATCTGCCAAGGCCTGCTTCAGGCGTGAAGCATTGGCGCGGTCAGCTTGATGCGTATTAAGGTCGAGCTCAAAACTAACTTGCGCGGGAATGCAAATTTCTTCGCAGATACCGAGAACGGCATCGAGCTTGAGTGTGCCTGACGGGTCCGACACAGCCACCTCAAAGGGGAGGATGACGTCACCGTGATACACATAATCGAGAAGGCTGCCGATGCGTTTGCGCTCTGGATAGGGCCAGTGGACGGCGACGTCCGTAACCCCCTCACTTTTCAGAAAATCAAACTGCGCGGCAAAACCCGCCTGCCCCGGAACGCGCCAATAGGTGTTCGTGGTCGGCGGCATTTTCAGCTCTAAACCGGCCCAAGTCTTACCCTCAGAATCAACATTCCCATCGCTAATGAGACGCACTTCAACCGCGGGCGCGATCTCGACCCAAGGGGTCTCTGCGCCAATAACTGGCGCGGCTGACAGTAAAAAAATGAGGGAAACAATTGAGCGCATGACCCATTGGAGCACAGATAACATGGAAAAACAAAGGCATGATGTAAGCGAGCATGTTGAGCAGTTTAGCGTATGCCGCGCTTGGCACTCAGGCTCTAGCATTCTAGAATAGTCATATGAATTCGCTCGAAGGTCACTTCCTCATCGCCATGCCTGACATGGACGATGAAAATTTTACGGAAAGCGTCATCTTCGTCGTCGGACACGGCGACGAGGGCGCGATGGGGCTCGTGGTCAACCAACCACTTGAGACCATGACCTTTGCTGATGTGCTCGACGAATTGGACCTGAGCGCCCCGCAATCGACCAAGCGCCTGCCAGATTCAAACGGCGAGCGCATTGTCCTGCGTGGCGGGCCGGTCGAAAAAGGACGCGGGTTTGTGCTGCACACCGGCGATTACACCAGCGGCAATACCTATAAGGTGAACGATGGCGTTGGGCTGACCGCGACCTTGGATGTGATGCGCGCCATGGCCTATGGCCCGGCTCCGCAGCGCTCGCTGTTTGCTCTGGGGTGTTGCGGCTGGAGCCCCGGCCAATTGGAAGATGAAATCGCCGCCAATGGCTGGCTGACCATTCCCTATGACCGAGCGCTGCTATTCGATGTCCCACCAGAAAAGCGCTATCAGCACGCGCTTGATAGCCTGCGGATCACGCCCGCCTCGCTAAGCTCAGCCGTCGGGCACGGCTAAGGCGACAAACTCGGGCTTAGCGCCCGAGTTGTGCTGAGAGTTTCTTACCCAGTTCAACGCCACTGATAGCGCCCGAGAACGCAAAGCCCTGCGCATAGCGGCAGTTGAGCTGGCGCAAACGCTCGATCTCGTCCAGCGTCTCGACGCCTTCAGCGATCACCATCAAATCAAGATCAGTCGCCATGCTGACGATGGCGCGGATGATCGGCGCCTGCGTGTTGGCAATGCCGGAATCCGTGCCCAAGCGGATAAAGTTTGCTGGGATTTTGATGGTGTCGATTGGGAAGCGGTGCAGATAGCTAAACGAGGAATGCCCCGTACCGAAATCATCGAGCGCGATGCCAAGTCCCAGATTGCGCAGCGCTTCGAGCATGAAGGCAGAGTGCTCAGGATTGGTCATCACCTGACTTTCGGTGATTTCGAGCTTGAGGTAGTTCGCCAAGTCGCGATCTTGCGCCAAGAGGCTGCGCATATCGTTGAGGATATTGTCGTTGGCAAGCTGGGACGGCGAGAGATTGACCGAGATGAAGAAATTCTCGGGCAGGCCAATCGTCGTCATCCACTCCCGAGCTTGCGCCGCAGCCTGTTCAAAGGCGAGGCGGCCCAGACGGCTGATCTGCCCTGAACGCTCGGCCAGAGGCACGAACTCATCGGGCGTGACAATGCCACGGGTTGGATGGTTCCAGCGCATGAGCGCTTCACACCCCGCCAGCTGGCCTGAATGTATGTCCATGATCGGCTGGAACTGAACCTGCAACTCACCCAGCTTGAGACCGCGTTCGAGATCTTCCTCGCTGGCCTTGTTGTAGGAGGCAATGGAGCGGGCCGAAGCGCGATAGGCTTCGATACGATCGCCGCCCAGACGCTTGGCATAATACATCGCCAGTTCGGCGTCGCGAAGCACATCCTGAGGCGTGGATGGGTTGCTGTCGTAGATGGTGACGCCAATAGAGGCGGTCAGCATCAGGTCACGATCACCAAAGTTGAAAGGCTGCTTGAGCGCCTTACGGATCTGCTCAGCCGTTTCAGCGATTTTTGCAGCCGCCTGTTCTGACGCCAAGATGACGGCGAACTGATCACCGGTCACGCGGGCAAGCGTATCAAGCGGACGCATCAGACGGGAGATACGGCGCGAAATGGCCAGCAGCACCGAGTCGGCGGCAGAATGGCCAATGCGCTCCTCAAGCTCCATGAACCGATCGATGTCGATAAGGAACACGGCCGGCTTGATCCCACCCGGCGCGCGGGCACGGACAAGTGCGCGATCCAGGCGATCCAAAAACAGCTGACGGTTTGGCAGGCCAGTCAGGCTATCGTGCACAGCGTCATGCAAGAGACGTTCGCGCGCAGCACGATCTTCGGTGACATCCTGCAACGTACCGACGATCCGATTGACCTGGCCGTCGCCACCCAGAACGGGCTTCACGCGCATACGGAAGGTGCGGAAATTGCCATCGTGACCGGCAATCCGCATATCGGCGGAAACCTTGCCGCGACGCAGCTCAACCAGCGTATCGAATGCGGTACGGAAGCGATCGCGGTCTTCGGGATGCACACGGTCGAGCCAGCGCTTGATGGCGCCGCGCAGCGCACCGCGCTTTTCGCCGAGGCGCGTCGCCAGTTCATCACTGACGGTGACACGGTCGCGCTCGATATTCCAATCAAAAACGAAGTCGCCCGAACCCGTGAGGGCGAGCGCACGGCGCTCCACTTCGGACAGGGTGCCAATGGTCACCTGACCTTCAGAGAAGGCGTGTTGGACCGCCGTAAAGCCCAAGAGCATGACAATGAGCACCAAGCCGCCAGCGACGGCTGGCTGGGCAATGTCATTGGTCACTTGACCCGAGATAACGAGCCAAGAATAGAACAGCAGGGCAATAAAGATGATCCACGTGGGGACCAGCAGGACAGCGCGGTCATAGCCGCGCAAAGCCAGCATCAGGATCAGGAAGAAGCCCGAAACGCCGAGCATGGCCAGAACCACACGCGCAATGGTTGCGGCAATGGCGGGCTGGAAGAAGGCGAAGGCAAAGAGAGCCAGAAACAGCGCGGCGAGCCCCATTGCCAGATGGACGAAGCGCAGATGCCAGCGGTGTAGATTGAGATAGATAAACAAGAACCCGGCAAGGGTTGTCGCTAAGAGCGCCTCCGCCGCCGCACGCCACGGTTGAACGCCATCAGCAGGCAGGTTGAGGATGCGCCCCAGAATGCCAAAATCGATCAGCAGGTAGATCAATACTGCCCATGCAAAAGCGGCAGTGACCGGGAATACGCCGCGCCCCTTGACCACGAACATGATGGTGAGAAACACCGCTGCGAGCGAGGCAACGCCGAGAACAACGCCACGGAACAGGGTGAAGGAGTTCACATAATCGCGGTAGGCATTCGGCTCCCAGAGGTACAGTTCTGGAAGGCTGCCGCCGCTCAGCTCGGCGATCACGGTCATGGTGGCGCCCGGGTCGAGCGTCACTTCAAACACATCCGCTTCCGGGTCTACGACGCGTTCAGGGCGAATGCCTGAGCTTGGCGTGACGGTGGTGATACGGCTTTGCCCCAAATCTGGTGTCAGGACGCCAGAATCAGGCAGGCGGTAATATGGGGAAACCAGTAGGCGTTCGATCTGCTGATCGCTGTCGTTGCGCAAGGCGAACAAGGCAAAGCTTGGATTGGTGCCCAGCTCGTTGGCCAACACCTCAATGCGCCGGATGATGCCGCTGCTGTCCGGCGCGGTCGAAAGCTGCACACGGCCATCCTGACCGGGAACAATCTCGACAACATCAGACAAATTCACAGCCTTCACGTCCTCGGGGACGGAAATGACTTCAAAACCTTGCGCTGGCGCTAGGCTAAACAGAGCGAGCGCGAACACGGTCGCGAGTGCAAACAGATGACGCATTAGAGGCAGTTAAATCCTGCGCTAGGCTTCATTATGGCAACGGTCGCAGATCGTGAAAACAATCTCTGACACAGCTTGGTCGGTTCATCCTCCAGAGGATCGATTAACTTGGTAAGGGAGAAACCATGACGCGACAAGCTTCTGACATTGTTGCGAGGAAGCAACATGTGGATCAGACGTATCGCTGCGTTGATTTTTGCCAAGACAACATCATCCAGCGCTCGCGCGAAAGCCCCATTAAAATATGGTCTGCCCAACGCCCATCGATCTGCAAATAGTGGTCGGCAAACCCCTCTTCCTTGAAACCATTCTTTTCGAGAACACGGCGGGAAGCGCGGTTGTTCGGAATAAAGGCCGCGTGGAGGCGGTGTAAATCCAACGTCTCAAAGGCGAAGGGAATGAGGAGTGAGACGGCCCGACTCATAATCCCCTGCCCGGCGTAGCGTTGCCCCATCCAATAGCCAAGATTGGCGAACTGAGCGGCACGTCGGCGGATGTTGGAGAGCGTCACGCCGCCAACGAGGACATCCTTTTGTCCATCGTGGAGGAAAACGAAGAAGGTATAGTCCGTGCCTTCTTCCGCCTCGATGCGCGCGCGTTTGACGCGATGGGCATAGATGCGACGCGCCAAATCCTTTTCAGACCAGCGCGGTTCATAGGGACGGAGGAAATCATAGCTTTGCCGACGCAGCGTTGCCCACTGATCGTAGTCGCGCATAGCGGGCAAGCGGAGGGTGATGTCTCCGGCCTTTAACACAACCAGCGATGCTGGAGATGACCAAGGCCAGAGCATGATGATTACCGCTTTAGGGTTTCGCCAATGGTTTGAACGTCGGCCAGATGATCAATCGGACCGATGCCGGCCAGTGTGGGGACACCGGTGGTGAAGATTTGCTCAGCCACTTCCCGCACGCGCGCCGCAGTGATGCGGTTGATGCGTTCCACTGTTTCAGCCATCGGGATCGTGCGGCCCCAAAGGATCTGCTGACGGGCCAACTGGCCAGCGCGGGCCGATGGGCTTTCGAGCGACATGAGGAGCCCGGCGCGAATCTGATTGCGGACGCGCATCACTTCTTCATCGGTGATGGTCTCGGTGGCACGACGAAGCTCATCGAGCACGACGGGGATCAACTCGGGCACTTCTTCTTCGCCGGTTGCTGCTGCAACGCCGAAGACGCCGCTATCGGCGAAGGCCCAGTGGAAGGCATAGACCGAATAGCAAAGGCCACGCTTTTCACGCACCTCTTGGAAGAGGCGCGAGCTCATGCCGCCGCCGAGAATGGAAGCGAGCACTTGCGAGGCGTAGAACCCATCAGAATTATAGGCGCGGCCCTGGAAGCCCAGAACGATATGCGCCTGCTCGTGATCCGAGGAGACACGCGCTTCCCCGCCCTGATATTCGGCGCGCTGCGGCGCTGGAGCACCATTTGGCGTCAAATCAGCAAAGCGGCTGCGCGCGACTTCAACAAGGCCATCGTGATCGACATTGCCAGCTGCGGCCAGAACCATGTGGTCGCCCACATAGTTGCGGCGCATGTATTTGTGGACGGTGTCTGCGGAGAATTCCCGGACCGATTCCGCAGTGCCCAAAATGGTGCGCCCAATCGGCTGATTGGGGAACGCGGCCTGCTGGAACATGTCGAAGACATAGTCGTCGGGATTGTCGCGGGCAGCGCCAATCTCCTGAACAATCACCTGCTTTTCGCGCGCGAGTTCGTCTTCATCGAACTTGGAGTTCTGCAGAATGTCGGAGAGGATGTCGGCAGCGAGAACGACGTCGTCCTTGAGCACGCGAGCGAAATAGCCTGTGTGTTCAATGGAAGTCGCAGCATTGAGATCGCCGCCCACATTTTCAATTGCTTCCGCAATTTCGAGCGCCGTGCGGGTGTGCGTCCCCTTGAAAGCCATATGCTCCAAGAGGTGCGAGACACCATGCTCAGTTTTGCGCTCGGAGCGCGCACCGGCGCGAACCCAAACTCCCAGAGAAGCGCTTTCCAGATGCGGCATGTCGTCGGTCAACACCACCATGCCGTTATCAAGAGTAGTCGATTTTACGCTCACACTGGTCCTCCTGAGCCTTCAGCCGAAGCTGTAGCCCCTTGTTAGTTCGCGCGGCTACGAGCGCCGATAAAATCTTCGATCAATTGTTGATCATTCGCAAGGACAGTAAGCCGTTCTTCACGATCGTAAAGATCCGCCAACCAAGATGGAAGCGGAGGATTGATGCCGGATGCGGCTTCAACTGCTGCCGGGAACTTGGCGGGGTGCGCAGTCGAGAGCGAAATCATCGGCACTTCAGACTTTGGCTGCGCCTGTGCCACGCCAACGGCGACCGCCGTGTGAGGGTCGAGAAGATAAGCACTCTGGGCTTGCGTGTCCGCGATAACCTTGCTGGTTTCCGCTTCGCCGGTGGTCCCGGCTGCAAAGTCCTTGCGGATGGCCGCAATGGCATTTGCTGGAAGATCGAACCCACCCGACTGCTTCAACCCTGCCATCATCCGCGATACGCCTTCGGCATCGCGTCCGGCGCTTTCAAACAGCAAACGCTCAAAGTTCGATGAAATCTGAATATCCATCGATGGCGAGATGGTCGGCGCAACGCCGTTCATCTCATAGCGACCGGTATCCAGGGTGCGACGCAGAATGTCGTTGGCATTGGTGGCGATGATCAGTTTTTCGATCGGCAGGCCCATCTGCTTGGCGCAGTAGCCTGCAAAGACGTCGCCGAAATTACCGGTCGGGACCGTGAAACTCACCTTGCGATGCGGCGCGCCAATCGCGACAGCCGAGGTGAAGTAATAGACGATCTGCGCAACAATGCGGCCCCAATTGATCGAGTTGACGCCCGACAGGCGCACGCGATCGCGGAAAGCATGGTTGTTGAACATGGCTTTGACGGCGTCCTGACAATCGTCAAAGGTGCCTTCAAGCGCGATATTGTGAACGTTGGAATCGAGCACGGTCGTCATCTGACGACGCTGAACTTCCGACGTACGCCCCTTGGGGTGCAGGATGAAGATGTCAGTGGTGTCGCGGCCACGGAAGGCTTCAATAGCCGCTGACCCCGTGTCGCCTGAAGTGGCGCCGACAATGGTTGCCCGCAGGCCGCGTTCGGCCAAGATATGGTCCATGATGCGGCTGAGGAACTGCATCGCCACATCCTTGAAGGCCAAGGTCGGGCCGTGGAACAGCTCGAGGACGAAGTGGCCGGGCTCAAGTTCTACGAGCGGCGCCACCGAAGGATGGCGGAAAGTGGCGTAAGCTTCATCGATGATGCGCTTTAGGGTCTCGGCTGGGATTTCATCGCTAGTGAAGCGAGAGATCACTGCATAAGCGACCTCCGCATAAGGCTTACCAGCAAAGCTCGCAATTTCCGCATGAGTGAACTGCGGCCAAGTTTGCGGCACATAAAGACCACCGTCCGAAGCAAGACCTGCGAGAACGGCATCGGAGAAACCAAGCGCCGGCGCCTGGCCGCGCGTAGAAACAAACTGCATCGAGGGAAAGCGCCCTTTTAGAATTGCTGCAACCTAGTCAAAGCCGACGAGAGCTGCAAGCTTTCGCCGCAGTCAAAGTCAGACTTCTCTTCGTGCCTGTCGCCAGAGCCAATAGCCCAGCATGAGAACAGCGATGATGGCGAAACCATACCAAGTCATGGAATAGCCAAGGTGATTATTGGTGAAGGTGACTTTCGTCTCGCCAGCCTGTGGGAGAACACCGGGTTCACCCGCCAGCATATCAACGTAGAACGGCGCCAGTGGAGCCAGGGCAGGATCAACCATTGCCCCCATGCGGGCGATGTTGCGAACCCATTCGACCCTGTCTGAGGTATTGGGTTCTGGGGTCATCCAGCCAAGCTGTTCATCCTGACGCCAGAGGCCAACAATCGTGATCGTTTCCGGATCATCGCCGTGCAGGTCGCCAAGGGCCGCTTGTTCCTGAAATTCTTGTGGAACGTAGCCACGGTTGACGAAGACCGTGCCACCATCGACCAGCTCAAACGGGGTGACGACCCAATAGCCTGGCCCCTTGTAAGGACCACGGGGATCGGTGAGGCTGGTGAAGACAGTTATGGTCTGGGTGTAGCGGAATGTGCCGGTTAGGCTGACCGGGGTAAAATTCCAGTCATCGGGCTCAAGCTGCGCCCACTGGTCGACGCTCGGTACGGGGACTGGCTCCGCATCCAAACGCTGATCGACAGCTGCGATCAACGCCTCCTTCTCAGCCAAGCGGTCCATCTGCCAGCCGCCCAAGAACACGCATGTGCCCGCAAGGGCGAGCATGATCGCGGCGAACAAATAGTCGGTCCATTTCAAACCGCGGCGCTTTGGCAAATCAGCTGAGGGCGATGGCATCGTCATTCTCCAACAAAAAAGGGCGCAGCAATGCCGCGCCCCTATTCATGTCTAAGCCGAGGCTTAGTGGCTCAGGGCAACGCCCCATGCACCCCAGATATAGATGGTGGCGAAGAGGAACAGCCAAACAACGTCCACGAAGTGCCAATACCAAGCAGCGAACTCGAAACCGAGGTGACGCTGTGGGGTGAAGTGGCCCTTCATTGCGCGAAGGAGGCACACGGCCAGGAAGATCGTACCAACGATCACGTGGAAACCATGCAGACCGGTCGCAGCCACGAAGGTGGAACCGTACATGTTGCCAGTGAACGAGAAGCCAGCATGGCTGTATTCAAGGTACTGAACGTAGGTGAAAACAAGGCCGAGAGCGACAGTGAGTGCAAGACCCCACTTGAGACCCTTGCGATCACCTTCCAGCAGCGCATGGTGTGCCCAGGTCACGGTGGTGCCCGAGGTCAGCAGCAGGAGAGTGTTGAAGAGTGGCAGGTGGAACGGATCGAAGAGTTCGATGCCAGTTGGTGGCCAATGACCGCCGGTTGCCGCAACACGAGCGTACTGTTCAATATCATCGTAACGGAAGAAACCGTCGAAATATGCCCAGAAGACACCGGCAAAAACCATGACTTCCGAAGCAATGAACAGGATCATGCCATAGCGGTGGTGCATAACCACGACTGGGGTATGATCAACGCCGTTCTCGGCTTCCTTAACAACGTCGCTCCACCATGCGTACATGGTGTAGAGCACACCGGCGGTGCCGATGGCGAAGACCCATGGGGTCCAATTCTGCATCCAGAAGATCGCGCCTACCGCCATAATGAAGATTGCGGCGGACATGACGAACGGCCAGGGACTGGGTTCGACCATGTGATATTCATGGTTCTTTTCTATGGCGGCCATGTTCAGCTTCCCTCACTGTCTGAAGCGTAGAAGGTATACGAGAGTGTGATCTCTTTTATCGTGGCGAGTTCGTGGTTCTCGTCCAGATCGGGATCAACGAAAAATACGATGGGCATTTCCACGGTTTCGCCCGGCTGCAGTGTCTGCTCATTGAAGCAGAAGCACTGGATCTTATTGAAATAGATACCAGCTTTATCCGGAGCCACATTGAACACGGCCATGCCGGTCGTGGGCTTATCGGAATTGTTGGTCGCTACGTAATTCACAGTACGAACCTGACCGATCTGGTCGGTCGAGATCGGCGCAGCTTTCACGGTCCATGGCAGAGCACGATCAACATTGACGTCGAAGCGCGTGCTCATGGCGCGGTCGATAACACCCTTGGGGTTACCGTCGGCATTTTGTGTCGTGCCACCATAACCAGTGACCTGGCAGAACAGCTGGTAAAGCGGAACAGAAGCAAAAGCCAGACCCACCATGCCGATAGCAAGCGACGCAAGAACAATACCTGTGCGCTTATTCTTCGGATTCTGGGGAGCGTGACTTAGACCTGCAACGTCAGCCATTACAGCGCCCGATCAAAGATTGCAGGACCAAACTTGACGATGGTCAGCACGTAGAAGGTGATGCAGAACATGGCCAAGGCCAGCGCCAGCGCCCAAGAGCGACGGGCCCGCTGCTTGCGGAATGCGAGCATCTGTTCTTCGGTCAAATCGTTTGGCGCAAGCTTTGCGCCTACTAATTTGCTCATGGTTATAGGACTCCCATGCGCAGAGCAAAATTATCGACGAGCAGGGCCAAGAAGAGGATGGCCAGATAGCTCAACGAATAGGTGAAGAGACCACGGGCACGTTTGCGCATTTCAACGCTTTCGTTTGCCAGCAGCAGACGGGTGGCGTGCCAAACAAAGCCAACAGCCACAACAGACGCAACCACACCGTAAATCCAGCTCGAGAACCCGAGAAGGATTGGCGCAACGCTCGAGAGCGCCAGTAGCAGCGAATAGACAAAAATCTGAACGCGGGTGGATTTTTCACCAGCAACGTTTGGCATCATGGGAACGCCAGCCGCGCCGTAGTCACCCTGCTTGTAGAGCGCCAGCGCCCAGAAATGCGGAGGGGTCCACAGGAAGATGATGAGGAACAGCGAGAAGCTGACCCAAGAGACGTCACCGGTCACGGCAGCCCAGCCAACCATTGGCGGGAAGGCACCAGCGGCGCCGCCAATAACGATGTTCTGCGGCGTCGTGCGCTTGAGCCACATCGTGTAGACGACGACATAAAAGAAAATGGTGAAGGCGAGGAAGGCTCCAGCGAACCAATTGGTCGCGAGCGTCAGCAACATCACCGAGAAAACGGACAACACCACACCGAAGGTGAGCGCATCATTGCGCTGCATACGGCCGGCTGGAATAGGACGATTAACGGTACGGCTCATGATGGCGTCGATATCGCTATCGTACCACATGTTGAGCGCACCAGAGGCACCTGCGCCAATGGCGATACAGGCAATGGCGATCAGCCCCACTACGGGATGGATCGAGCCTGGAGCAACCAGCATGCCCACCAGACCAACAAATACGACGAGCGACATTACGCGCGGCTTCAGCAGCGAGATATAGTCCTCTACGCGTGCTCCGCCCGCCATCACGGTCGAATTTGTATTGTTGTCGATATAGGCCACAGGACTTTCCTTTAGAGCGGACCGCGTCGTAACGCGGCCCGCAGAGTTCTAATTATGCCGAACGCTTAGTGAGCGTCTTTGCTGTCAATGCGTGGCAGGGTCGAGAACTGGTGGAACGGCGGTGGGGAGGACAGGGTCCATTCCAGGGTCGTTGCACCATCACCCCACGGATTATCACCAGCTGGGCGCTTCTTACGGGCAGCTTCCCACATTGCGTAGAAGAAGATGACCATAGCGACGAAGGTGATGTAGTAGCCGATCGAGGAGACACGGTTCCACAGAGCATAAGCATCCGGATAGTCGACATAACGACGCGGCATGCCAGCAAGGCCGAGGAAGTGCTGCGGGAAGAAGATCAGGTTCACACCAACGAACATCACCCAGAAGTGCAGCTTGCCAAGGAACTCGGAGTACATGTGGCCGAACATCTTGGGGTACCAGTAGTACCAGCCAGCGAAGATCGAGAACACAGCACCCAGCGACAGCACGTAGTGGAAGTGAGCAACCACATAGTAGGTGTCGTGCAGAGCACGGTCAGCAGCAGCGTTCGACAGCACCACGCCGGTTACACCACCAACGGTGAACAGGAAGATGAAGCCAATTGCCCAGAGCATCGGGGTACGGAAGGTGATCGAGCCACCCCACATTGTCGCGATCCACGAGAAGATCTTAACACCCGTCGGAACCGCAATAACCATGGTTGCAGCAACGAAGTAACGCTGTACGTCGAGGCTGAGACCGGTGGTGTACATGTGGTGAGCCCACACAACGAAACCAACGAAGCCGATAGCAACCATAGCATAAGCCATTGCCATGTAGCCAAAGACTGGCTTGCGGCTGAAGGTTGCCACGATGTGGCTGATGATGCCGAAGCCCGGCAAGATCATGATGTAAACTTCAGGGTGACCGAAGAACCAGAACAGGTGCTGGTACAGGACCGGATCACCACCGCCTTCAGGCGAGAAGAACGAGGTGCCGAAGTTACGATCGGTAAGCATCATGGTGATCGCGCCAGCAAGAACTGGAAGCGCGAGCAGCAGCAGGAACGCTGTCACGAGAACCGACCAAGCGAACAGTGGCATCTTGTGCAGGGTCATGCCCGGTGCACGCATGTTCAGGATGGTGGTGATCAGGTTGATCGCGCCAAGGATCGAGGAGATACCAGCAACGTGCAGTGAGAAGATCACGAAGTCAGTTGCAGGACCTGGGTGACCCGAGGTTGCCAGTGGTGGGTAAGCAGTCCAACCGCCACCGAAGCCCATTGCGCCCGATGGACCTTCGAAGAACATCGAAAGAACAGTGAGCAGCAGCGCTGGAGGCAGGAGCCAGAAAGCGATGTTGTTGATACGCGGGAACGCGGTATCCGGCGCACCGATCATCAGCGGAGCGAAATAGTTGGCAAAGCCACCCATGGTCGCAGGCATAACGGTGAAGAACACCATGATCAGAGCGTGCGCGGAAACGAACACGTTGAACATGTGCTTACCAGCATCAAGGGCAGCATCGCCATCAACGCCGTAGGCCATTGCAGCCATACCGTGGAAGATCTGAATGCCAGGCTCTTGCAGTTCGACGCGCATTGCGCCCGAAAGCAGGCCACCGACAACACCAGCAAAGATCGAGAAGATCAAATACATGATCCCGATGTCTTTGTGGTTCGTCGAGTAGACCCAACGGCGCCAGCCGGTCGGGGTGTGATGGTCATGCGAGGCATGATCATGCCCGGTCGCATTGGCCTCGAGGTGAGCAGTATTTGCCATGTGTGTTTCCTCTGACCCCTAAATTACAGTGCCGGCAGAAGTGCTACAGAAGCACCGTAGTCACGGCTTTCGGCGAATGCCTTAATGAAGGTGTCGAATTGTTCTGCGGTCACAACGCGCACGCCGATTGGCATGTAAGCATGATCCTTACCGCACAGTTCGCGGCACTGACCATAGAACATACCAGTTTCACGAGCATTGAACCAAGTTTCGTTCAGGCGACCCGGAACAGCATCCATAAGAACGCCGAAGGACGGAACTGCCCAAGCATGGATCACACCCGATGGGCTTGCAGTGACCTGCAGACGAACGGTTGCACCAACTGGCACGATCAGGTTGTTATCAACAGCAAGCAGACGTGGTTGACCTTCCTGAAGGTCGGCATCGCGAACCATGTTCGAGTCAAAGCCAACGCCCTGATCGACATATTCGTAATTCCAGTACCACTGCTCACCCGAAACCTTGACGGTCAGCGACGCAGCTGGAACTTCGACTTCACCCATGGAGAAGACGTTCGCACCAAGATACTTACGCTCGCCATCTGGCGTGGTCATCTGATCAGAGAGAACGCCGAAAGACGGGATCGCAATGATCACGAGAATCAAGACCGGTAGAACGGTCCAAACGATTTCGATGAGCGTGTTGTGCGTGAAGCGCGCAGGAACCGGATTTGACTTTGCGTTGAAACGCAGAGCCACGATTATCAAAAGCGCAAGCACGAAGAGAACGATCAGCGTGATCGTCCACATCAGCACACCGTCGTGGAATGCTGTGATTGAGTCCATGATCGGAGTCACGGAACCCTGGAGATTAAACTGGCCTGGGGCGGGCTGCCCCGTGCCGAGCTCCTGGGCACCCGACACCGCTGGCAGAAGTGCCATTGCGGCCGCGGAAACGGCACCCATCTTTTTAAAGAACTGCCCGGTCACCATATACCCCCTTGTCGACATGTTCTGGCGGCTATCACCGAGAATGAGGGGGTTTGAATAGCGGCATAGCTAACGCCGCCCCGACTCAACCTCGGAGCGAAATACTCTGGAAAGACCGTAAATCATATAGCCGCACGAGAGTCTATTGCGGCCACACTCAACTCTCGTGCGGCAAAAGGTGCCGACAGGACACCCTTTCGCCTCATACTCGCCTTGTTTGACCGTAAAAAAGAGCCGGAATACGGGGCTTTGGTTGACACCGCCGAGGCTTTTTCGGCAACTGTGCACGTTGGGAAATCAATCCCGATTCTCAGGAGAGGTAATAGAGTGTTGATCTGGGCAAAACGGATTGGTCTCCTGAGCGCGGCCCTCGCCGCCATGAGCGTTTCACCAGCGCTGTCGCAAGGCACCATTCGTGCCGAACATGGCGACTGGCAGCTGAGCTGTGACACCCCACCAGGGGCGACCGCTGAACAATGTGCCATCATTCAGAATGTCTTGGCTGAAGATCAGCCCAACGTTGGCCTGTCGGTTATCGTCTTAAAGACCGCTGACGGAGAAGCCCGTTTGCTGCGCGTTCTGGCGCCTCTCGGCGTGCTCCTGCCGAATGGCCTGGGCCTTAACGTTGACGGCACGGACATGGGCCGCGTCGCATTCGTGCGCTGCTTGCCGAACGGCTGCATCGCTGAAGTTGAGCTGGACGACGAATTGATCTCGACGCTGTCAGAAGGCAGCGAAGCAATTTTCGTCGTGTTCAAAACCCCTGAAGAAGGCGTGGGCATTCCGGTGTCCTTGGCCGGCTTTAAGGACGGGTTTGCAGCTCTTCCCTAAGAGACTGATTTAAAACTGTGAATTGAGCGCGTTGCAGACCTCTGCAGCGCGCTTTTTGTATTCCCGGACAAAAAATGCCGGGTCCTCGAAAGGATACCCGGCAAGTTGTCAGGAAACGGGACTGGAGGACCAGTCCTTTCGTAGGCCGGGATGAGGCAATCACCCAGACCAACGTCGTGAGCAGATCCAAGGACCTGCTAATCTCGTTTGGCTACATCTGCGCGCTACGAGCGCGGGCAGCGTTCAACACCATTGCTGGCGTGCGCGCGCCAGTGGCCTGATGCGCATCAGTAATATCTGACCTGCTGATCCCTAGATCACGCAACAGATGTGGTTCGAGCTCAGATAGCGCACGCAGGGCCACGCCGCGACGGCGATTGGCTGCGGCATTTTTGATCCAGCGCACGAGAATGCGGACGGGATTGTATGACGAGCCAGCCGTGACTGACTGCTCGCCGGGGAGCGAGAGAGCCATCTAAAGTCTCCAATTGCGAAAGGGTGCCGCCGGTCGGGAGATGGCGGCCGTCGCTGAAATGCGCCGATGTGATGGAGATAGAAGCTAGACAGTCATTCGTCCAACAAATAGATTTCATTTTTGTGATCAATATTTGTGATGGAAAGCAATCATGGCTTCCCCGCTCGACCTCGATCAGCTGCAAAGCTTTTGTGCCATTGCCGACTGTGGAAGTTTTACCGAGGCGGCGCGCCGGGTGAACAAGACACAATCTGCTGTATCCATGCAGATTAAGCGGCTCGAAGAGCGCCTCGGCCACCCGCTGCTCACGCGCGACGGCCGCACCGTCACAATGACCCATCACGGGGAAATTCTCTATGAGCGGGCGCGCAAAATGCTGCGCACCAATGCTGAAATCCTTGATCAATTCAACGATGCGGACCTTGCAGGTTCGATCCGCTTCGGCGTGCCGGACGATTATGCGGTGCGCCTGCTGCCGGTAATTCTCTCAAGTTTTCAGCGCACCCACCCCAAGATCGCGGTTGATGTGGCCTGCATGGCCTCGGAAGAGCTGATCGCTGGCCTCAAGGCGGGCCGCTATGACCTTATTGTGTTCACCCAAGGCACGCAGCAGAACTTTGGCGAGCTGTTCCGCACCGAGAAAATGTTCTGGGTGGCGAGCCACGGCGGCCGCGCCATGGCCAGCGAACCTATCGCAATCGCCTCCGGGCCATCGTTTTGCCGGTGGCGCAAGGACGCCTTGGCGGCGCTCGATCGATCGAACATCGATTATCGCATCGCCTATACCTCTTCTAACGCCACAGCGATCAGCTCGGCGGTTCTTTCCGATCTGGCCATCGGCTTTCTGCCGGAAAGCGCTTTGCAGCCGGGTATGCGGGTGGTTGGCGAGGCGCAGGGCCTGCCGCACCTTGGCGATGCTCAGATCGCCCTGCTGCGTGCCTCCCACGCCTATGGCGGGATCTATGACGCGCTGGCCAAGCATATTGTGCAATCCATGGGTAATCTTGATCAGCCACAAAGCTTGAACGCCGCCGAGTAGCGGCTTGACGATCCGCACTCTTTTATCGCACCAGAGGACATGTCTCAGGTTCTGACCAATGCATCCGAGTTTACCGTCACCGAGATCGCCCACGCGGTAAAGCGGTCGGTCGAGGACGAGTTCGGTCATGTCCGCGTCCGCGGTGAAATCTCCGGCTTCCGGGGCCAACATTCCTCGGGCCACGCCTATTTCACCCTTAAGGATGAAGGCGCGACGATTGACGCTGTGATCTGGAAAGGAAGCTTTTCCAAGCTCAGCTTCAAGCCACAAGAAGGGCTTGAGATTATCGCGACGGGTCGCCTGACGACCTTCCCGCGTTCGTCTAAGTATCAGATCGTTATCGAGAATATCGAACCGGCTGGTGCTGGGGCGCTGATGGCGCTCTTGGAAGAACGCCGCAAAAAGCTTTTGGCAGAAGGGCTGTTCGCGCGCGAGCGCAAGCGTCCCCTGCCCTATCTGCCGCGCGTTATCGGGGTGATCACATCACCGACCGGCGCGGTTATCCGCGATATTTTGCACCGCCTCGATGACCGCTTCCCCAGCCATGTGCTGGTGTGGCCCGTGCGCGTTCAGGGGGAAACCAGCGCGCCAGAAGTTGTCAATGCGATTGAAGGGTTTAACGCCCTCGTTCCAGGCGGCGCTATCCCAAGGCCAGATCTGCTCATCGTCGCCCGTGGGGGCGGCTCGATTGAAGACCTTTGGGGCTTTAACGAGGAAGCGGTTGTGCGCGCGGTCGCGGGCTCCGACATTCCCGTTATTACCGCTGTCGGCCACGAAACCGATACGACACTTGTCGACTATGCCTCGGACATGCGGGCGCCCACGCCAACGGCTGCGGCGGAAGCCGCTGTGCCGGTTCGGGCTGAACTGATTGCCTATGTTGATGACCACGGCGGGCGGCAGCGGCAGTCCGCGCGGCGCATGTTGCTCTCGCTCAAGGATCGCCTCCGCGCCGCCTCGGCGGGGCTGCCACGCGCCAGTGATTTGATCTCAAACCAGCGACAGTCGCTGGATCTGGCATCGAGCCAACTCTCTGGCGCACTTCGACATTTCGTGCAGTCGCGTCGCATGGCCTTTGGCACAGCGTCGGGGGCATTGCAGCCGCGCATTATTCGCCAACGCCATAGCGAACTGAGCGATCGCCTCAAAAACCTGGGCCGCCACGCAGAAGGCGGATTGATGAAATCGGTTGAGCGCGCACGCCTCACCTATGATCCGCGCGCGCGGCGATTGCCAGAGGCAGCGCGAACCGCATTTGAGCGCAAACACACCGCTCTCGCGCGGGTTTTGCCACGCCTATCACCACAGCCTTTGCGGGCCGACCTAAGACAGGCTCAGAGCCTTCTCGCCCCGTTGGAGAAGCGCCTCGACGTGACCGCTGCGCAACTGACCCAAGGCCGCCGCCAGCAGGTCGAGCAGCTGACCAAGCTGCTGGAAACATTGAGCTATCGGAATGTCTTGGCGCGTGGCTATGCCTTGGTGCAAGATGAGGCCGGGCAGATTGTGACCAGCAAATCTGGGGCTAAACCTGGGGATAGTCTCAAGCTCACTTTCGTTGATGGCGATTTGAACGCTACGGTTTCCGGCGCGCCACCAGCGAAACGCAAACCATCGCGTAATCCTGATGGGGGCGGGCAGGAAAGCCTCTTTTGAGGCTCCGGTGAATTGGCTATAGGACAGCACACGGCTAGGAGGTCGACATGAACATCTTCGAAAAAGGCTTCACGCCGAGCGAAGCGACCCTGCTTTATGGTGATGGCGACTATAAGCTTATTAAATCAGGCACTTTCGTGCGCTGCGCCATAACCGGCAAGACCATTCCGCTCGACGAATTGCACTATTGGAGCGTTGATCGGCAGGAAGCTTATGCCGATGCGGCAGCGGCCACTGAGGCGTTTGAACGTTTCGGCCGAGGCAATTGAGTTGAGCGAGGCAGCGACGCGTCAGCGCTTCCTCATCATCTCAAACGGGCATGGCGAAGACGCTATTGCCGCGCAGGTGATTTCCCAGTTTCCCTCCTCGATTGAGGCGGATGCTTATCCGATGATTGGCAGCGGCAAGGCCTATGATGGCATCTGCCGCGTCGTTGGCCCACGCGCCTCTCTGGCCTCTGAAGGGTGGCGCAACGTGAAGGGCTCGCTGCGCCGCGATATCGTCAACGGCGGTCTGCTCACTGTCCCACCAGCATTGAAATTCCTGCGAAAAATGCGCGGGAACTATGATCGCGTCATCGTGGTCGGAGACATGGTGGGCGTGCTGGCTGGCCTCGTGACCGGCTATCGCGACCTCGTCTATATCGACGTTTATAAAACGGGCGCGGCGCGGCTCTATTCGGGCCTTGAACGCAAAGCCATAGCCAAGGCCTGTAGCCTCGTGTTCTGCCGCGCCGAAAACCTTGCGGCGATGTTGCGCGAGGATGGCGTTAATGCCTCCGCTCCCGGCAATCTGATGATGGATACCATTCCGCACGGATCCTATGACGCGGCGTCGCGTCGACGCAGCGCTTTGGCGGTGACCCTGCTGCCCGGCAGCCGCGCCCTCACCGCTGAAAGTTTTGCGCTGCAAATCAACGGCTTGCGGCAGGTTGTGCCGGAGCTGATGCCGGATATTTTCCTCGCTGTTGCCGGTAGTGTGCAGATTGACGAACTGGCAAAAGCGGCCGGTCTGCAACGCTCGCATCACTTGAGCTCGGAGCCCGATGATCTCGGGCAACTGACCGATGGTGACATCACGGTGCATATGGCGCGTGGCCGCGCGATGGGCAATCTCTTGGACACGTCGGACTTTGTTCTGAGCCAGGCGGGGACTGCCACGATCCAATCGCTGGGCCTAGGCAAGCCTGCGATTACCTTTATCAATCAAAGGGATCGTCGCTCACGCTTTGAAGACGAGCAGAAGCTTTTCGGCGATGCCCGTCTTGTGGTGGACGCCGATGTAGATCAACTCGGCTCGGCCATTATCCGGCTGATCGGCAACCCAGAGTTGCGGATGCGTCTCGGTGCCATTGGCCAAAACAATATTGGCGGCCAAGGAGCCCTGACCGCCATATTAAATTCACTTGGAATTTCAAAGACTTAGCTCTTACTGACCAGTTTGCTCTGGGTTGAGCAGGCGGTGCAGGTGAACGATGAAATAGCGCGTCTGAGCGCTATCAACGGTCATCTGTGCCTTCTGCTTCCAAACCGCATAGGCAGCGGCGTAATTGGGATATACGCCAACAATATCCACCTTATCGAGATCGGTGAAGGTCACGCCCTCGAGGCTCGATAGTTCGCCACCAATAACGAGGTGGAGGAGTTGCTGATCCGGTGTAGCAGCCATTCTATTCTCGATTCAGGTTGGTTGTTGGTCAGTTTCGCAACCCTGCGGTTCTGGACAACCATAAACCTTGATCAGGGCAGCGTGGATAACTGGTTTTAGGCTGATGTCCGAGAGGGCCGCAAGAGCCCCGTGACGCACATCTCGTTTGTTAAATTGGGGGTAGCCAAGGCAGACATCGGCAAAATCCATCCCCGCTTCGCTCAAGATCAGCGCCGCGGCGGCAATATCCCAATCTTGCGATCCGCGGCGCGACACAGCGGCGTCGAGGCGTCCGGTGGCAACCTGCACAAGGCGGTAGGCCAAGGATGGATAGGCGGGGCCGCGCGTGTAATCGAGGCCAGTGGCTTGAATTTCTTGATGAACTGCACCCGGCGCAGGGATCATCGGCAAAGCGCCAGCACGGCGGCTGCGCTGCAATGGGCGGGCGTTCATTCGCGCGCCACCGCCCTTAACAGCGTCATACATTTCGTCGAGCGCCGGGGCATAGACGACGCCGGCGACAGGAACGCCGTGTTCCACCACCGCAATGGAAATGGTCCAATATTCCTCGCCGCGCAGGAAAGCGCGTGTGCCATCAATGGGATCAACCACAAAGCAGCGGGCGCTATCGAGACGGCTAGGATTGTCGACGGTTTCCTCAGAGAGCCAGCCGTAGTCGGGGCGCGCCTGCAACAGGTTCGCGGCCAAGAAGCGGTCGACCATTATGTCGGCTTCGCTGACTGGGGAGGAGTTCTCCTTAGTCCAAGTCTTTATATCACGACGGAAAAAGCTGGACGCAATGAGGCCCGCTGCGACCGCAGTGGAGCGGAGCAGCTCCAGATCATCACTGTAACTTCTGGAATAAGCCGGCATGGTTGCGGGGGTTTTAGGCCCGTTCCCGCCTGAGGACAAGTGCGCTCAAGGCAAGGGGGGGAAACAGTAGAGTAAACGCTCTGCCAATGGGCGCAGTTAACGGGTCATGACTCGGTGTTACGTCCTGCTAACCCTTCGGAAAAGCAAGATAAACTTAACCCAACCGATTAAGGGCCTAGGTAATCATCGGCGCTAAGTTGGGGGCATAACGGAGCACAAAAAAACAAGCTCTCGAAGTTACAGGAAGGCAGAAAAATGGTTTTTGGCGTTGCGATGGAAGGCTCCTCAGTTCAGCTCACCTTCACCCGTTCGGCACTCGCTGGGCAGCGTTTTGAAGGCGCAAACGACAACGGCCACCGCGAACCGGTGAAAACCGTTACCGTCCGCAAGCAGCTTGAGCAGAGCGGCGTCGCCATTAAGGTGAAAGTCCCCGTGACTGAGTTTGTTGGTGTTGCTGTTGCCACCAAAATCTCGGACGAAGGCAGGCTCACCAGCGTGATCGAGCTGGTTCACGCAGACCATGAACTGAACTACAAAGTCTTTGAAGAAGAAGGCAATTTGAACGTCGTTGCCGAGTGGCAGAACTGGGGCAAGAAGCTCCGCCTGCCGCTGTTCATCAAGGCTGGCGATGGCTCTTACTTGCCATACACGCAGCAGGTTGATGGCGTCATGGTCGGCCAGACTGCGCCGCGTCGTCGCCTTGCCGCTGACGCCGCCCGCCGCCCGCGTTTCCTCAACCGCCGTCAGACCGGCCAGCTTGAGGCTTAAGAAGACCTCCATACCCATGCAGACCTATAGAAAAGGGTCAGTCGGTGGTGCGACTGACCCTTTTGTGCATTTTGGTGGGGCCTTTTATGGGCCTCAATGGGCCTATGTGTGGCACCTTGCCGGCACATAATGGCTTGGGGAATGGCCGCGCTTAGGCCGATAGGGGCGCGTTACCACACCCACTCGGCGAGCAGCGCCAGTGAAATAACAATGCCGACATAGTGGTTATTCTGAAACCGAACGAGCGGGTTATCGGCCTTGGACGCGTCGAGCGTATAAAGCTGCCACGCCATTAGCCCCGCGCCGATGAGCGCGATGACGGCGAAGATCACCCCTGCCCCGGCCGTAACCGCAGCGGCGATCCAGAAAACAAAGGCGCCAACGTAGAGCGTGGCGACCGCAGGGCCGACATTAGCACCGAATAGGCGGGCCGTGGATTTAACGCCAACCAGCGCATCGTCCTCAACATCTTGCAGGGCGTAGATGGTGTCATAGCCGATGACCCAGAGAATCGTGCCCGCATACATCAGGATCGGTGCCCAAGTGAGCCCGCCGATCTGGCTCGAAAAGCCCACGAGTGCGCCATAGGAGAAGGCGAGGCCCAAAAAGGCCTGCGGCCACCAGGTGACGCGCTTCATAAAGGGATAGATGGCGACCAGAACCAGTGAGAAAACGCAGGCCCAAACGGTGAAGCGATTGAACTGGAAAAGGATAACAGCAGAAATCAAAGTCTGCGCCACGAGGAAAATCAGCGCTTGTTTGGCGGTGACCTGTCCCGAGGGAATCGGGCGCGAACGGGTGCGGGCAACCTTATCGTCGATGTCGCGATCGACGATGTCGTTAAAGGTGCAGCCCGCGCCGCGCATCAGGGCAGCACCAATCAGCATGAGAATGGCGGCGAACCAATCGAAGCCGCGCTCGGGCTGATAGACAGCGGCGAGGCCCAGCCCCCAAACGCAGGGCCAGAACAAAAGCCAAATACCGATGGGGCGATCCCAACGCGCCAAGCGACCATAGGGTTTTACGGGTTCGGGCGCGTATTGATCGAGCCAATTGTTTTTCTTGGCGTCGGCAACAGTGCCAGGTGAAACAGCCATGATGACCCCTGCGAATATGGTTAGCGGAGTATTAAGGGGCTGGGCCGGTTGAGGGAAGAGGGTGTTTAGGACGGGGTGTGGATTGGGGAGAGTTCTGCCGCAACCCTCTGGGTTGACCCGAGGGTTGCGGGGTTAAGCCTGTTAAGCGGCGGTGTTGGAGAGCCAAGTGCTAATGGCTGGCGCGTCTTCGGGGCCCAGGTCATGACCGCTGTTGACGGTCTTTACGGTCACTTGCGCGCCGCGGTCCATCATAACGCTTGCCAGTTTTTCGCCCTGTGCGCGGAAAGCGTCGGTCTCACCCAAGACAATCAACACAGAACCACCAGCCAAATCACCGTCTGGCAACTCTGAGAGCACCATGACCGGGCGGATGAGAACCGCGCGCTGCACAAGGCCGGGGTGGAGCAGCATGGCCGAGCTTAAAAGATTGGCGCCATTGGAATAGCCCAAAGCCACAAAGTGCTTATCATCAAAGGCATAGGCCTTTTTGGCTTCTTCAAAAAAGGCTTCGAGAGCGCCGGATTCAAAGCGCACGTCCTGCTGATCGAAGATCGAGGGACCAAAGCTGCGGAACCAACGTTGCACGCCGCTTTCCGTGCTGCGACCGCGAATGCCAAGCAGCGTCGCTTCGGGGGCGGCGCGATGGGCCAAAGGCATCAGGTCAGCTTCATTACCACCCGTGCCATGCATTAGGGCGATGGCCATGCCATCGGCATTTTCAGGGGTAAAAATACGGTGGGTGTAGATGAGGTCCCGATAGACCACGCGGTCTTCGCCCGGCAGACCAAACTGGGGCAGCATGACCTTCACCCCTTCCGGATCACTGGTGTCAGGCGGCACAAACAGCGTTCGGCCAAGCTTTTCAAGGCTCTCGTCGGTGGTAAAGCCGGGACCGTCGCTGGCCATTTCGATCAGTGTTCCGCCCGGCTCGCGCACATAGAGCGAGGTGAAATAATTGCGGTCATGGACATTGGTGATGCTGGAATTGAGCTTGCGCAGCTCCTTTTCCACCGCGAGCACTTCGTCGGCATCGACAGCGCGGACCGCGACGTGATCAGCGGTTCCAGCACCCGCGACGCCGGGCCAGAAACCAGAGGCGTCACGAATGTCGAGCACATCGCCAATGTCGGAGGTCATGCGCACGATGGGGCCTTCGCGCCCGGCAGTCTTGAAGCCGAAATACTGGCTCATGAAGGCAGTGGTTTCTTCCTGAACGTCGGAGAGCATGGTGACGCCACGAATGCGGCGCACCGCGTGTTCGCCCGGAATGTCGCCAACAGGCATGTCGAGAGCGGGCAGATCGGCGCTGACCAGTTTCACCATTACCCCATCCGGATCGCGCATGCGCAGAACCGTTTCGCCGAATTCCTGGCCAGTGCCTTCAACTTTGACGCCAAACAAGAGCGCGCGCTCGATCCAGAAGCCGATTGAGCCTTGCGACACGGCAAGTGCCATTTCGCTCACCTGCCCCGCGCCAGCCTGGCCCTTGGAGCCGCCTTCCCAAGCCAGGAAGGTGATCAACGAGCCGGGATTGGCGGCATAATCGCCGTAAAAGAGATGGAGCTGGGTGGCATCTTCATATCCGCCCGTACGCTTCACCAGCCTGAGCCCGAGGAAACCGACATAAAAATCCACATTGGGCTGTATGGCGGCGGTGATCAGGGTGACGTGGTGAATGCCTGAAGTCATGCGCGGCTCCTAAATGTCCTACAGCGATAACGATAAAGGCTGAATGATAGATGCATCAATTCAGCGGCGGGCGGGGAGCACCTAATATTGGGGCAGGAAGTATAAAGCCCTCGGGTCGAGCCCGAGGGTGACGGCTGGTGGGTTGGAACGGTTCAGCGGCCGTACGCTTCTTATCGGCTGCGGCCGAAGAGGCGTTCGATGTCGTTTTTCTTGAGTTCGACATAGGTCGGACGACCGTGGATGCACTGGCCAGAGTGTGGGGTCGCTTCCATGTCGCGCAGAAGAGCGTTCATTTCATCGACGCGCAAGCGACGCCCGGAGCGTACCGAGCCGTGGCAGGCCATGCGGGCGATGATCTCTTCCATGCGGTCGGTGAGAGCGGCTGTGCTCTCCCATTCAGCGAGGCCATCGGCCAGATCTTGCACCAGCCCATGCACGTCCGAATTGCCCAAAATGGCGGGCGTTTCGCGCACGGCAATGGCCCTTGGGCCGAAGCGGTCGAGGTAAAGGCCGAATTTCTCGAGCTGTTCGGAGACCTCCTCAAGGCGCTGGCAGTCTTCCTCGGGCAGTTCGACGATGACCGGGATAAGTTGGGCTTGGCTCGCCACAGGGCCAGACGCCATTTGCGCTTTGAAGCGCTCATAAACGAGGCGTTCGTGCGCCGCGTGCTGATCGACCAGCAAGAGGCCGGTGTCGTTCTGAGCGATGATGTAATTGTCAAACATCTGCGCCCGCGCGGTGCCGAGCGGAAATTCCTGCGCAGGTGGGGCTTCGGCGACAACGGTTTCAACCCGCGCGCTGGGGGCGGTGAAGCCGGAGAGAGCGCCGGGCTTGCCATCATAATTGAGCGGGGCGCGACCATCGTCCTTGCGGAAGAAGGAGCCGCCGGTGGCCGCATAAGTATAGGCTGGGGAGCGGCCTGCGCCGAAGCCGGGGCTGGCATAATTGGTGGGGCGCGCGCCAAAATCCAAGGCGGGCATGGCGGGCGCAGCAAGACCGTCGCCCAGCGCATTGGGTGCGGAGAGTTCGGGAGCGGTGAACGCGCCCAAAATATCGTCGGCAACGCTGGAGGAGGCTTTAAAGCCCGCTGCGGCAAGCGCCGCGCCAATGCCATTGATGACGGCGCTGCGTACTGCGCCTTGATCGCGGAAGCGCAGCTCGGCTTTGGCGGGGTGGACGTTGACATCCACCTCACCGGGATCAATGGCGATGTAGAGGGCGATAACCGGGAAGCGATCGCGGAAGACATAGTCGGCGAAAGCGGCGCGCACGGCTCCCACCAGGACCTTGTCCTTCACCGAACGACCGTTGACGAAGTAGAATTGGGAGAGCGAATTGGCGCGCGTATAGGTCGGCAGACCGGCCATGCCAGCAACGACCACACCATGGCGAGCCGAAGCCAGTTGCACAGCGTTTTCAACGAAATCGGCGCCCATCACCTGACTGAGACGCCCCGCGAGTGCACCTTCGCCGGAAAGGGCTGGCCAGTTCAGCGTCTGACGATCTGCGCCTTCAAGGATGAAATGGATTTCGGGATTGGCCATGGCCAGCCGCTTCATCACATCGGTGATGGCAGCGGTTTCTGACCGGGCAGTTTTGAGGAATTTGCGACGGGCTGGGACATTGGCGAAAATGTCCTTCACCTCGATCACCGTGCCACGGTTCATCGCCTTGGGCACAGGGCCGCTGCGTCGACCGTTATCGACGACGATTTCAAGCCCACTTTCGGCATCAGCCGGGCGCGAGGCCACAGAGAGGCGCGCGATGGAGCCGATGGAGGCCAGCGCTTCACCGCGAAAGCCCATGGTGCAGATATCGTCGAGATCGTCACTCGCCAGCTTTGAGGTGGCATGCCGCTCGACCGACAGCATCAGATCGGCCTTGTCCATGCCATGACCATCATCGGTGATGCGGATGAGGTCCATGCCGCCATTGGCGGTAGTGACAGTGATGCGGCGCGAACCAGCGTCGATGGAGTTTTCAACCAACTCCTTCACAACGCTTGCAGGGCGTTCGACCACCTCACCGGCGGCGATACGATTGATGAGGTCTTCGGGTAGCTGGCGAATGGACAAGAGCGATTCTCCTTGGCCCAATTATAGGGGAGCCAGACCCGGCTGCCGACCCCTGCTGGGCCCCCTCACCTATCGATGTTCACGACGTCTGCCACTTCAGCATTGACCCCAGCATCGTCTCGGGTTCTGCTAGCCCTATGAGCAATGGGCTGCGTCGGGCGTTCACGGACTGGGGGCGCCGGTTAAATAGTTTTTGGGATGCGCTGGCAGTCCACCTGTCTCCGCCCGGCATGTTGGTCGGCGCGATGTTTTTTGCCGCCTCACTGACACCATCACTGCTGCCGCGATCCGAAGTTGCGCAAGGCGTGCTGTCGGGGGCGTGTTTTGCCGTTGGCTATGGCTTTGGCAATCTCATTCATTGGTTCTGGGGCTTTCTGGGGCTGCGAGTGCCGCCCGGCCGGATCACCCGTGTTTTGGGTATTACCGCTGCGCTGGGGTGCATCGCGCTGGTGCTGATCGCACTCTATTGGACGACCGGCTGGCAGAACTCGGTCCGCGCCGTCATGGGCCTGCCGGAGGTGGACGAATATCAGCCCCTCATCATCGCCCTCGTCGCAGCGCCCGTATCCATCGCCTTTCTGGTGGTTGGAAAAGCATTGGTCACACTCATTCGTCTGGTCTGGTCCTGGCTGATGCCGCACATGCCACGGCGGGTGGCCTTGGTCATGTCGATTACGCTCGTCGGTCTGGTCGTGACCTTGCTGTTCAACAATCTGGTTTGGCGCGCTGCCTTGCGCGGTGCCGAGCGATTTTATGAGCAGCTCGACGCGGTGATTTCGACCGATGCTGCGCCCCCCGCAGAGTGGCATCAGACGGGGTCCCCGCAGTCGCTGATTGAATGGGAAACCATTGGTCGCGACAGTCGTCGCTATCTCTTGGATCACAAGAGCGCCAAGGACATCACGCAAGTGACCGGCCGGCCAGCGATTGAACCACTGCGCACCTATGTCGGTCTGCGGTCAGCGCCCAATGTTGAGGCGCGGGTGCAATTGGCACTCGACGAGCTCAAGCGCATTGGGGCCTTTGACCGCGCCGCTTTGGTCCTTGCTATGCCGGTGGGAACGGGCTGGGTTGACCCTGCCGCGATTGATACGTTGGAGTATCTTTTCCACGGCGACGTCGCGACGGTTGCTGTGCAATATTCCTACCTCGCCAGCGTGCTCTCGCTGCTGATTGAGCCCGAATATGGCGCGGAAACGGCCAGTGCATTGTTTAGTGCCGTCTATCAATATTGGACGACGCTGCCGAAAGACTCTCGGCCCAAGCTCTATCTGCACGGGCTGAGCCTTGGCGCAATCGCCTCGCAAAACGCCACGACTGTTTATGATGTTTTGGGCGACCCGTTTGATGGTGCGCTGTGGGCGGGACCACCGTTTTCGAGCCCGATCTGGAAGCATGCCACCGACTTCCGCCTCGCGGGGACACCGCAGTGGCTGCCAAAGTTTGGCAATAGCTCGGCCGTGCGCTTCATGAACCAATCGCGCCCCGAAGACTGGGACGATACGCCATGGGGGCCGATGCGGATTGTGTTCCTGCAATACGCCTCCGATCCGATTGTGTTCTTCAATTTTGACACCGATTGGACGCGGCCTGATTGGCTGAGCCAACCCACCGGACCCGATGTTTCCCCTGCGTTGAACTGGTATCCGATCGTCACCTTCCTACAGCTGGCGGTGGATGCGGCTCTGGCGCAAACTGCGCCCGTGGGGTACGGACACGTTTATTCGCCGCATGACTACATTGACGCCTGGGTGGCGGTCACCGATCCGCCGGGATGGGACGCCCAGTCCATCAATGCGCTCAAAGCGGCGATCAATATTGACGATTATCACCCGAGCAATCAGTGACTGAGACGACCTTAAAACCTATGGAGCTTGCTCTGTCGCTGGCCGAAGAGGCTGCAGCACTGGGGGAAGCGCCTGTCGGTGCGGTGGTTGTCGAGGGGACGCGCATTCTGGCTGCAGAACGCAATCGCATGCAGGCGCTGAAGGACCCAACAGCCCATGCCGAGTTTCTGGCCATTCGCACGGCCCTGGCTGTTCGCGGCACGGGGCGGCTCGATGGATGCGATCTCTATGTGACGCTGGAACCCTGCGCCATGTGCGCCGGGGCAATCGCCCACGCCCGGGTGCGGCGCGTCTATTATGCGGCAGAGGACGTAAAGGCCGGTGCTGTCGAAAACGGCGTACGCCTCTTTGATCAGCCGACCTGCCACCATCGGCCGGAAGTTATTTCGGGCCTATCGGCGGAGCGCGCAGAAAATATGTTGATAAGCTTCTTTCGAAAACTACGTACTTCGTAATTGAATCATCGCGTTAGGCTGCGAGCACTGCTTTTTGGCAGTAAATTCTGATTTCAAGCCGGAAAATATAGAATTAGACTAGCGACACAATCCCAAGACATTTTGAGGGTGGTGCGGTGTGAAGGCATATGTCGCGCGTCGATACGGCGGGCCGAATGTTCTGAGCCTTGAGGACGTTGCCAAACCAGAACCGGCCTCGCACGAGGTTTTGGTGCGCATCGTCGCCAGCTCCGTCAACTCGGGAGATGTTCGGGTACGCGGCTTTGATATCCCCAAAGGGATGCGCACGATGGCCCGGCTCGCCTTAGGCTGGTCCGGCCCCCGTCAGCCGATCATGGGCACTGAATTTTCAGGCGTTGTTGAGGCCGTGGGGGCAGAGGTCAGCCGCTTTCAGGTGGGGGACCGTGTGTTCGGTTTCCCCGGTGGCAAGATGGGCGCTCATGCCGAGTTCATCGCTATGCCCGCCAATGGCCGTATCGCCAAGCTCCCCGCTGGTCTGAGTTTTGAACAAGGCGCGGCCCTGTGCTTTGGCGGCTCAACAGCGCTGCACTTTTTGCGTCAGGCCAAGCTCCGCCCCGGCGAAAGCATTCTGATTATTGGGGCAACGGGCACTGTTGGCCACGCCTTGGCGCAATTGGCCCAGCATCGTGGCGCGCGTGTGAGCGCTGTGACCAGTACGGGCAATGTCGAGCTGCTCAGTGAGCGGAAATTCGACCGGGTGATCGACTATAAAACGACCCCGCTCGCCAGTCTTAATCTGGGGTTTGATATTATCGCGGACTGCGCTGATGCCTTGGATTTCAAGTCCGCGCAGCGTTTGCTCAAGCCTAAGGGGCGCTATTTGTCCGTCGCGGGTACGCTCAAGGAAATGCTCGCCGCGCTTGTCCCCGGCCCTCACGGCACCAAGATGATCGCAGGGCCTGCGGCGGAGCGCGTGGAAGACATTTCCCTTCTCGCCGAGCTTGCAGAAAAGGGACATTTTGCGCCCCTCATCGACACCATAATCCCGTTCCCGCAATTGCCCGATGCGCATGCGCGGGCGCAATCCAAGCAGAAGCGCGGAACAGTTGTGGTGCTGCACCAATAGGTTATGAGCGCGGAGCGGGTTGTGCCGCCTCCAAGCGACCCTGAATATAGTCTTCGATGCGCTGGGCCAGCAGCCGCTTGAAGCGGTCCTTTTCGCCTTCGACGCTGGCCAGAATATCCTTCACCCGCCAATATTCCATCGCGCCAAAGCTGGCGACCTTGGGACGGATATACATGTCTGGCGGATAGGCGGCGATCATATGAGCAGTGAGCGAATGCATCATGATCGAGGCTGAGCCAAACCACATATCAATCGCGCCAAAATCGGTGCGATTGAGCCCTTCGGATGGATCACCGACGACATCAATGCCGATGGTGAAGTCGCTATCCAGATCGACTTGGTCGAGCGGCAGAGGATTGACCACGCCGCCATCCACCAACATATGTCCGGCATGCAGCACCGGCTTGAAGAGGCTTGGGATGGCAATCGATCCGGCAATTGCGGGTTGTAAGAGGCCCTGGGCAAACACCACTTGGTGCCAGCTGCGAAAATCCGTGGCGACGACGCGCAGGGGGATTTTCAGCTCATGAAAGCTTGTCGGAAAATGCTCGGGCAAGAAAGCTTCGACGACGTGCATGCCGTCGAGCTGGGTGGGAATGCCTTGTTTGAAGAGGCTCCCCAATCCGCGCACCTGGGTTGACCACAGGCGCCCAGCGATGATCCGCATGGTTCCCAAGACCTTGATGGAATGATCGCGCAGCTCTTGCCCGGTCATTCCCGAAGCCCAGCCAGCGCCGATGAGCGCGCCAATGGAGGTGCCCGCGATGACACTGGGTTTGAGCCCAAGCTCATCCATCGCCTCGATATAAGGAATATGCGTTAGCCCACGGGCCGAACCACCGCCGAGCGCAATGCCAATGCGTGGGCCACCAGAAAACACCATTTGGCTCCGCTCCTTCTCTCCGGCGCGCAGAGCTTGGGCGTAAGCCAATCCTCGAAGGTGACGAGGTGTGAGGTCAGAACCCGTCTGCGCTCGGTTCGTGTCCGAACGCGCCGAGCTTACTGAGGGCGGGTTGAGAAAGGGTTCAGTTGCCCTCGCGGGCAATCTCACGCCAGCCAATGTCGCGGCGGGCGAAGCCTTCTGGCCAAGAAATGGCATCCACACCGGCATATGCACGCTTCTGCGCCTCGCTCACCGTACCACCGAGAGCGGTGACATTGAGCACACGCCCCCCATTGGCCAATAAACGGGTGCCATCGCGCTTTGTTCCGGCGTGGAAGACCATCAAATTGTCAGTGTTGAGCCCTTCTGCGCCAAAGATCTCGCTGCCCTTGTCATAGTCGCCGGGATAGCCCTTGGTCGCCATGATCACAGTCAGCGCATATTGGTCGTGCCACTCGACATCCTTGCCGGCCAGCGTGCCGGTGGCGACAGCGTAGAGCAGCGGAACAATGTCGCTCTTCATCCGCATCATCAGCACTTGCGTTTCTGGATCGCCAAAGCGCGCGTTGTATTCGACAAGCTTGGGACCATCGGCTGTGAGCATCAGCCCGGCATAGAGCACACCAGCATAGGGCGTGCCGCGCTGAGCCATGCCGCGCACGGTCGGCTCGATGATGGTTTTCATGACCTCGTCGTAGACTTCGCGGGTCATGACGGGCGCTGGCGAATAAGCGCCCATGCCACCCGTGTTCGGGCCAACATCGCCATCAAAGGCGCGCTTGTGATCCTGCGCCGTGGTCAGCGGCAAGATCGCGTCCCCGTCGCAGAGAACAAAGAGGCTGACCTCTTCGCCTTCCATAAAGTCTTCGATGACGACGCTTGCGCCCGATGCGCCAAAGGCGCCGGAGAAGCAATCAATGACGGCTTCCTCAGCATCTTCCACATTCATGGCGACAGTGACGCCCTTGCCAGCGGCCAGGCCATCAGCCTTGATCACAATGGGCGCGCCAGCGGTGTAGAGATAGGCCAGCGCGCTGGCTTCATCTTCAAAGCGGGCATAGCCAGCGGTGGGAATATCGAACTCGTCGCAAAGGCCTTTGGTAAAACCCTTAGAGCCTTCGAGCTGGCCCGCTTCTTTCGAGGGGCAGAAGCAGGCGATCCCCGCGGCGCGCACATCGTCGCCGAGACCGGCGACCACTTGTGCGTCGGGGCCGACGACGACGAAATCAATGTTTTGGTCTTTGGCCGCAGCGATCACTGCGGCATGGTCGGTGACGTCGATGGAAAGATTGGTCGCGACGCCATCTGTGCCGCCATTGCCCGGCGCAACAAAGACCGCCTCGACCTGTGGCGACTGCGCGATCTTCCAAGCGAGCGCATGTTCACGACCACCGGAACCAATGACCAAAACGCGCATGCTCGCCTCCATCGCTAATGTATGGAGGCGTATGGACGAGACGGAGCTTTAGGGCAAGAGCTTCCTAAAGCTCAGCGGCTTTGAAGATGGGGGTGATGTCGCCGTTCCATTCGTTGTGGAAGCGATCGAGCCACACTTCGGCCGGGCTCTTGCCGCTGCGTACGGTTTCTTCGAGCGGGGCAATGTGGATGCTTTCGTCTTCGCCCTTGGCGTTGAGACGATTGCGGCGCGCTAGCCCTGCCGAAGCGATGCCCACAGCCTGCGCTGCGATATCGAACAGGGTTGAGCGATCAAACGGCGTGTTCAGCCCCAGACGCGGGACTTCGGAGCGCAGATATTCGCGCTCTTCATGCGTCCAGTTTTTGACCAGCTCCCACGCGGCTTCGAGCGAGGTTTCGTCATACAGCAGGCCCGTCCAGAAGGCGGAGAGCGCCACCACATGGCGTTCGTCGCCCATGTCAGCGCCGCGCATTTCGAGGAACTGCTTCATCCGCACTTCGGGGAAAATGGTGGAGAGGTGATCTTCCCAATCGCCAATGGTTGGCTTTTCGCCCGGCAGCTGCGGCAGCGCGCCATCGAGAAAAGCGCGGAAGCTTTCGCCCGCAACATTGATGTATTTGCCGTCGCGAATGACGAAGTACATCGGGACGTCGAGCGCATAGTCGGCATATTGCTCGAACCCAAAGCCTTCTTCAAAGGCGAAGGGGAGCATGCCGGTACGGTCATTATCGGTGTTGAGCCAGATGTGGCTGCGGAAGCTGAGGAAGCCACTATCCTTGCCATCGACGAAGGGCGAATTGGCAAAGAGCGCGGTTGCAATCGGCTGCAGCGCAACCGAGACGCGCAGCTTTTTGACCATGTCGGCTTCACTGGAGAAATCGAGATTAGTCTGCACGGTGGCCGAGCGGTACATCATCGATGTCCCAAGCGTGCCCGTGCGGCCCATATAGTCGGTCATGATGCCATAGCGCGACTTTGGCATGGCCTTGATCTGCTCGACGGACCACAGTGGGGTTACGCCGAGGCCGAGGAAGTGAATGCCCAGCTCACCGGCCACCTTTTTGGAAATGGCCATGTGTTGCGCCAGTTCATCGGCGGTCTGGTGAATGGTTTCGAGTGGCGCACCCGACAGCTCAAACTGACCACCCGGCTCAAGCGACACGCCGCCAGCGCCAGCGGTATTGCTCAGGCCAATGGCGTTTTCGCCATCATAGAAGGGCGTCCAGCCGGTTTCCTTGGCCACGCCCTCAAGCAGAGCCTTGATCCCGCGGTCACCGGCGTAAGGGACCGAATCCAGCGGATTGGTGTAGAAGACGTGCTTTTCGTGCTCGGTGCCAATGCGCCACTGATCTGCGGGTTTGCACCCGCGCGACATTGCCTCGATGAGGTCGTTACGCGATTCAATCAGCGGAGTGGTTTTGGCGCCGGCCATATAGTCCTCGAAGCTTGCAACCATAAAGTGCGCGGCGAACATAACCACCGCAAGGCGGAAAGCAATCGCCTTTTATCGCCAATCACCGATGGTCGCTTGGATAACCGCCATTGCAGCCACCGCCGCCGTATCCGCGCGCAGGATGCGAGGACCTAGGCTAATCGGCCTAACATATTCTAATGAGCGCAGTTTTTCGCGCTCTGCGTCCGAGAACCCACCCTCCGGACCGACGATCAGGCCAAATTTTTGGCCTGCAATATTTGTCAGTTGCTGAACAGGGGAAGACGATGCTTCGCCCTCATCGGCAAAAATCAGAATGCGGTCGCCGTGTACCTCGCCCCAAGTTTCGATCAGTCGCGTCAACGTCACTTCAGGCGCAATTTCAGGCACATTGAGAACCTCGCATTGCTCGGCAGCTTCAATGGCATTGGCGGAAAGGCGTTCCATCTTCAGGCGATGGACTTGCGTATATTCGGTCATCACCGGCTGGATGGTGCTCGCGCCCATCTCCACCGCTTTTTGGATGACATAATCGAGACGCTCATTTTTGAGCGGCGCGAAGCCATACCAGAAGTCGGTTGCTGGGGACTGCGGGGCGATCTGCTCGACGGTTTGCAGGATCACATGCTTTTTTGAATCGGATGTGAGACGGCAAAGCCAAGCGCCGTCGCGACCGTTAAAGAGCACCACCTCGTCGCCCACGGATTTGCGCAGGACAGCCGCGAGGTAAAGGGACTGATCCTTGTTCATCTCGACGCTAGCACCAAGCGTTAGATCGTTGGCGACAAACACGCGCTGCAATTGTGCAAATGACCGGGGCATAGTCTTACTCTCTCAACTCTGCCCCACATATCCGCGCTCCCCGACTGGGGTGCAAGAGCTGATCGGCACCTTTGATGGTCCAATCGTCGCGAGTGGGCTTGCGGGGTTTGGTCGCCCCACCCCGCCCGCCACGTCTGGGGAAAGAGAAGGGATGGGGTGTGCACTAGGCCTTTTCTGGGGCTAGGCGCTTGAGGTGATAGCCTTGGAATAGGCACATGCGTAGGACGGTTCGGTATTCACCGTGCACGAAAAATTCGTCTTTCAACTCGCCCTCGATGATGAAGCCGAGTTTTTGATAGATGTGCAGCGCGCGGGCGTTGTCCTTGTCGACGACAAGATAGAGCTTGTGCAGGTTTAGGACCGCAAAGCCGTATTCGAGCGCGGCGCGAGCCGCTTTTCCCGCATAGCCTTTGCCCTGATGATCGGGCGCGACGATGATCTGGAATTCGGCGCGGCGATGAATGTGGTTGATTTCCACCAACTCTACGAGCCCGACGGGCGTACCCGCGTCTTCGGCGACAAAACGGCGTTCAGTTTGATCGTGGATGTGGTCTTCGTAAAGACCCAGCAGCTCGTCAAAAGTTTCAAACGGCTCTTCAAACCAATAGCGCATGACGGTGGCATTGTTGTCGAGGCTGTGCACGAAGCGCAGGTCCTCGCGTTCCAGTGGGCGCAGGCGAAAGCTATCGAGGGCAGACATGAAGGCTCCAAAACTGATTTGGAGGGGAACGATTTGGGGGCGGGTTTTGATCCGGGGGGCGTTACCGCCACCTAACTTCCAGCTGGTAGGGGGAGGGATGGGATCCAGTGTGCGGCCGCTGCGAAGCACCGTAGGGACGCAGTAAATAGAGAGCTGATCGAGGGATGCAATCACCCCACCCCGGCCCTCCCCCTCAAGGGGAGGGAGAAGAAGGTTACTTACCTGAGGAGGCGATTTTGGTGCCAAAGGGAAAGGCACAAAAAAGGCCCCGGTGGGGGCCTTTTTTTTATTCGTGGCAAGAATCTGACTTAGCTGAAGACCGATGCGCCGTGGTCGGCGGCGCCGACGAGGGCGCGGAAGCCGGCAAACAGTTCGCGGCCGGTGCCCCAGTGTTCATTAGTCAGGTCTTCGGATGCCGAAGGACGCGCATCGAATTCGGCTTGGTCGCCAAGGAAGGTCAGCGTGCCGGCTTCGGCGTCGAGGCGGATCAAATCGCCGTCGCGGATTTTGGCAATCGGACCACCCTGCATAGCTTCTGGGGTCATGTGGATGGCCGCAGGGACCTTGCCCGAGGCACCGGACATGCGGCCATCTGTGACGAGCGCAACCTTGAAGCCGCGATCCTGAAGGATGGCGAGGGCTGGGGTGAGCTTATGAAGCTCGGGCATGCCCATGGCCTTAGGCCCGGAGAAGCGAACGACGGCGATCACGTCGCCGGTCAGCTCGCCAGCCTTGAACGCGTCCTGCATGGCCTGCTGGCCGTGGAAGACGCGCGCGCGGGCTTCGACAATGCGGTGCTCTGGCTTGACGGCCGACACCTTGATGACGGAACGACCGAGATTGCCGGTGAGGAGTTTTAGACCACCAGAGGTCTGGAATGGGGTTTTGACCGAGGTCAGAACCTTTGGCAGCGCGCTTTCATCGGGAGCGGGCGTGTGGGCTAGCTTGTCTTCGATGAGCTTGGCTTCAACGCCATAGCCCGAAAGGCCTGTGCCCCAGACGGTTTTGACGTCTTCGTGCAGATAGCCATCCGAGAGCAGTTCCTTGATGAGGAAGCCCATGCCGCCAGCAGCATTAAAATGGTTCACGTCGGCCACGCCATTTGGATAGACGCGCGCCAGAAGCGGGGTCGCATCCGAAAGGTCGCTCATATCGTCCCAAGTGACCTTCAGACCGGCAGCGGCAGCAATGGCGATGATGTGCATGGTGTGGTTGGTCGAACCACCGGTCGCATGCAGGCCAACCATAGCGTTGACGATGGCCTTCTCATCGACGATGTGACCGATTGGCGTGTAATTATTGCCCTGATCGGTGAGCGAGATGGCGCGGCGCGTCGCTTCGCGGGTCAGCGCATCGCGCAGCGGCGTACCGGGATTGATGAAGCTTGCGCCTGGCAGGTGCAGGCCCATGATTTCCATGAGCATCTGGTTTGAGTTCGCCGTGCCGTAGAAGGTGCAGGTGCCTGCCGAGTGGTAGGACTTGCTTTCAGCTTCCAACAGCTCCGCGCGGCCAACCTTGCCTTCCATGAAGAGTTGACGCACGCGGCTCTTGTCTTCATTGGGCAGGCCCGATGGCATGGGGCCAGCAGGAACGAACACGGCGGGCAAGTGACCGAAGGTCAGTGCGCCGATCATGAGGCCGGGAACGATCTTGTCGCAAATGCCGAGATAGACGGCGGCGTCGAACATATTGTGCGAGAGCGCAATAGCAGTCGACATAGCGATGACGTCTCGCGAGAAGAGCGAGAGGTCCATGCCAGCGTAACCCTGAGTGACGCCGTCACACATGGCCGGAACGCCACCGGCAACTTGTGCAGTTGCGCCGATTTCGCGGGCCGCTTCTTTGATGATGTCTGGGTAAAATTGGTAAGGCTGATGGGCACTCAGCATATCATTGTAGCTGGTGACGATGCCCAAATTGAGTGTCTTGCTGCCCGCTAGAGCTGCTTTTTCTGCCGGAGTACAGGCGGCAAAAGCATGTGCGAGGTTGCCACAACCGAGATGGGCACGGTGGACGGATGTCTCACGCTGCGCTTCAAGGCGGTTGAGGTATTCCCGGCGCGAATCACGGCTGCGCGCGGCAATACGGTCGGTCACGTCCTGGATAGCCTGACGGACACTCATTTGGATCTCCATAGCTCGCAAGGACGCGCCAAAGGGGGGCCGCTGGCGCGGATGGGCCTTGCATCAAAAGACTGGCAGCCTCAAACGGCCAGAGCGGTCGATTGGGGACCGCTCCAGGAGTTTATGGACACCAGTAAACAGAGAGTGGCGCGCCGGAGCGCAGCACAGCCCGGACTGGCATATCGGCCACCGGACCATCGGCCAGCGCAGCCTCAAGCACGTCAGCCTTTTCCTGCCCTTCAATGTGCAGATAGAGGCCATCGGTCTTGAGCAGACGCGGCAGAGTAAAGGTAATGCGGCTTTCGCCTGCGCCCGGAGCGCGGATCGAGAGGGTTGGGCCCTCTTGGGTCAGCGCTGCGTCGAGCGTGTCGCCGCCAGGGAAGAAGCTGGCGGTGTGACCGTCGCTCCCCATGCCCAGAATGACGGCGGCAAAAGTGTCTGGCAGCGAAGACAACAGAGCGTTGGTCTTGGCGACCTGCGCATCTGTCGGCTCATCGCCACCAGAATAAAGCGGCAAGAAACGAGCGACCGCCGCCGGGCCCTGCAGCATCTTCTCGTTGACGAGAAGCGCGTTGGAGCGATCGGAGGTTTCATCAACCCAGCGTTCGTCAACCAAGGTGACGGTGACCTTGTCCCATTCGATGTCTTTGGTCTTGCCCAAAACCTGGAAGAACTTTCCAGGCGTTGAGCCACCGGAGACAGCGATTGCCGCACTGCCACGGGTGGCAATGGACTGGCGAATGCGGTCAGCCACCGCCTCGGCCAATTCTTTGGCCAAGGTGGGCTTATCGGCGAAGCTGCGACGGTCGATAGTCAAGTTAGTTCGTTCCTTCGTACCAAGTGCGGCCATCGCGCTCGATCAGCGCGACTGCACCAGTTGGGCCCCAAGTGCCCGCTGTATAAGTTTGTGGTGCGTCTGGCGAACGTTCCCAGCCTTCGCGGATCGGGTCAACCCATGACCACGCCGCTTCCAGCTCGTCACGACGCATGAAGAGGGTCTGGCTGCCACGGATCACATCCATCAGCAGACGCTCGTATGCCTCAGGCGTACGCTCGGAGAAGGTTTCAGCAAAGGAAAGGTTCAATGGCACTTCGCGCAGACGCATGCCGCCCGGACCTGGGTCCTTGATCATCATCATCAGCTTGACGCCTTCATCAGGCTGCAGGCGGATGATCAGCTTATTGGCCTTCGGCGCGCCTTCGGCGTGATCAAAGATCGAGTGCGGGATCGGCTTGAACTGGATGGCGATTTCCGAAACGCGTTCAGCCATGCGCTTACCGGTGCGCAGGTAGAACGGTACGCCAGCCCAGCGCCAGTTGTCGATTTCGGCCTTGAGCGCCACGAAAGTCTCGGTGCGGCTGCCCTTCTTTTCTTCTGGCAGCTCGTCCTGATAGGACGCGACCTTGGCAGTCTCCGAAGAAACGCCACGATACTGACCGCGCACGGTCTTGGTCGCCACTTCACCATTGGTGATTGGACGCAGCGCGCGCAGAACCTTGAGCTTTTCGTCACGCAGGGCGTTGGCATCGTCGGATGCTGGTGGCTCCATGGCCACAAGGCAGAGCAGCTGCAGCATGTGGTTTTGGATCATGTCGCGCAGGGCGCCAGATTCGTCATAATAACCACGGGTGCCCGCACCAACGCTTTCCGCGACGGTGAGCTGGACGTGGTCGATATGGGCCGAGTTCCAGATTGGCTCAAACAGGGTGTTGGCGAAACGCAGAGCCAAAAGGTTCTGGACGGTTTCCTTACCGAGATAGTGGTCGATGCGGTACACCTGATCTTCGTGGAAGATCTTGGCGACGCCGTCATTGATCTTCTTGGACGATTCCAGATCGTGGCCGAGCGGCTTTTCAATCACAACGCGGGAGTCGCGGCGGTAAAGCTTCTTTGCCTTGAGATACTCAGCGATGGGCTCAAACAGATCCGGCGCTACGGCCAGATAGAAGGCACGAACAATGTTGGCGTCATCGCGCAGAGCAGCGCCGAGATCGCCTGACTCGTCAGGCTTGGAGGCATCGACCGGCACATAGGTGCAGATCGAGACGAAGCGCTCGATTGTGGCTTCGTCCTGATAATCTTTTTCCACAAAAGTATGGAGCGCTTCGCGCACCAGTTTCTGGAATTCGGCTTCAGAGAGCTTGGAACGCGACGCGCCAATGATGCGGCTCGTCTCGTCAAACTGACCATCTTTAAAACGGTGATAGAGCGCCGGAACAAGCTTGCGCTTGGTCAGGTCGCCGGTTGCACCGAACACGACATAATCAAAGGGCTGCACTGGAATAATTCGACTGGACAACGGACTAGCCCCTATTTAGCGGCGAAATTCTGTTTGGCGAGGATTACCGCACCATGCAGAGGTTCGTACTTCGGTAAGGCGACAAAGTCACCATAGCGCTCTTGCAGGCGGGGGAACAAACGCTGCCCCAAGCCGCCCACAATGGCCATAACCTGCGCGCCATGGGATTTGAACCAATTAACGTAGGTATCGATATAGCTGAGCTCTATGGCCAGAAGCTTGAGGGCAACTGGATCATTTTGCTCAAGATGGTCGAAGAACAAAGGCATGAGTTTACCGTATTCGGCCGGAGCGCGACCGATGAGGGCATCGTCGCACCCTTCCGAACCGTCACGGCTGAGGAGCTGTAAACCCATCTCTGTTGCGAACGACCAAGTCATGATCGACTGGTTTGAGCCGCCGAGCGCTGCAGTGACGGCTGCGGTGAGCGGAGAACCCTCAACCAAGCCGTCATTGGCCTCGACAGTGTAACGCACGAGTTCCCGTCCGAGAATCGCACCCGACATCTGGTCGCCGATTGGAAAACCCCAACCGCCGGCCTGATAGCGCGTGCCAGCAACCAAGGACATGGCTGCCGAACCGGTGCCGATGATCACCACACCACCTTCTGTGCCACCAAGGGCGCCAGCATGGGCGATATCAATATCGTCATAAACCTTTACGCCTGCGAAGGGCCACGCACGAGCCGCGAAAGCTTCGCGTGCGCTATCCATGCGACCACCGGCCATGCCGAAGCAGGCATAGGTATTGGCTGTTTCAGCGTAATCTAAACCGGCGGCTGCGAATACATCGCGCGTGCCATCGAGAATAGCGCGATATGCAGGCTCGCCGCCATCGATCTGGAGGTTGGAACGACCGTTTTTAACCTCAGCCAAAACTTCGAGGTTTTCGTTCGCTAATCTGACACGGCAATTGGTACCGCCGCCATCGACGCCAAGGTAGTAACGCGCCACGAATGGGACTCCGTCTATGGACTGGGATCTGCGATCGAGAATCCGGGAGGAGCTGACCGCATTGGTCCCAATGCTAGGGCCTGTTTTCGGGGCGGACCATAATGCGAAAGCCGCTAAGACGAAAGTAGCATTCAGGATAAAATGCGTCTCTTCCGCAGGGTGTTTTCAAACCATTATGCTCCTGAGGGAACAGATGGTGCGGAGCGTGAGTTGGAGAAGGGGACATCGACGCTTCGGCGCAACGACCGCCCGCAAGGAAAATCCGATGGAAAGACACTGCTTGGTACTGGGCGGCGCGCGATCCGGCAAGACCGGTTTTGCAGAGCGGCTAACCCTGAGAAACGGCACAACACCGGCCTATCTGGTCACTACCGCGCAGCGCGACAGCGACATGCGTGAGCGGATCGCCGCGCATCAGTTGGGCGGCATGCGGTACACGGTGATTGAGGAGCCGATTGAGCTGTGCCATGCGCTGATTAAAGCGTCGAAAAACCATGATGTAATTTTTGTGGACTGCGTGACGCTGTGGATCAGCAATATGCTGAAACTGAATAATGACGTTGCCAATGCGGTGAGCGAGCTGTGTGCCACGCTGGTCGAACTCAAGGGCACGAAGGTGATCCTGGTTTCCGATGAAGTGGGGCAAGGTGTTGAGCCCGACACTGCCATGGCGCGCACGTTCCGCGACTTGGCAGGCTCGGCCCACCAAAGGCTCGCCGAAGTGTGCGAGGACGTCTATTTCGTCGTCGCCGGCATGCCTATGACAATCAAAGGCAAGCCTGCCGGATTAAGCTGAAGCGTCCAGCGCCAGGATTTTTTGTGGACGCAAGAGCTGTGGATTGGGTGCAAGCTTGGGAAACACCCTTGTCGATCAATGGCTTGCCGCCTGTGGCACTTTGCTCAGAATGCTTCTGAAAATCGTTTGCAAATTCAAGCACTTGCTGATCAGGCATGGGCGGCGTAAGGCAGGTTTTTACCAGCCGCAAGGAAGCTTTGCCCATGGCGATCACCAACACGACACTGGCTATAGCGTCGACCAGCCTGGTTGTTGGGGTTCTCGTTCTGGGCCTGAAAGTCTGGGCTTGGTGGGTGACTGGCTCGGTGGCGCTGTATTCGGACGCGCTTGAATCGACGGTCAATGTAGTGACGGCCATTGTGGCGCTGATCGCGGTGCGTCTGGCGCAGCGTCCGGCCAATGCCAACATGCCCTATGGCTACCACAAGGCCGAGTACTTCTCAGCGGTGATCGTGGGCGTGATGATCATTGTCGCGGCCATATTGATTCTGCGCGAAGCTGTGCTGGGTTTCCTCAACCCGGAAATGCCCGAAGCACCAACGCTCGGTTTGGCGATCAGTGCGGGTGCGACGGTGATCAATGTCGTGTGGGCAATGGTATTGCTCCGCCATGGTCGTCAGGCGCGCTCGCCTGCCATTGAAGCCGATGGCAAGCATTTGATGACGGACGTGGTGTCGACCATCGGCGTGCTGATTGGCCTGGCGCTGGTTTATGCGACCGGCGTTGCGCAGCTCGACTCCATTCTTGCAGCCCTTGTGGCGCTCAACATCATCTGGTCCGGGTGGGGTGTGATCAAAGATAGCGTTGGCGGGCTGATGGACGTTGCCGTGCCTGCAGAAACGCAGAAGATTATTCGCGAGGCCATCGCGTGCACGGCAAACGGCGCGCTAGAAGCCCATGATGTCCGCACGCGACAGGCGGGAAAGATTACCTTTATCGACTTCCACCTTGTGGTGCCGGGCGCGATGACGGTGGATGCGGCGCATGAGATTTGCGACCGGATTGAAGCCAGGCTTAAAGAGCTGGTCAAAGACTGCCAGATCACCATTCACGTTGAGCCAGAAGACAAGGCCAAGCACGCTGGCATCGTGGTCCTGTAAATAAGACCTACGGCAATTTACTGAGGCTTATTGTTTCCAAACTAGTCTTCCTGAGGATCTGCTCTCAGGAGGACGGGGTATTGCGATCAATCCTTTCGCTGAACAGCTACATCGCCCCCAAGCTTCTGCGTATCGTCTATTGGATCGGACTTATCTGCATTGGTGTGTTTGCGCTGGCCGGGATTTATAACGCGCTGACCTACACGGGTGACTTGCGCCTCAGCACACCGCAGACTGGTTTTGTGTCTTTGGTCATTGTGATCTTTCTGACCATAGCGGCAACCATCATTTGGCGGCTTGCGGTCGAGCTCATCTTAGTGGTCTTCTCAATTCATGACCTGCTTCGAGACATTCGCAACCAAGTCGCGCCCAACCCTCAGCCTGTCTACAATCGGCGGAGCACTGATCCTCGCTAGTTTTGGGGCCACCCCTGCCCTCGGCCAATTTTGGGGGCAGTATCAAAACCCCAGCTTTCACTATGCCATCGACATACCACCGGGCTTTGAGAGCAGTCGTGCGAATGAAGACGGTACGGGGGCGATTTACTATCGGCTGGATGCCGAACAGGTGCTCTCGCTCTGGGCCGGGGAAAACGCGTTAGGCATTGAGGCAGTGGCCGAGGCTCAAGCGCAGGAGTTGGAAGCACAGGGGTGGGTTCTGGGGATGAACACCAGCACCCCAGACTGGTCCGCCCTCACCGCGCAACGCGACCACCGCATCAGCATCGAGCGGATCATTGAGCTGTGCGAGCCGGGGCAGTATGCGGGTTTCCGCATGGAATTCCACATTCGGGACTTAGCGTCGATCGAGCCAGTGATTGAAGGCCTGACGCGCTCGTTTAGGCCTGAGGGCTGTTAGCGCGCCACGGTGAGGTGGTGAACAGCAGGGCCAAGGCACCCGACAAGCCAACCCGCAAAATCTCGGGAGCGCTAAAGAGGGTTTCCCCGCCGACCGATAATAGGATCAGGTAGACGCCAAGCATGCTGGTCACAAAGCCAATGCCTATGGCCGCACCGCAGCGGGTCGCCGCGAATTTGAGGCGCGGTTCAAGGCGCAAATAGACCAAAGCCGCAAGGATGGCCGGAAGCACCCCAAAGAGGAAACCGAAGACCATAAACATGAAGATGACCGGCCCGAGATATTCGAGCTCAGGCAAGCCCTCGACGACGACGTTCAGCGCCAGCATCGAGAGCCCACCGATGATCGGGCCGAGCAGGATGATAGAGAGCAAACGCCGACTTTGCCCATCGACCGACCACTTCGACATAAGCTCTAGGCCTTCTTGAGGAACTCAGTACGCAGGACCAAGCCTTTGACCTTTTCGACATTGCATTCGATCAGATCGGTGTCTTCGGTGAGACGGATATTCTTGCACATGGTGCCACGCTTGAGCGTTACCGAAGTCCCCTTGACCTTGAGATCTTTGATCAGCGTGACGCTATCGCCGTCATTGAGCTGGGTGCCATTGGAGTCGCGGGTAATTTCAGTCACGGTGTCGTCCTAAATTCAATAAGGAGCTCCCTTTCTTAAAAGAGAGCCCAGCAGACAGTCTCACCACCTTGCACAGATCGGCTACGGGGCCAAGGGCCGCAGATCAGTCGCGGTGCTATTCCTCAACTGGCTCGCCTTCGTCAAAACCATCATAGCCTTCTGGATATTGGTAACCCATGCCGGCGGTCTGCACTTTAACGCCGACTTTGGCGACGAGGGGATCATCGGAGGTTACGGTGACGTCGCCCGAAATCGTCGTGACATCGACGTCCGGTTCTTCCACCGTTGGCGCAAAGCGGATCATCGGCACACAGGGCGCTTCGGTGTTCCAAAGCTTTCCGCCATCGTGCAGGAAGACATAGCCGCCATAGTCCCACCAAAAGCCCGCAAAGCTAACAGGCTCGCCATTGAGTGCTGCCACTTCAGCGGCCGTTTGCCCAACGTAGAGACCTTCGGGGGTAGCCAGCGTCGGCGGCAGGTCGACATAGCTGACGAAACGCGTGTTGGCCTCGTCGAACCATTGGAAGGCAATTTTGCGATCGGGATCGTCGCCATAAACCAAAGTGCCGAAAACAGGCACGCCTTCGACACTATCGACCTCTACACGCGCCTCGACGTTTTCAGCGCCGAAGTGCGAGATGATCATGTCGACGGTCACGTCAGGGCCAAATACGCCTTCGCATTGCACGCGTTCTGGCGCGGTGTGTGGCGCTGGGGAGGATTTATCCTTGGTTTTTGCAAAGGCAACGGGCGACAAAGCCAAGGACGATATGATTAGGGTAGAGATAGCCAGGCGGGTCAGCATGAGTGTTTATCCTCCTCCCAGAACTTGAATATGCGCATGCATCAAAACGCATCGCAGACAACACCTTGCCAGATGAACGCAAGCTGAAGGCTCCGACAATGAAACCCATCAAATTCGAACGCGACGAAATGAAAATTATCGTTGCGGAAGTTCAAGATTATTTCCAGAACGAACTCGATAGCAATATCGGCTCCATTCCTGCCGAATTGCTGGTTCAATTCTTCGCCGAAAAGATTGGGGCGCATTATTATAATCGCGGTCTGCATGACGCTCAGGCGCTGGTGCGCAAGAAGATCGACGACGTGAGCGACGAGATTTTCTCGCTGGAAAAGACAACCCGCACGCGCCGCTAGGTGACCGGCATGTCTGTTGCGACACCCTTAGCGGGACGCAACAGAACCCCTGTGCAGTTGGCCAGATACTGATATGAGAGTGCACCACTTCAGCTGATTTTGGAGGAAGCCTTGGGCTTCAACTTTGCCACGCTTGCGCCGATTGGCCTCTTGCTTGCGTCCAATGTCTTTATGACCTTCGCTTGGTATGGACACCTCAAATTCCCCCACGCAGCGATGTGGGTGGTGGTGTTGGCGAGCTGGGCGATTGCCTTCTTCGAATATTGGCTTGCGGTTCCGGCCAATCGCATGGGCTATGGCACGTTCTCCGCCGCCGAGTTGAAGACCATTCAAGAGGTCATTTCACTCTCGGTATTCGTGCTGTTCGCCGTGTTCTATCTCGGTGAGAAATTGACCTGGAACCACGGCATTGGCTTTGCGCTGATCGCGCTCGGGGCCTTCTTCATTTTCAAGGGGCCGCTGAAATAGCGACCCCTTTCTGTGCCTAGTGGTCGGCGGTGACGCCGCCGACAACAGCAATGGAACTGGGCGCACCACCAAGCTCAATCGACCCGGTCACGGCAAAGCTTTTGAGATCGAGCTTGTGGATTTTCCCTTTGGCAGGATCGGTGACCAGCAAGTCATCGCCCGCATAGGCAAGCCGCGGCATCGGCGTGCCGTGGCCGCCATCGGTGGCGTAAGGCTCGGTCACCTTGGCTGTGCGCAACAACGCGCCACGCACACTATCAAGCTCCAGCACCGAACCATCGGCGAGCAATAGATAGGCGAAGCGCGAGTTTTCGCCGTTCAGAACAAAATGAACCCGGGTGTCTGGGAGGCTGACGAGGCGAATTGGCGTTTCGGCCTCGGGCTCAATAATGGCCACATGCTTGGGACCGTAATTGCCGAGGAAATAGTCGAGGTTCTTGCCGGCCAAAAGGGTCCCTACCCGCCCTTCGGGCAGGTCGGTGAAGGGAAGAAGCGTAAAGTCCGGCTTATCCCCATTGGCAATCAGCACCCCATCTGAACACCCAAAGGCGATGACGTCTCCTGACGAGACTTCCCCGTGAACATCGGCGCACAGCTCCGTCGCACCGACAATCTCGCCACGGGCGTCAAAGACATTAAAGCCGCTCGGCAATTTGCCATCTTCGGAGACCGGCTTCGTGACAATGGCGCCACCGTTAAAGGGAACGGCAACGCCGTGGTGGGGCTTGCCACTGTCGAGCTCCACTGACTCGTATGTTCCCTTTTGCCAGAGCGTTGCATCGGAGAGCTGCACCTTGCCGCTTTCGTCAAAAAAGATGGCAAGCTTGCCATCATGTTCGACGAAATGGGCGGGCTTTTGGCCTTCCGCTTGCGGGGCCAAGAGAGCGGGATCACCTAGTTTGAGGTCGGCATGATCGCCGTGGTCTTCAACGGTCAGGCCGGTCGAAATGGCTTGGACCTGATTGGCTTTGCCCTGGACAGCGAAAACGGCGTGCCTTCCCTTAGCAGCATAGAGCGTTGCCGGAGCAGCAAGCTTATAGGTCGCGATGGTTTTGTCACTTTCCAGATCAATGACAGAGACATCGGCGCTAGCACTGTCGGCAACAAAGGCCCGCCAAACTGAATGGGTGTCCTCGGCGTAGGCGAGAGGAACATTGGCCGAGGATAAGAGGAGAGCAGCAAGCAAGGCGACGCGCATGGGAATATCCTTGATATGTTAGAACGTTACATTTCGAGAGATGAGAGGCGTGCGAAGACGGGCGTCTGGACGACGCCGAGACCGCCTGCGGGTGCAGGCGGAATTGGGTGAAGGGGGAGAGTTGTTAGGTCAGGCAGTCCACAAGGCCGGTGGCAATGGAGCGGAGCATTGCAGGATAGAGGTCTGGCCCTTCGGACAGTGCGGAGCCTTCAGGATCCAGCACACCAGACTTGGCGGCAGAGCCCTCAACAATGACGCGCACCACTGCGGGCTCGAAATTGGGTTCGGCAAAGACGCAGGTTGCGCCAAGCTGGGCGACCTTTTGGCGAAGCTCATCGATGCGGGCCGCGCCGGGGGCAACGTCTGGCGAGACGGTGACCGTGCCCGCGAGGGTGAGATCAAAACGCTGTTCGAAATACTGATAGGCGTCATGGAAGACGACGAAAGGTTTTCCGGAAATTGGGGCCAGCTGCGTCGCGAGTTCGACCGTTAGCGCCTCCAGCGCGGCACGGGTGGTTTGCGCATTGGCCACATAGGTTGCCGCATTGTCCGGATCGGCCGCGACCAATGTTGTTTCGATGTAGTCGACCATGAGGATTGCATTTTGGGGGTCTAGCCAGAAATGCAGATCCTCTCCGCCATGCGTGCCATGATCGTGCGCGTGATCATGCGCATGCGCATCCTCATGGGCATGAGCCGCGTGCTCTTCAGCAGTTTCGCTCGCATGATCGTGGTCATGCGCCTCAAAGGCTCCGCCTTCGCGCATGGGCAGAAGCTGCAGGCCGGGTGTATCGGCGAAGGCGACAATTTGGGCCTTGGTGGACAGCGTTTTGAGGGCATCAGCCAAGAACAGCTCAAAGCCATTGCCAGTCCAGAAGACGATATCAGCGCTCTCAAGCGCTGCCGCGTCGGATGGGCGGAGCGAATAGGTGTGCGGGGAAGCTGCGCCTTTGACGATCAAGATTGGTGCGGCGACATCGCCCATAACTGCAGTGACCAGCGAATGGATGGGCTTGGTGGAGGCAACGACATTGGGCGCAGCCAAAACTGTGCCGGTGAGCAGCATGGTCGCGAACGCGGCGAGGGAGAGCAGCTTGGTCATCTGTATGCCTTCAGGGTAATGTTATGTTATTACGCTTGCGGCGATGTTATGCTATAACGTAAAGCTAAGCGTCAAGAGCGTGGGTTAGAGAAACTTGCTTCCCACCGATCACGTTCGCAGCCTGCCCTGCAGCCCCCGGGCCAAGTGAGTTTAAGTTGAACAAGATTATGGACAGCGCCAGCACACGCGAAAAGCTCATCACGCTCACCAATGCCGGCGTGCGCAAAGGCGCGCGGGTGCTGGTGGAAGGCGTTGATCTGTCGATTGCGCGGGGCGAGATTTTGACCCTGATTGGCCCCAATGGCTCAGGCAAGAGCACCACGGCCAAAATGGTGACGGGTGTTCTGAAGCCAAGCATGGGCGAGGTTTCGCGAAAACCGGGGCTGACCATTGGCTATGTGCCACAAAAGCTGGCAATCGACTGGACCTTACCACTGACCGTCGAGCGTTTGATGACGCTGACCGGAACATTCGCCAAGGATGACATCATCCGTGCGCTCGACGCCGTTGGGGCCAAGCGCTTGCTGGGCGCGGCCGTGCAGGAGCTGTCGGGTGGGGAGTTTCAACGCGTGCTGTTCGCTCGCGCTATGATCCGCAAGCCTGATCTACTGGTGCTCGACGAGCCTGTGCAGGGCGTCGATTTTTCGGGCGAAGTGGCGCTCTATCAGTTGATCCGTGAAATACGGGATACGACTGGCGCAGGCATTTTGATGATCAGCCACGATCTGCACGTGGTAATGGCGGAGACCGATACGGTCATATGCCTCAATGGCCATGTGTGCTGTCGCGGCACGCCCAATGCGGTGAAGCGCGACCCCAATTATCTCAAGCTCTTTGGTGAGCGCGCCGCTTCGGCACTGGCGATTTATGAGCATCACCACGATCATGAGCATCACGATGACGGCTGCGTGGTTGGAGCAAAGCATGACCACGAGCATGGGCATAGCCATGAGTGACATCGTGATGAGGTTCCCCCACCCTCAGTCCCTCCCCGCAAGGGGGAGGGAGGCAGAGTTGCGTATGTTGCTAGGATCGAAGACTAAAAATGTTTGGTGATTTCTTTTCTCGAGCACTAATCGCAGGGATTGGGCTTGCCGCGGTGACAGGGCCTCTGGGGTGCTTCGTCATTTGGCGGCGCATGAGCTACTTTGGCGACACCATGGCGCATTCGGCGCTGCTCGGCGTCGCCCTGGCCATGCTGCTCTCGGTGAATGTGACGCTCGGTGTCTTTGTGGTGGCGGCAATGGTGGCGGGGGCCCTCTTGGTCTTGCAGCGTCAAAACACGCTTTCCGTGGATGCGCTGCTCGGGATTTTGAGCCACGCAACGCTGGCGGTTGGCCTTGTGCTCGTGGGTTTTTTGACCACGGTGCGCATCGATCTGATGGGCTTCCTGTTCGGGGATATTTTGGCTGTCTCGGTGGATGACATCATCATCATCTATGCCGGTGGCGTAGCGATCCTACTTATGCTGATCCTCAATTGGCGGCCCCTGCTCGCCTCCACGGTCAGCCCAGAGCTGGCCGAGGCTGAAGGTCTGCGCCCGGAAGTGAGCCGGGTCATTCTGATGTTGTTGATGGCCTGCGTGATCGCCATTTCCATGAAGCTGGTCGGCGTTTTGCTGATCACCTCGCTGCTCATTATTCCAGCGGCAACGGCGCGACGGTTGAGTGCGACGCCGGAAATGATGGCGCTCGTCGCTTCAGGCTTGGGCATGATTGCCGTGGTTGGCGGGCTCTTCGGCTCGCGCACTTGGGACACGGCCTCAGGTCCATCGATTGTAGTGATGGCGCTGGTGCTGTTTTTGCTGTCACTATTGGTCCCGGCTGGACGGCTTTTCGGGAGGAAAGAACACAATGGCGCATAGTCACGAGATTCCCACGGACCTGACCCGAAATCAGGAACTGGTGCTGGGCGCGCTCAACACCTCCCCTGCCCCACTTTCAGCCTATGACATTCTCGATCGCTTGCGCATCGAGGGTATTAAGGCGCCCCTGCAAATTTATCGCGCTCTCGACAAGCTGGTGGAGCGCGGACTGGCGCATCGGCTGGAGTCGCTCAACGCATTCGTCGCCTGCGCTGACGCGCATTGTCACCGCAAGGGGCTGATTGCTTTTGCGATTTGCGAGGACTGCGGAAAGGTTGATGAATTTGCGGATGCAGTAATCGAAGAGCGTTTGGGCGGCTGGGCGCAGTCTACCGGGTTTAAGGTGGAGCGCACGACCATGGAAATTCGCGGCAAGTGCCAAAGTTGTTTAGAAAATTGATGCTGAAGATGAACTTCAACATTATGCAACACTTCTGCGTTTGACATCGTCGGACTTCCCCCCCAAAAAAACCACAGATTTTAGTGGTTAAATTATGAACAAACTGATTCTATTCGTCGTATTGGCTGCGGGAACTGCAGGGCCCACTTGGGCGCAAGATAATCATGATTGGTCTGGCTTCTATGCTGGTGTGAGTGGCGTTTACACAACAAGCCAAAACGACAAATCTTTCGTGACCAGCCCAGACAGAGTCCGCAATAGCTTTGGCATGGAAGGGGCTATGCTCGGTGTACAGGCCGGCTACCTCACTAACTTCGAAAATTTTGTACTCGGGGTTGAAGGCAGCGTTCTCTTCGGCAAGCTCAACGGCAATGACAACCATAACGGTAGCTCTTACGAAGAGATGACCGTCAATAACTTGGCGTCCTTGACGGCCCGCTTCGGCTACGCTTTCGATAGCGTCTTGCTCTATGGCAAAGTGGGTGTCAGCACCGGTTCAGTAAACATGCTGACATATGAAAGCCATCTACCGGACACTGATCGCGAATCGATGACCTCCCAATATGTCGGTCCAACAATTGGCGCTGGCGTCGACGTGGCGCTGAATGACAATATTTCCGTGAGAGCCGAGTATAATCTGCACTTCCTTGGCCGCAAAGAGCACCCTTGGGCGTACTGGTCAGATGCGATTTACAAGATCGACAAGACCCAAGATGTCCGCATCGGGATCAATTACAAGTTCTAAAAAAAGCCGCCCACGGGCGGCTTTTTCAGTTTTATGTCCGAACTCCAAAACTCAGGAAGCGGACAGCGGCAGCGCCGTATTCGCGGGTGTCTTCCAGCTCAAAGCCTGCCGGAATGGTGACTTCGGCATCAGCAGATTCTTCCCAAACGATCAGCGCGCCAGGGGCGAGCCAGCCGTTAGCGGCAATCTCAATGAGCGCCTTTTCACCCAGAGACTGGCTGTAGGGCGGATCAAGGAAGACGAGGTCGAACTGGCCAAAGGTGCCGGGTGTGCCCAGAGCCGTGGCGTCGCGGCGCAGGAGCTTGGTGATGCCCGCCACGCCAAAATCCTGAATGTGATCGCGGATCAAGCCGCGCCCTTCAGCACCGGTTTCAACGAAAGTGCAGTGGGCGGCGCCACGCGAGAGGGCTTCAAGGCCGAGAGCGCCCGTGCCTGCGAACAGGTCGAGCACGCGCTTTTCAACGAGCACTGGTCCCAGACGCGAACCTAGAATGTTGAAGATCGACTCGCGAGCGCGATCCGAGGTGGGGCGGATGCTGTCGTCGGATGGGGAATTGAGCTGCTTGCCCCGGAATTTGCCGGCAACGATGCGCATGGTTTTTATCTCCACCGATCTAGGCGCTTAAGCGGCCATTCGGTTTGCAATACAGATAGACAAGCCCCCGCTTTCGCGGGGGCTAAAGGTTTGCTGATTAGCCGCGTGGCTTACGCGGACCGGTCGGACGAGGACCGCCCGAAGATGGACGCGAGTTCGACGGACGACCGCCGGCGGGACGTGCACCACCTGGCTTGCCGCCGAATGGCTTCGCGCCAAACGGCTTTGCACCGAAGGGCTTACGGTCACCAAATGGCTTGTCGCCACGCGCTGGACGATCCGAACGCTGCGGACGATCACCGTAATCGCGCTGTGGGCGATCATTCGATGGACGGTCCGAACGCTGTGGGCGATCAGCAAAACCGCGTGCTGGACGCTCGCCAGATGGACGCTCTGAGCGTTGTGGACGATCACCGAAGCTACGCGCTGGACGGTCACCCGATGGGCGTTCTGAACGCTGTGGGCGATCACCAAATGGACGATCCGAGCGCTGTGGACGATCACCGAAGCCGCGTGCTGGACGCTCGCCCGATGGACGCTCTGAACGCTGTGGGCGGTCGCCGAACGGACGATCCGAACGCTGCGGACGATCACCGAAGCTGCGTGCTGGACGCTCACCCGATGGACGCTCAGAGCGCTGTGGACGATCACCAAAATCGCGCTTTGGACGGTCGCCAAATGGACGATCCGAACGCTGTGGGCGATCACCGAAATCACGCTTTGGACGGTCGCCGAATGGCTTGTCGCCACGTGGCGCACGATCACCAAACGGCTTGTCGCCACGTGGCGCACGATCACCAAACGGCTTGTCACCGCGTGGAGCGCGATCACCATACGGCTTGTCACCGCGTGGAGCGCGATCACCATATGGCTTGTCGCCGCGTGGAGCGCGATCACCAAATGGCTTGTCGCCGCGTGGAGCACGATCACCATATGGCTTGTCGCCACGTGGAGCACGATCACCAAATGGCTTGTCACCGCGTGGAGCGCGATCACCACGGTCTTCGCGTGGTGCGCCGCTGCCGAAGCTGCGCGCTGGCTGATCATCACGATCAAAGCGCGCGCGTTCCTGAGCGCGTGGTTCGTAGGCTTCTGGTGCGCGACCGTCGTCGTCAAAGTGTACCTTGCGGGTACGGCCTGTCGGACGATCTTCATCGCGGCTGCCAAAACGCGGCGGGGCGCCACGGGCAGGATTTGGACGGGCATGGTCACGGTCACGCGGGGAGCGGACGCGATAGGTCTCGTCGCGAACTGGCGGCACGTACTCTGGCATTTCGCTTTCGAAATCGACACCAGCCGATTCAGCAAGCTTCTTGCCGAGCTGATCGCGCAGCATGCGGGACTTGACCATTTCGACGCCGCCTTCGGCCAGATCGCCGAGCTGGAACGGGCCATAGGAGACGCGGATCAGACGGTTCACTTCGAGACCGAGCGAGCCAAGAACGTTCTTAACTTCGCGGTTCTTGCCTTCACGCAGACCAAGAACCATCCAGACGTTGTGGCCCTGTTCGCGTTCGAGCGTTGCTGTGATCGGACCGTATTGGATGCCGTCGACAGTGATACCGTGCTTGAGGGCATCAAGCTGCGCCTGAGTGACGTGGCCATAAGCCCGCACGCGGTAGCGACGCAGCCAACCGGTAGCTGGCAGCTCGAGGACGCGCTTGAGGCCACCGTCGTTGGTCAGCAGCAGCAGACCTTCGGTGTTGATGTCGAGACGGCCAACAGTGAGGACGCGCGGCAGACCCATGCGGTCAAGCGCTTCAAAGATCGTTGGGCGACCTTCGGGGTCCTTTTCGGTGACAACGAGGCCGGCAGGCTTGTTGTAGAGCCAAACGCGTGTGCCCTGGCGGGCAGCGAGTGGCAGGCCATCGACTTCGATCTTGTCGCGGCTGGTGACGTTAAAGGCCGGGGTAATGACCTTCTTACCGTTCACCGAAATACGGCCATCGGCAATCCAGCCTTCAGCGTCACGGCGGGAGCAGAGGCCGGCGCGGGCGATGACCTTGGCTAGACGGTCAGCGGCTTCGGGTTGTTTAGGAGTGTCGCTCATAGCGGACTTTCAAAACATGCGGGACCCATAATGCCTATGCAGGGGCTTAGGCGGGCGGCGCGGAAAAAAGGGAAAGCGGCCGGATAAATCCGACCGCTAAATTCGGTTTGGCGTGATGCCCGCTACGCTTAGAGCTTTGTCTCGTTAGAGGTCAGTCCAAGGCTTGGGCCAGAGTTCGACGAACTCGAGGATGGCGGTAGTGCCACAGCGCCGCTGCGCTCGATAGCGCGGCGAACGTCGGCCGGGCAGCGCGAGTCGCGCAAGGAGACGATCTCGCCAGCTGGCGTGCGGCACACAAGTTGAGCATCACCCACACGCGTAAAATACTCGGCAGGTGGCAGGTAAAGCGGACGGTTGTTCGACGCGGTAACAGCCATATTGTTCTGCTTCATACGAGCAGTGAGCTGGCGTGCCTCGTCCTCGGTCAGAGCACGACCGCTGAGCGTACGCATGTCGACAACACGCGCATTGCGAAGACGAGTAATGTCGTCCTGCGTCATGTTGCTGGTGTCGATACGAACAGTGTTGCTGTCCTTGGGAAGCTGAGCAACAGCAGTCGCCTGCTGCGGCGCAGGCAGAGCACCGCCGGAACGCGGCAGGGCCAGAGGCGCACGCGCATTCGTCAGATCTTCCTTGGGCGCATCGCCCGGAATGAGGCCGACGCCTCGTGCGGTCTGATTGAGAACGTCGCGTTCAAACGTGCCGAAATCAGAGAGGGCGTTGGTGCCTTCCATGGTCGTGCATGCGCTCAGCGCCAGCGCCGCGACAAGCCCAAATGCAACGAGTCGAACTCGTGCAGCAGCGGAAACAGCAGAAACCTGCCCTGTCAAACCAGTACGCATGCAACGTCCCTTACGATCTTGGCGTGCTTATAACGCATAATATTGGCTAAAGCCAGATTTTGGCACGAGCGTGATCATGTTGTTTTGGCAGAATTTCGGCCAAAGCCGAACATATCCAAAAACAGCAAGATCACGCCGAACGTAATCGCGACATCAGCGATGTTGAAAATATAGAAGGACCAATTGCCCCAATAGAAGTGGAAGAAATCTGCCACCGCACCATAAATCAGGCGATCAAGCGCATTGGACAGCGCCCCGCCGATGCAGAAGGCCAAGCCCACGCGAACGAGAAAATCGCTCGTGCGCAGCCACCAGACAGACAGAGCCGCCACCGCCACAAGCATAATGGCGCCCAAAGCCCAGACCGGCAGGCCATCGAGAAGGCCATAGGAGATGCCGGTGTTCCAGACCAAAACGTAGTCGAAGAAATTGGTGACTGGGACAATCTCGCCGCCGCGCCAGCCGGTCATTTCAATGGGGCGATAGCCGAACGGGATTTGCGTGCACAGCGCCTGACCGAAGGCATAGCACTCATGGGCGATGTGATAGCCCTTTTGTGCACGATCAATCCCGAACACAATAACGGCAGCCATCAGGGAGGCGAGAACCGAGGGGTTGCGAAACGAGCTATGCATCCAAAACTCCGTTTAACGCCCCAAGGGGATCACCCCAATGTGAGCAAAGACTGCGCTGCGCCCATCAAAGCTCCGCTTGCGCAGGGATGATAGGCATTTTGCTCAGAAAGGCAAAAATCCTCCCCTCAAGTGAGGGAGGGATTGAAGCGGGAGAAAGACTTATAGACCTGCTGCTGCGCGTTCACGCAGAGCCTGCGCATCGCGGGCACTGACGTCTGGATAGTCTGCATCCGAACCAACGTCGGGCAGAACCTTCCACGAGCGCGCGCAACGCGTGCCTTCAGCAAGGCCCGGCACAACAGAGATACCGGCCACATCGTCCAGACGGAAGGCTTCAACAGGGCCTTCGTTTTGCAGAACCTTAATCGCCGAGGTGATGGCGATTTCAGCAAGGTCCTGACCTTCGAGCGCAACGGTGTAGCGAGCGTCCGAAACATAAACCACCGGAGCCGCTTCAAGCGACGAACCGATCCGCTTTTCGCGGCGTTCGATTTCGAGCGCACCGGTCACGACGCGGCGAACCGAGCGGATGAGGTTCCACTTTTCGGCCAGCGTGTCGTCCTGCCACTCTGCCGGGATTTCCGGGAAGAGACGCAGGTGAACCGAACTCGCGGCGCCTGGGTGACGCTCGAGCCAGCACTCTTCCATGGTGAAGACAAGGATCGGAGCGAGCCAAGCCGTCAGCGCATTGAACAGGTGATCAAGAACGGTCAGCGCCGAACGACGCTTAATGGACGAGATCGGATCGCAGTAGAGCGTGTCCTTGCGGATGTCGAAGTAGAACGCCGAAAGCTCGATGTTCATGAAGTTCGACAGAAGCGTCACGACCTTGCGGTAGTCGTATTCCTTGTAGGCTGCGCGCACGCCAGCATCGAGCTGGGCGAGACGGTGCAGCATGAGGCGTTCGAGCTCTGGCATATCCTTGGCGTCGACAACGTCGTCCGCCTTGAAGTGCGCCAGATTGCCCAAGAGCCAACGCAGGGTGTTGCGCAGCTTGCGGTAGCTGTCGACCGAGGTCTGGATGATTTCCTTACCGAGGCGCAGGTCTTCCGTGTAATCGGAGGATGCTACCCACAGGCGCAGGATATCAGCGCCGAACTGCTTGATGATGTCCTGTGGCGCAACGGTGTTGCCCAGGGACTTCGACATTTTCTTGCCTTCGCCGTCCATGGTGAAACCATGGGTCAGCACGCTATCATATGGCGCGTGGCCATTGGTGGCGCAGCTTTCGAGCAGGGACGAGTGGAACCAACCGCGGTGCTGATCCGAGCCTTCGAGATACATCGAGGCCGGGAACTTCAGATGCGGCCACTTCTGCTTGTTGCGCAGAACGAAGGCATGGGTCGTGCCGCTATCGAACCAAACGTCAAGGACGTCCTTGATCATCTCGTAGTCGTCAGCGTTATACGCGTCGCCGAGGTACTGCTGGGCAGCGCCATCAAAGTACCAAGCGTCAGCGCCCTTTTCTTCAAAGGACTGCGCGATGCGTTCGTTGACGAGTTCGTCACGAAGGATTTCACCAGTGGCCTTATTGACGAAGACGGTAATCGGAACGCCCCAAGCGCGCTGGCGCGACAGAACCCAATCAGGGCGATCGGCGATCATGGCGCGCAGACGATTCTGGCCCGTTGCAGGGTAGAACTTGGTCGCATCGATGGCGTTGATTGCACGCGACCGTAGGGTGTCGCCTGCCTTGCCGTCGAACTCACGGTCCATATAGACGAACCACTGCGGGGTGTTGCGGTAGATCACCGGCTTCTTGGAACGCCAAGAGTGCGGATACTGGTGCTTGACGCGGCCACGGGCCATCATCGCGCCAGCTTCAGCCAGAGCGGTGATAACGCGATTGTTGGCGTCGCCCTTCTTGCCGTTGTCGTCGATGACGCGCGCGCCATCAAAGCCCGGTGCGTCCTTGGTGTAGAAACCACCATCGTCGACAACATAAGGAATTGCCGGGTCGATGCCACGATCCTGAAGAAGGCGGGTCGATTCCATCCAGATGCCAAAGTCATCAAGACCATGGCCTGGAGCGGTGTGCACGAAGCCGGTACCAGCGTCGTCGGTGACGTGTTCGCCATCAAGGAGAGCCACGTCGAAGGTGTAGCCGCCAGCATAGCCGCGCAGCGGGTGCGCCACGGTGATGGCGCTCAGCTCTTCAGCGGTGACGGTTGCGCGCTTTTCAAAAGCGGAAACCTTGGCCTTGGCCATGACTTCGCCAACGAGCTTGTCAGCGATGATCAGCTTTTCGCCGACCTTGGCCCAGTTTTCTTCCGGCGCGTCGGTGATCTCATAGAGACCGTAGGCGATACGGTTCGAGAACGAGATCGCGCGGTTGGCCGGGATGGTCCACGGGGTCGTGGTCCAGATGACAACCTTGGCGTCCTGATGCGCACCGGCGATCACAGGGAACTTCACCCAGATGGTGTCGCTCTCGTAATCAGCATATTCGATTTCGGCTTCAGCGAGCGCGGTGCGCTCAACCACCGACCACATCACCGGCTTGGAGCCGCGATAGAGCTGGCCGGACATGGAAACCTTCATCAGCTCGCGCGCGATCTGGGCTTCTGCGTCAAAGCTCATGGTCAGGTATGGGTTGTCCCATTCACCCAAAACGCCGAGGCGCTTGAACTCTTCGCGCTGGATGTCGACCCAGCCTTCAGCAAAGGCGCGGCATTCCTGACGGAATTCGACAACCGGAACTTCGTTTTTGTCTTTGCCCTTGGCGCGGTACTGCTCTTCGATCTTCCATTCGATCGGCAGGCCGTGACAGTCCCAACCCGGCACGTAAGCCGCGTTGAAGCCAAGCATCTGCATCGAACGGGAGACCATATCTTTCAGCGTCTTGTTGAGCGCGTGACCGATATGGATGTTGCCGTTGGCGTATGGAGGGCCATCATGCAGCGTGAAATAGGGGCGATCCTTCGCCTGTTCGCGCTGCTTGGCGTAAATGTCCATGTCTTCCCAGCGCTTGAGCCAGTCTGGCTCACGCTGGGGCAGCCCGGCGCGCATTGGGAAATTGGTTTCCGGCAGGAACAGCGTGGCCGAATAATCGGTTTCGGTCGCGCCTTGTGCGGTATCGTTCATGGATCGGCAATCGGGGTTTTTGGAAGAATTGCGGGGGTTGTAGCAAGGCAAGGCCGCTGGGGCAAAGGTTGATTTGCGTCCCTAGGGCAGAGTTCGCACCGGCCGGGCACTTCTGTGGCCGATGCGCGTCTTGTCTTTAGCGCTTGTATTGGGCGCTTAGCCGAAAAAGCCGAGCTGACGATCAACCTCGGACAGGGGCTGGGTCTCAGCGATAATCTGTCGCGCCTTGCGGGAGTCTCGATCCATCGCGGTGATCAGCTCATCGAGGCCAGAAAAGACTTCTTGGCCGCGAATGTGTCCCACCAGCGCAACCTCCAAGGTCTGCCCATAAATATCTTCGTTGAAATCGAAGAGATGGGTTTCAAACGGAGGGAGCTGATTGTTGAACATCGGCTTGCCAAAGGCCGCAACGCCGTCGAACAGACGATCGCCTAGGCGCGCGCGAACGGCATAAACGCCCTGTGCCAACTGGAAGCCTGTCGGCGTCATGGTATTGGCAGTTGGGTAGCCGAGCTCGCGGCCACGCTGATCGCCCTGCACCACACAGCCTTCAAAGAACCAATGATAGCCCAGAAGACGGTTGGCGGCGGTGACGGCACCTTCTGATAGCGCTGCGCGAATACGCGAGGATGAGATTGGCTCATCACCCTCATCCATCAGATCAAGCTGTTCGACGGCAAAGCCAAGGCGCGCACCGGCGGCAGCGAGGAAGGCTGGCGTGCCCCGACGCTGGCGACCGAAGTGGAAATCTGCGCCGACGATAACGCCTTTAACACCGAGCTGTTCGACCAGAATGGTCGAGACAAAGTCTTCTGCCTCAATCTGGGAAAACGGCTTATCGAAGGGCAGAATGACAATGCCATCCAAGCCCAAGGCTTGCGCCAAGCGCGCTTTCGCCTCGCCATTGGTGAGGCGGAACAGATAGGGCAAGGGCGCAAAAACGTCGCGCGGATGCGGCTCGAAGGTGAGCAAAAAGGCAGGAACGCCAGCCTCTGCCGCCCGCTCGCGCAATTTGGCGATGATGGTTTGATGGCCGCGATGCAGGCCATCAAAATTGCCAATGGCGAAGTAAGCGCCGCGCGCCGCCTCGGGAAAACCGCTTAAGCTGGAAAGACGGGTAAAGCTCACCGGATCACCAGGTCAATCGAGGAAGATAACCAGCAGTGCGGGCACGGCTTGGCTCCAGGAGATCGGCAATGGCCTGTGGATCAGGATTGCCGAATGCGTCGAGCTCAGCGGCGTGGATAGAGCCGGTGATGAACAGCAGGTCAATGCCGAACTGGGCCGCACCCGTCGCGTCGGTACGCACGCTATCGCCAATAGCGATGACACGAGACTTATCAAGCGCAGCGCCATTGGCCTTTTCGGCCAAGCGCAAAGCTTCGTCATAGATCGGGGCGTAGGGCTTGCCAGCCATGTAGACCATGCCGCCCATGGCCGAATAGAGATCGCCCAAAGCGCCGCCGCAATAGATGATCTTTTCGCCGTGCTCGACGACACGATCAGGGTTGGCGACGATCATTGGTAGCTTACGTGCCAACCAGCCCTGTGCGCGTTCGCGGTACATTTCCGGGGTATCATCGTCATCATCGAGATCGGTGACGATAACGACGTCTGCCTCGGCGGTGTCGGTGCGGGTAAGGTCAAAACCTTCGTAGAGCGCATCATCCTTGGCTTCGGGGCCAACGTGATGAATGTTTTTGCCCTTGTACTTGGCAATCATCGAGCGGGTTGCGTCGCCTGAGGAGACGATATCGTCATAAGCTTCACGCGGAACGCCGAGCTCGTCCAGCATTTCGATGATGGGCGCAGAAGGGCGCGGCGCATTGGTGATGAGCACGACACGGCCTCCACCCTTGCGGAAATTGACCAAGGCCTCAACGGCCTCGGGGAAGGCATGAATGCCGTTATGAATGACGCCCCAAACATCGCTCAGAACCGCATCATAGCGACTCGAAATCTCGGAAAGACCGGTAATATTGGGCAGGGACGAGGTCATAATTTGCCTTGATCGTGGCGGGGGTGTTGAGCCCTATGTGGCACTTTCTCCGCCAGGATCAAGCAAAAACTCGGAGAAGATCACACGGCTCGGCTGGCACGCCCTGCCGAGAGGGTCAGGTCGGAGCGAATTGGCCCGGCCTTTGCCAGATGATCGCCCTGCACCAGGACAATGTCATTGTCCAAGAGTTCGACGATCTGACGCTCGCTCACCACGCCTGTTGCCACCAACATGATCTCGTGACGGGCCAGATAGGCCGCGACGTCGTTGAGGTGGAAATCGGTGTAGGTCTGTGGGTTCTCAATGAACTGGGAAGCGTCGATACGCACCGAGCTCACCCCCATGTCGGCCATGGCCGCCACATCAACGCGCAGAGAGCGCAGGTTGGCGACGCTATAGGTCACGCCCTTGCGGGCAAACGCTGCCACAAAGCCGCGCTCGCGGGCATCGAGGTCGAACCAATCCGCCTCCGCAAAGAGGAAGGTGATCGCTTCGGCCACTTCGCGGTGACCTTCAAGCGTGACCAGCAGCTGCTCTGCCGATGTGTCATCGAGCGAAGCACGGGAGAGTGGGACGTTGATTTTGGCGAGGGGGCCGCCATTGCGCGAACGACGTGCAATGGTCAGGGCCTCAACAAGGCCAGCATACTCAATCTGACGCAGGACATCGTCACCCTTGCGACGCGGCATGAAATCCGCGGGAACGGCGATAGCATCTTTCTCCATCACCAAGCGCGGGGTGAGGTCAAACAGAGCAGCGCGACGCTGCGGCAGGCGCAACACTGGCTGGATGTGGTGAACCAAACGGTTCTCCTTGAGCGCCGTGCGCACGAGGTCCGCCGGAATAATGGGTTCAGATTCTTTGATCGCAGGAGCGGGCGGCGGGGTGCCAATGGTGTCGTAAGCGGGCATGGGCTGCGCCTTGGTGACACGCTCTTCCATGTCGGAAACGGCCTCGGCGACCTGACGGATGACAGTCCCCAAAACTGATATATCAGCCTCGACGGTATCGAGGCGCTGACCGGGGTTTAAATCGGTCAAGGTATTGATTCGCTGCCCCAGTACGGCACCGGCTTGCGCGTCGGTCGACAGCAGGCGCGACAATTCTTGAATAGCGCGCTCAAGGCGGCGTTCGGTGCGGACGCGCAGGGAGCGCTCAACAGCAAGCAGGCAGACGCAAGCGAATACAATCGCAGCGATAATGGCATTGGCCGGAGTGAAGGTCAGAGCGAAATATGCCAGACCGCCGACGCAGGCCGAGGCGAGTGCGATAAAAATATAAATCAGTGCTTGCACGAGTGCCCCGTTAACCTTCGGTCGCCGCTGTTAGGATTCGACAACAGAGTCTTAACATCCCATCAGCGACGGCAAAAGCACGACGCTATGCCACACCAACGGAATCTTTACCCTAATCAGGAACAATCAGCGGCAACAAAAACGATCCGGCTGCGGACGAAAACGGGTTTCGAGCGTAATGACAAGCATGACCACGGGTTGCGACCACGCACTGTGCGGCCGGCTTTTGCTGATCGACCGCGACGCGGAAGGCGCAAGTCGCTTAGGAAGCGCGTTGAGAACCGCCCTCTTGGTGAGCCCCAAAGTCAGCGTGGTCGATTGCGGAAAAGCAGCCAACGACCTGCTTCGCCAAATGTCGTTCGACATTATCCTTGCCGATCTTGCGAGCCTTACAGACCTTTCAGCCAGTGCCGAGGACGCAATGGCGCGCCTTGTCCGCTTGGCGGAAGGGGCCCTGATCGTCGCGCTTGCCGACAGCGGTTCGGTGAGCGGGGCACTAGCCGCCATGCGTGCCGGCGCTCACGATTATGTTTCCAAACCGACCAATGGGGAAACACTGGCGGCGCGCATTGGCGAATTGGCCCAGCGTCATGGCCGCCCCAAGGCGCTTGGCATGGAAACCAGCGTCGAGAGCGGGGTCGCCGACTACGGTGGATTTGTCGGCGTCTCAAGCGCAATGCAGTATCTTTACGAGCAGATCGGGCGCGTGGCGACGTCGTCAGCACCTGTGTTCATCACGGGCGAAAGCGGCACCGGCAAAGACGTCTGCGCCGAAGCGCTGCACCAGAAAGGGCCGCGGAGCGGCAAGCCGATTGTGGCAATCAACTGCGCCGCTATTCCGCGCGATTTGATGGAAAGCGAGCTTTTCGGCGTCGTGCGGGGAGCCTTTACGGGGGCGCATGAAGATCGCAAGGGGGCAGCAGAACTCGCCGATGGCGGCACGCTGTTCCTCGACGAAATCGGCGAAATGGACCTTTCGCTCCAAGCCAAGCTTTTGCGCTTCCTGCAGACCGGCGTGATTTCGCGTGTTGGCGAAACGGCCACACGTAAGGTCGATGTGCGCGTGGTTTGCGCCACAAATCGAAATCCGATGCAGATGATTGCCGAGCGCAAATTCCGCGAAGATCTCTTCTATCGCCTCCACGTTCTGCCTATCCATTTGCCGCCCCTGCGCCAGCGCCCGAGTGACATCATGGTATTGGCGCGGCATTTCCTGGCGCGCTATGCGCGAGAAGAGAACAAGGTTTTTGGTGGTTTCACCCTCGATGCCGCACAGCAACTGGCCGGTGGAGACTGGCCGGGCAATGTGCGCCAGCTTCAAAACATGATCCGCCGGATCGTGGTGATGTTCGATGGTGGCGACATTACCGGACGAATGCTCGCGACGGCCGATATTGAAGCGCGCGCTGTATCACCGTCTGCAGTGGAATCGCCGCGCGCCGATGGTCGCCGCACTGTGCAGCCCATGTGGCAGCAAGAGCAGCGCATTATCGAAGACGCAGTGGCCATATTTGGCGGCAATATCTCGCTAGCGGCAGCAGCACTCGAGATCAGCCCGTCAACGATCTACCGCAAGCGTCAGAACTGGGCGGAAATGGCAGCTGCGGGCTAACGCCCCTGCCCTTTCGCGATCACCACAAAACAAAAGGCCCCCGACAAAATCGGGGGCCTTTGTTATTTCGAATGTTGGTTTGGCTTAGAGGCCGAATGCGACGACCGATACGAGGCCGAGTACAACAGCAGACAGTGGAGCCATGACGGTGCGCTCTGCCTTGCTCTTGGAATTGAGCTTGGTCAGCATGAAGTAGAGAACAACTGCTGCAAAACCCCACATCGCCACAACCAGGCCTGTGTCAGGAACATAGGTGCTGTGGATCTCTTCGCTGAAAACACCAACGGTGGTGAGTGCGGCGTAGCTCACAGCTGCCGAGACAACGATGGCGATGAGGCTGAGAATACGCTGACCACCTTCGAGGCGCTTGTTCTGGCCGCCGAATACGTACTGGCCAAGTGGTGCGCCGAGGATGAGTGCGAGCTGGAAGAGGGAGAAAACGGCCAGGATGACCGTGAGGGTAACTGCTGAAGGTGCGCTGTGCATTTTCTTAAGGAGTACTAGCTTCTTTCGCGCGACGCCGGTCGAGGCCGAGCCAACGTTCGCGCAGGATTACGGCAATGCCGGAGGCGACGATGATGATCGCACCGATGATCATGGTGATCGTCGGTACATCTGAAAAGAGTAGATAACCGATAATGATCGTCAGGAGGAGTGAGACATATTCGAACGGTGCAATAACCGACATGTCTGCGTAACGGTAGCAGGATGTCAGGAGGAGCTGCCCTAACCCACCAAAAAATCCTGCACCAATCAGAAGTGCCGCCAACTCAGGCGTTGGCATGACCCAGCCAAAGGGCAAGGTGACGAGGCTCAGGACGCTCGCGCTGACAAAGAAATAGGTGACGATGGTTTCAGTGCGCTCGGTTTGAACGAGTTTTCGCACCTGCAACATGGCGAAAGCGGAAAGAATTGCCGCTCCCAAGGCCGCTAACGCGCCGATTGTCTCGGCAGAATCAGCGCCAGCCTCGCCGCTAAAAATGGTCAGGCGTGGCCACAGAATGATGACGACCCCCACCAGACCGATAATCACCGTCGTCCAGCGGAAAATATAGACGCGCTCGTGCAGCAGAATGGCCGAGAGGATGACAATGACCAGCGGGGAGGCATAACCAATGGCCGTGGCCTCTGGCAAGGGCAGCCGGGTCAGCGCGAAAAAGCCAAGCGCCATCGAACACACGCCGATGAGCCCGCGCAACACATGCCCAAAGGGGCGCGATGTTTTGAAAGCAGTGGAGAGCCGGCCCCGCAGCGCAAGAAACGCGAGGACCGGCACGAGTGCGAAAAAGCTACGGAAGAACACCATTTCCCCGGCGGGGATGGTGTCAGCAGCCTTTAACATGGTCGCCATGACCACGAAGCAGCATACGGACAGGATTTTAAGGAAAATGCCTCGGAGAGGTCCGGCCACGCCGCCTAGTTCGGCGGTGCTGGAATTTCGAGGCGAGAGATCCACATTATCTCCTGTCGGCGGGCTTACTTGCCAGCCGCTTCCAGCTTTTCCTTAGCAATACGGGCAGTTGCGAAAGCCTTGTGCTCAGGACCGACGGCAGAGCCAGTCTTGAGGGCCTTGCCTTCCGCATCCTGGACTTCCCAGTGCCAGTTGGTGTTTGCGCCAACGCCGCCGACGCGGCGCAGTTTGATCTGAAGTGTCGATTGTTCGCTCATATGCGTCTTATGGCCTTGAATGATTGGAAGGGAAAGAGGGGGAGTTGGGCATTTCCATGATCTGGTGCCACGAAATGCGGATTTGCCTGTGCCAGTAGCCGTATCCTAGCCCCCTGTCACCTGAATAGAGATGCGATCGCCGCCAAAGGTGATCAAATCGCGCAGCTCAGCGTAATCACCCTCGGCATAGGGGTAGTACCAGGCCAAATCTTCGCCATCGGCGGTGAGCGTCTTTATATTGTAGTAATGCGCTTCGCCGAGCCCATCCTCCTGCCGCTTGGTATCAGACGCTTCCAAGATCGAGGGGTGAACATCCTCAATGGGGAAGTAGTAGCGCGTCTCACGCCCCGGCTGTTCGAGCTTTAGCGCTTTGGAAGTGCTCGCGATTTCGTCGCCGTCAAAAAAGATATGAACGCGGCTTGAGACGGGGCTTATGGTCCGGCCCTGTGTGTTGAGTGTGGACATGGGGCTATCCTTATTTTCCACGTTTGTCATGACGCTCTAACGCACGAGAAAAAACTTAGGTTCACGTCCCTTGACTCCACTTGGAGGGCGTTCCTATATCCAGTGCAGCATTGTTAGCACTCAGATGTATCGAGTGCTAACAGCGCACAAAATTGCATTCAGAAATGATGCCAAGAGGATATTACCATGGGCTTTCGTCCCCTGCATGACCGCGTAGTCGTCCGTCGCGTTGACAGTGAAGAAAAGACCAAGGGCGGGATCATCATTCCAGATACCGCCAAGGAAAAGCCGTCTGAAGGTATCGTCGTTGCTGTGGGCCCAGGTGCTCGCGACGACGCTGGCAAGACCGTTGCCCTCGACGTAAAGGCAGGCGATCGCGTGCTTTTCGGCAAGTGGAGCGGCACCGAAGTTAAGGTCGACGGCGAAGACCTGATCATCATGAAGGAAAGCGACATCATGGGCGTGATCGAGGCTTAATTGCCTCTCCGCTTTTAACTGTCTCTCCCATTAATTAGAATTCTTAAGGAGCCACACCATGGCCGCTAAAGAAGTAAAGTTCTCCGCCGAAGCTCGCGAAAAGATGCTCCGTGGCGTCAACATTCTCGCCAACGCTGTTAAGGTCACTCTCGGTCCAAAGGGCCGTAACGTTGTGATCGAAAAGTCCTTCGGCGCTCCACGCATCACCAAGGACGGTGTGTCGGTTGCTAAGGAAATCGAACTTGAAGACAAGTTCGAAAACCTCGGCGCACAGCTGCTGCGTTCGGTCGCTTCCAAGACCAATGACGTTGCTGGCGACGGCACCACCACTGCAACCGTTCTCGGCCAGGCAATTGTTGTCGAAGGCGTGAAGGCTGTTGCTGCTGGCTTCAACCCAATGGATCTCAAGCGCGGTATCGACATGGCAGTTGCCGAAGTCGTCGCTTCGCTCAAGGCATCGTCCAAGAAGATCACTTCCTCTTCGGAAGTTGCTCAGGTCGGCACCATCTCGGCTAACGGTGAATCGTCCATCGGCGACATGATCGCTGAAGCGATGCAGAAGGTTGGTAACGAAGGCGTTATCACCGTCGAAGAAGCCAAGACCGCTGAAACCGAACTTGATGTCGTTGAAGGCATGCAGTTCGACCGTGGGTACCTCTCGCCATACTTCGTGACCAACGCAGAAAAGATGACTGCGGTTCTCGAAGATCCAGTGATCCTGCTGCACGAAAAGAAGCTCTCGAACCTGCAGGCTATCCTGCCGATCCTCGAAAGCGTTGTTCAGTCCCAGCGTCCACTGCTGATCATTGCAGAAGACATCGAAGGCGAAGCACTCGCGACCCTCGTTGTGAACCGTCTGCGTGGCGGCCTCAAGGTTGCAGCTGTTAAGGCTCCAGGCTTCGGCGATCGTCGTAAGGCAATGCTCGAAGACATCGCGATCCTGACCGGCGGTCAGGTCATCTCGGAAGACCTCGGCATCAAGCTCGAAAACGTGACCATCGACATGCTCGGCACTGCCAAGCGCGTTGAAATCACCAAGGAAAACACCACAATCGTTGATGGTGCTGGTACCCAGGAAGACATCCAGGGTCGCGTTGGCCAGATCAAGGCGCAGATCGAAGAAACCACTTCGGACTACGACCGTGAAAAGCTGCAGGAACGTCTTGCTAAGCTTGCTGGTGGCGTTGCTGTCATCCGCGTTGGCGGCTCGACCGAAGTTGAAGTTAAGGAACGCAAGGACCGCGTTGACGACGCTCTGAACGCAACCCGCGCTGCGGTTGAAGAAGGCATCGTACCAGGCGGCGGCGTTGCTCTGCTGCGCGCTTCGAACTCGATCACCGTTAAGGGTGCGAACGCTGACCAGGAAGCTGGTATCGCTATCGTTCGTCGCGCTCTTCAGGCTCCAGTTCGCACCATTGCGAACAATGCTGGCGCTGAAGGTTCGGTCGTTGTTGCTCGTATCCTCGAAAACAACGCAGTATCGTTCGGCTACAACGCTGCGACCGACGAATACGGCGATCTGGTTGCCCTCGGCGTTATCGACCCAGTTAAGGTCGTTCGCACCGCGCTTCAGGACGCAGCTTCGGTTGCATCGCTCCTGATCACCACCGAGGCTATCATCGTTGAAGCCCCTAAGGCTGACGCTCCGGCAATGCCAGGCGGCGGCGGCATGGGCGGCATGGGCGGCATGGACTTCTAGTAGTCCAAACGCCCATCACTTTGGGTGTTCGGGCCGGCAAGCCGGCCCGAAATGGCGGCATGGACTTCTAGTAGTCCAAACGCTCAGACCAACCGGTCTAAAGCTAAACGGGAAAGGCGTCGTGGAAACACGGCGCCTTTTCTTTTGACCAATTGAGACGGGACGACCCAGCGCGTGTAGAATGCGCTGACACAAGGACCCATACATATGCGACCACCAAGACGCGCCAGCGCCCTCGATACGGCTGAAGCGGCCTTCAAGGCGGCGACCAGCAAGCCAAGCACAGAGGCTCCTGCAGCGCGTGTCCACGCGCCACCCGAAGGCAAAGAGCTCGTGAGCCTAAAGCTCGACCGGGCTGTGTTGGAACATTTTCAGGATGACGGCCCCGGCTGGCAGGACCGTATCAACGCTGCGCTGCGTTCGGCTGCTGGCCTCGATTAAGGCCAGAACAGCAGTTTGACGGCCATCGCAATCGAGACGACGACGACCAAGGGGCGGATCAGCGTTGCGCCGAACTTAATGCCGGTGCGCGCGCCAACATAGCCGCCGATGATCTGACCAATTGCCATAGCAATGGCGAACGGCCAGACAACATGGCCCTGCGGGATGAAGATCACGAGCGCTGCCAGGTTGGACGTGCAGTTGAGGATTTTGGTGTGGCCTGTGGCACGGGTAAGTCCGAGGCCGAACAGGACCACAAAGCCAATCGAGAAGAACGAACCTGTACCGGGACCAAAAATCCCATCGTAAAAGCCGATCAGGAAACCCATGACCGGGATGAAGATGTGCTCGGGCAGGCGCGCGACACGATCGGCATCGGAGAGTTTTGGCGCGAATAAGAAGTAGAGCGCAATCGCAATGAGCGCCACCGGCACGGCGACGGTGAGGAAGGTTACGTCGATAGAGGCGACAGTGAAAGCGCCCAGCATCGAGCCCAAAAACGTCAGCACCACCGCAGGCAGCAGCTTCTTGATATCGACAAAGCCGCGACGCCAATAGGTGAGGCCCGCCATGCCAGTGCCGATAATGGACTGCATTTTATTGGTCGCCAGCGCCGCAACAGGGGAAATGCCGGTCGCCATAATGGCAGGCAGCGCAATCATCCCCCCGCCCCCGGCAATCGCATCGACAAAACCTGCCAACATGCCCACACCCATTAGGGCAAGAAGAAGCAAGGGATCGAGCATAGGATCGTTACACTTTTTTTGATGATGTGCCGGTAAGATGGCCACGTTTCCGGGGGGAGATTACGCGTGACCAAGCTTTATCGGGGCAACCATGTAGCGGTTATCCTGCCATGTTACAACGAGGCTAACATCATCGCCGACGTGGTAGCGGCATTTCGCGCTGCCTTACCGGAAGCCAGCATCTACGTTTTTGACAATGCCTCCACCGATCACACGGCGGAGATTGCCGCGGCTGCGGGGGCCATCGTCCGGCATGTGCCCTATCGTGGAAAAGGCAATGTGGTGCGCAGGCAGTTCGCCGATGTCGATGCGGACGTTTATGTCATGGCAGATGGCGATGGCACATATGACGCTAGCCAGAGCCAATTCATGGTCGACCAACTCCTCGACCAGGGGCTAGACCTCGTTGTTGGTACACGCCAGCCGATTGGCGATGGGCAGGAATATCGTCCGGGGCACGTCCTTGGAAATCGACTGCTGACAGGCACGGTGGCCCGCATTTTTGGGAGTGGATTTACCGATATGCTCTCGGGCTATCGCGTTCTCTCGCGCCGGTTCGTCAAATCTTTCCCGGCGCTCTCCCAAGGCTTTGAGATCGAGACAGAGCTAACCATTCACGCACTCGAGCTCCGCGCACCCTATAGCGAAGTGCCGACGGCCTATGGCAGCCGCATTGAGGGCTCGACGAGCAAGCTCAGCACCTATCGCGACGGGCTGCGTATTTTGGAAATGATCGTGCGCCTTTACGCTCGCGAACGCCCGCGACAGCTTTACCTCTGCACCGGGGCGATCATCGCGATTATCTCGATGCTGCTGGCCGTGCCCATCATCATTGAATACCTAGACACCGGGCTGGTGCCACGCTTCCCCACCGCAATCCTTGCTGGATTTGGCGTGTTGTGTGGGGTTGTTTTGGGCGCGACCGCGGTGATCCTCGACAGCGTAGTCACCGGTCGCCGAGAAACCAAGAGACTGCGATACCTTGAAATGCGTGCACCGCAGGCCCTGCAATGAGCGCGGTTCGGCGGCTCGTGCCCTTCGCCTTCGCTGGCGGACTGGCCTTTGTAGTGGATGCAGGAGTGTTGGTTTTAACAGCGCCCTACATCGGACCGTTCTGGGGAAGAGCGCTGTCGTTCCTCGCCGGTGTTGGCACCACATGGGTGATCAACCGCAATGTCACGTTTAAAGATCGCGGGACTGGGGTCAGCAAGGGCGAAGAGTTTTTGCGCTATCTGACGGCCATGTTGCCGGGCGCGGGGATGAACTGGCTCGCCTATGGCATAGTTGCCAGTATTGTTCCCCATACCAGCCTCGGCCTAACGCTGGCTGTTGCGGCGGGCAGCATTGCCGGGCTCGGGATCAACTTCCTTGCCGCCGATAAGCTGATTTATAAGAAACCGCGTTAAGGCTGAGGCTCGCTTGGCGCTTCAGCAGGCGCAACATCAGCAGGTGGCGCGTCAGGCGCCGCCACAGGGGCTTTTTTCCGATCTTTTTGCGGGTACCAACCCGCATAAAGAATGGCGCTGACACCAATCAAAACGACGAGCAAAATCAGCGCCAGTTCCATGATCAGTTCCCGAGCTTGTTGAGAAGGTCGCTCAAAATCGCCTTGCGTTCCACATCCCAAGGAGCGGTCTTCGAGACGATGAGATTGGCTTCACTCTTGAGCATGACGCCGTCTTCCAGAACACGCAAGCCATTGGCGACAAGCGTCGAACCGGTCGAGGTGATGTCCACGACGATGTCGGCGACGCCCGCTGCGGGAGCCGCTTCGGTGGCGCCGAGGCTTTCGACGATGCGGTATTCAGCAATTCCCGCGCGTTCAAAATGCTGGCGCGTGATGGTGATGTACTTGGTGGCAATCCGCATCCAGCGCTTGTGGCGCGAACGGAAGTCGGAAGCGACGTCGGCCAAATCGTGGAAATGGGTCACGTCGATCCAGGATTCCGGGACAGCGACAACAACGTCGGCATGCCCAAATTCCAGATCGCGCACGAACTCAACCGATGCGGGACCGGCTTCGCTGGTTTCGTGGATCAGATCGCGCCCGGTCACACCGAGGTCGATATTGCCACGGATCAGCTCGCGCGCAATTTCGGAGGCCGGATAGAAGCGCACGGTGATATCCGGCATGCCCTCAATGGCGCCAAGATAGGAGCGTGCACCTCCCGGACGGGTGATCGTCAAACCGCGCTGGGCAAACCACTCGCGGGTCAGTTCTTCGAGACGGCCCTTGGAGGGAACGGCAAGAGTAAGGGTCATTTTGGCCACTCCGCTTCAAGACGGTCGACCCACAAGGCGCAGCCCGATGCTGCGATTGGGGCGGTCGCGCCGAGGCGTTCGAGAAGGCGATCGTATTGGCCGCCGGAGGCAAGGACGGTATCGCCCTGCCCGCGCATCTCAAAAACGATGCCGGTGTAGTAATCGAGGCGCGGCGAGAAGCTGGCGTCAAAGGTGACACGTGCTTCGCCCAAACCATCGAGATGACGGCGGATCGCACGGACAGGCGCGCCAAGGAAAAGCTTATGCTTTTCGCCCAAGGCTTCGATTTCGCGCAGCGCGGTCAGCACGTCGCCCTTGATAGCAAGATAGGTACGCAGCAAGGCAATTGTTGCGGCAGGCACATGTTCCGTATCAAGCGTTTGCTGGGCCAGATACCGATCAGCAATTTCTTCTGGCGTGCGGCCTTCGGTGAGGCTGAGACCGGCCGAAACCATGCGCGCGGTGACGTCTTCAATCAGCGCATCGCGTTCCACCACAGCGCTGCTGGTGCTGTCGCCGCTCTGCTCAAGGCGAGAGAGCAGACGCTCCATCGCTTCTTGGTGGCCGAAACGGTGACGAATGCGGCTGCGCCAGGCGGCGGGCATATCGGCCTGCGCGAGCAATGCCTCAAATAGACCAACACCCCCAAGGCGCACTTCGGGGCTGACGCCATAAAGGCGCAGTGCCGCGCGGGCAAAGGTGAGCACCTGATCGAGCGCGATATCGCCGTCTGGCTGAGCAAGGAGTTCAACACCGGCCTGCTCGAATTCGGCGGGGCCGGTTTCGCGCTGGCGGAAGATCGGGCCGAGATAGGAGAAGGCTGCCGGTTCGCGGGTGCCGTTGGCGATATAGTCGGCAACGATGGGCAGGGTAAAATCGGGGCGCAGGCAATATTCTGCGCCGGTCACGTCGGTGGTGAGCAGCAGGCGACGACCAAACTCTTCGCCTGCAAGATCGAAATATGGATCTGCCTTCAACAGCAGCGGCGGGGTGGCGCGATAGCCGCCCTGCGCTTCAACCAGCGCTTCGAGTTGGGAACGACGATAGGCGGCGTTTGTCATTGGAGACCGCTCACGAGCTGAAGAAGAAAGTTAGCCCCCCTCACCCGGCGCTGCGCGCCGACCTCTCCCCGTTGGGGAGAGGACAGAAGGCGTTCGTTGGCGGCTCCGAGCATCATTGTTCGCTCAAGAGCTTCTGGATAGCAGAGACAAGGTCTTCACGCTTGATTTCGAACTGGCCCGGGCGGGCAGCTTTCCATTCAGCGTTGTCTGTGATGCCTTCTGCGGCTTGCTTGCCAGCAACCAGATCCTTGATCTGCAAGATGCCCTGTTCGCGTTCCATCGAGCCTTCGATGATCACGGCCGGGGCATTGCGCTTATCGGCATAGGCGACCTGCTTGCCGAAGTTCTTGGTGTTGCCCAAGAACATTTCAGCGCGAATGCCAGCGTTGCGCAGCTCGGCGACCATGGCCTGGTAGCCAGCCATCTGGTCCTTATCCATGACCAGAACCACAACTGGGCCAGCAGGCTCGGTGGTGGCAAGATTGCCCGTGAGTTTGAGCGCATTGGCAAGGCGCGAGACGCCGATGGAGAAGCCTGTCGCCGGAACCGGCTCACGACGGAAGCGCGAGACCAGACCATCGTAACGACCACCGCCGCCGACAGAACCAAAGACCACGTCCTGGCCCTTCTCGTTCTGCACCTTGAAGGTCAGTTCAACCTCAAAGACAGCGCCGGTGTAATATTCAAGTCCACGCACGACCGATGGGTCGAGAATGACACGACCGCCAAAGCCAGCGGCGTTAACGAGGCCGAAGATCGACGCCAGTTCCTGAACGCCAGCCAAGCCCGCTTCCGAGCCACCGATCAGACCTGCGAGGGTGTTGATGGTGGAGATAACATGCTCGTTGGAGCCCTTTTCAACGCCGTCAGCAGGAATACCGCTGTCGATATAGCCCATGATGGGATCGATCTGCTCAGCAGACAGGCCCGCGCCCTTGGTGAAGTCACCCGACTCGTCCTTACGGCCCGCGCCGAGGAGGAGTTTGACGCCCTCAGGGCCGAACTTATCGAGCTTATCGATAGCGCGCAAAACGGTGAGCTTTTGCTCGTCCGTGGTAACGCCTGCTGTGGCCAGCACGCCGTCGAGAACCTTACGGTTATTGACGCGCACAATGTACTGGCCCTGAAGGCCCAGCGCATCCATGACGTCAGCCATCATCATGCACATTTCGGCGTCCGCTTCCGGACCACCGGCGCCAACAGTGTCGGCGTCAAACTGCATGAACTGACGGAAACGACCCGGACCGGGCTTTTCATTGCGGAATACATAACCCTGACGGTAGGACCGATAGGGCTTTGGCAGGGTTTCAAAATTCTCGGCGAAATAGCGAGCGAGCGGTGCCGTGAGATCGTAGCGCAGGCTCATCCACTGTTCGTCGTCGTCCTGCAGCGAGAACACGCCCGCGTTTGGACGGTCGGTGTCGGGCAAAAACTTGCCGAGCGTATCGGTGTATTCAAACAGCGGGGTTTCGACCGGGTCAAAACCATAGCGTTCGTACACGGCCTTGATCTTGCCGATCATGGCGCCAACGGCAGCGATATCGCCGGGAGTACGATCTTCGAAACCACGTGGGAGACGTGGCGTGATGAGCTTGGTCTTTTCGGACATGCTTTTAAAACCTGCGGAAAGTCGGCTTGTTCCTAGACGATAGGCCGGGGGGAGACAACAGGGGAGGACAATTGGCACTTGGAGAAAATGATCCAAATGCCCTCCCCGACTCTGATTGGTGTTTGGTGTGAGCGTTAGGCGGCCGGTGGTCCGACCGCCTTATGATCTCAAACCGAGCCCCTATTGGGGGGATGCAGGCGGTAGGCGTGCAGGTCTACGCCCAACCATTGAGAGCTCAAGTGGTCTTCCGGCGGCAGACCCACGTCTGCACGCAGGTAATGTGGGACCTCAGGATAGTTTTGCTTCTGCTCAGCCCAAGCACTGATCGCGGCAACTAAAACCGCTATCAGGCCGCGCTGGCGCACTGCATCAGCGATTGAGAATTCCAGCTTCATGATGATTGGAGGCTGGGAAACGGAGGCAATAGACATAGTGATCTTCCGAAGCGTTTTACGCTTCGGCCCTCATTGGATTGAATGAAGCGCTGGAGACCAAAGGGGCGCAAAGCGACCCGGTTTCAGCGCGCAAGAGATGTGAAAGTTGAGATATCCGCGGTCAGCATGTGACCTAGGCGACTGGCGAGATTAGACGAGCCAGCTGCGATGGAGACCAAACGAGAAATGGCGATGGAACATTACAGTCATGTTTCGCCTCCTCAGTTTGGCGTTACGGATGACGAATGGATAAGTCACGATCCGGTGTAAGGCAATCCATCTCGACACGATCTACTTAGATCATCGCCACGTGTTGCTTTGATACAACGCCAGACGATTTGCTTTACCGCAGAGTAACCAGTTCGTTTGACCTAAAATTTTCGTTTCAGATCGATACTGTAGCCAACACATGAGGTCATAGGCTGGTTGGCGTTACAGCGCAAAAGCGCGCGCAAACCGACCTTTTCTTTGGTGACAAAGATCAGGAGACGTAGGGTTATGCTGCAATTTTGCCGACTGCTACAGCGCTTTCGCCGCGATGACAGCGGCGTCTTTGCAGTTGTATTTGGCATTATGGCAGTTGTCTTGGTGGCCATGGGCGGCGCAGTCGTGGACTACGTGACCCTTGAGCAAGCCCGAACCCGCTCGCAAACGGCACTCGACGCGGCCACACTGGCCCTCCAGCCGTCGATCAACGATCCAGCCGAAACCGACGAGACTATCCGCGCAAAGGCCGAGGCACTGGTGCTGGAGCGGCTCGGTACCCAAGGTATCCAAAAAGCCAAGATAGATACCGTGGTGGTCAACCGCGACAAGGGCGAGCTGATGCTCTCTGGCAGCTTTGCCGTCGAAACCATTTTCGTCAAACTTGTCGGCGTCGACCTGCTCTACGCGACAATAACCTCGCAAGCCACCAAAGGCATCGCCAATGTCGAAGTGTCGATCGCGCTGGATGTCACCGGCTCAATGAGCATCACGCTCCCTTCAGGCGCAACGCGCCTAAAGACTTTGAAAGACGCAACTCACTCGCTCGTCGACACAATCTTGGCGCTCAATAGAACCGGAAACTATGCCAAGGTGGCGCTAGTACCTTATGCGCAGTCGGTCAATGTTGCCCCCTATGAAGAGGCTATCAGAGGCCCGATACGTCCGCGGCGGGACATTCAAACCATTTCATGGACAGCGACCGGCTACCAAGCCATCACGAATATTTCGACCGCCAATCCTGCAGTGTTCACCTCATCCCGGCACGGGCTCAGGGTGAATGATTATGTCTATGTGCGCGACACCGGCGTCAGCAAATTCGATACGCAAAGACTCCGCGTCTCGAGCGTTTCGACAGACACTTTCACCTTGGACGTTAGCGGAGGTATCAACTCTGTTGTTGCCAACAAGGGAAGCTTTGCCAAATGCCGCCGCTCGGACTGCATGGCTGTGTTCACCTCGCCGGGGCATGGCTACGCCGAGGGCGAAGAGATATGGGTCCAAGACGTCGCTGGACTGACCAGCTACAACAACCGAAAACACATCATCAGCGCTGTAACCGCCAATAGTTTCGTCATTACGGGCACTGCCCCCAATCGAAACCAAACCCATCAAGCCAACACCGGGCGCTTTTGGTGTCGTTGGCAGACCGAGAGTGTCGGCTGCGTCGAATTCGAATTTACCGACATCGGGTACACTCGACGCGTGCAGCAAATCAGCACTTGCGCCACTGAGCGGGCCCGAAACGCCGCTACAGATAACCCGCCTAGCACGACATTTATGGGCCGCAACTATCCCTATATCGATCCAGACCCAGACTATAGCAACGTGTGTAGCTCGAGCAAGATCGTGCCATTGACCACGAGCAAGGCAACGCTCACCTCAGCGATAAACGGCCTGACAGCAGGTGGATCAACCTCTGGGAGCACAGGCATATTGTGGAGCTGGAATATGCTCGCACCAAGTTTTGGTTACGTCTGGCCAACGAGCGCACCTGCCCCGTATCATCAACGACACCTGATGAAGGCCGCCATCATCATGACCGATGGTGAATTCAACACGGTTCACTGCAATGGTGTCGTTTCAGGGATCAGCAGCACCGGCGGCAGCGGGAATGCCGAAAGAATCAATTGCGCGTCCCCCAACGGCGGCCCTTACAAGCAAGCCAGTGACTACTGTACGGCAATGAAAAACAACACGGGCATACAGGTCTACACAGTCGGCTTTGGAATCACCAAAGGATCACCAGCAGCGATCGCACTTGAAAATTGCGCGTCGAGCCTGGCAAACCATTTCCTCGCTGACAATGCCGCATCGTTGAACGACGCATTCGATCAAATCGCCCGCCAAATCACCGCTTTGAGGCTTACACGGTGATTTGAGTGCACGAGAAGTGTGATTCTTGTGCTGACTCCATTTGGTCATTTCGAGAAATGCTGATAAGGCGTCTTCCCAGAAGCACCAAGCTCACTGCCTGCTCGTCAGGCAACACACCACGTTAGGATAGATTTTTGCAGGTACAGGTTCGCGACAACAATGTCGATCAAGCCCTCCGCGTTCTGAAGAAGCGTCTTCAGCGTGAAGGCATTTTCCGTGAAATGAAGCTCCGCAACTATTTCGAGAAGCCTTCTGAGAAGCGCGTTCGCGAAAAGGGTGAAGCTGTTCGCCGCGCTCGCAAGAATGCTCGCAAGCAGGCAATCCGTGAAGGTCTGATTGCAGCACCAAAGCGCCCAGTGCGCGCTGGCGCTCCAGGCCGTACGGCTAACTAAAAAAATAGCCCGCCCTGTCCGCATCAGCTGACAGGGCAGGCTCTATTCCGAAGCGATTCGGTTTAAACGTGGTCTTTACAGGCCGCGTATTTTTTTGCCTGCAATCAGCAGATCCTGATGCATCTTGGCAATTTGAGCCGGGCCGAAGCTCTGGCCATCCACTTTGAGCAAAGCACCACGCAGGTGCACAGGCGCGGCCTGCTCCATAGCGAAGCGCACCGCATTGCCGGAATTGCGGAAGTGACGCGGGCCCTGTGCCTTTGCCGCTGCGAGATCAGACCCCAAGAACAATTGACCGGGGGTATTCAAAATATTGGTTTTCATCATCTTCATCATCATGTCGTACGGCCAACAAAGCCGGCGTGGACGCGCTATGAGCGCCGTCCGCAGCTAAGTGTCGGCAGGATAGGGAAAGTGTGCGCTGCGGGCCCCAATGGCCGCGATAACCACGCAAAGCCTCAAAAGCTTGGCTTACGAACCGAACTATAAGAGGGGTGAAAGAGTTGCAGACCACTCGCGAAGGCCGAATTGCCGGAGAGTGGAACCTGACAGGTAGAAATGTAACCAGTCGATACAACACGACGGTTACGTAGGAATGATCGAGCGATTGTTCAAGAGATAGTCGGGAAACAATCGATCAGCGAAGCCGTATAACACGTTTCGCGCGCCCACCATACATCATTGTTATGATTTGGGGGTGGTACCACCTCTCGGGATCGAACCGAGGACCTCTAGATCCACAATCTAGCGCTCTAACCAACTGAGCTAAGGCGGCACACCGTCTGGGGAAGTGCTAAGCATTTCCCTCAACTTGGGCGGAACATACGGTCAGATTTTGCATCTGACAAGCACCGATTTTTAGCTGTGGACAGCGTGTCGCAATGTGCCCGGTTTCCGGCCCTCGTGACCAATAATTAGGGATCGGCACTTAACCATGCGGATAGAACAAAGATGTGATCTTGCGTGTCTGACTGGATTCGTTGTGGTGAGCACGTTATTGAAGTTTCATTAAGTATGCCCAAATCTTGTCCCGAAATGAGACAAGGGTTTAGGCGCTAAGGGATCGGACCGATACGGCCCATGAACGACAGCTGGACGACATTGCCGAATGCGGATCGCGTGCTTGCGCATGCTTCGGATTCGCGACCGTCATGGCTATGGTCTGGTGATGGGCAAACGCTGTTGTGGCACAACGCTGCCGCCGAGCTGTTTTTGGCGAAAGTGAAAAAAAGCGGTCTAAAGCGCACCCCCTTGGCCAAACCGATTAAGGGTCAGGTTCAGCGCACGATCCGCCTGGGGTCACAGGGCCGCACCAGTCTGGCGCGCATTCAGTTTCTAGCGGGTGAAAAGCCGACCTCTTCGACATGCGCGACCACGCCCCTCGCTTGGGAAAACGACGAGAGCGTGCTGCTCATCGTTGCCGTTGATCCGATTTCCGAAGAGGTTTTTGAGGCAGCGGGCGTTCTTCAGTTCGCCCAAGCTGCTGCTGAAGCCGAGCAACACGCCGTCGATACCGCGCAGACAGCTGAGGCTCCTGAGGCTCCTGAGGCTCCTGAGGCTCCTGAGGCTCCTGAGGCTCCTGAGGCTCCTGAGGCTCCTGAGGCTCCTGAGGCTCCTGAGGCTGAAACACGCGCCGACGAGCCGCAAGCGCAATCGAGCGACGCTCCACTCGAAATTGACCCTGAGGGGCTAGAGGCCGAAGACGCGTCGCTAGAACACGCCCTGCTGCCGATCGAGGCTGACCACACATATTTGCGTGAGCTGGAAAGCTGGCAGGAAACCGACGCTGAAGCGGTTTATGAACCAGCGCCGCTCCCGGACCTCGACCCCAGTATTGATGAGCCTGCACACTGGCAGGAGGCGCTAGATGCTGATTCCGCGCCTGTGCAAGTCACAGAGCCAGTTCAGCAAGCAACAAAGGTCGCACGTCGTCTCAGCGATCTGGTGGCCAAATTGTCCGAGGGCGATACGCTGTTTGCCCCGCTTACTGAGCGCGACGACACGCCTCCAGCGGTAACACAGCCCGCAGCAGTCACGGACACCTCCTCCACCATCCTCCAACTCGTCCCCGAAGACGAAGCTGTCGAGGCTGTCGAGGCTGTCGAGGCTGTCGAGGCTGTCGAGGAGCCACCCGAGTCGCCAAAACTGTTCAAGATCGTTGGTCGAGGGTTCGTCACGAACGATAAGCCGCGTGGCCCTTCGGAAACGGCGCGATTTGTGCTGAACAGCGAGGGCAACGGGCCTATCGAGAAGACAGAGAACGACACAGACCACGAGCCCGTTGCGGAACCTGTGCCGGACCTGGAAACGGTCGAGCGCGTCTCGCGCTACAATTTCGATGAACTCTCGCGCATTCTCAATGATCGCGTCGGTGGCTTGCCATCGCACGAAAATAAGGCCCGCCAGCCCCATGTGCCGCAGGTTGCGGGCTCTGGCGCGCTGATCAATCTTGGCGGCGAAACGCTGGTGCTGAACCGTTTGCCACTGGGCATTCTCGTGTTCCGCGACCAGCAGATTCTGTTTGCGAACCGCGCCATCACCGCAATGGTGGCCTATGAGAGCGTCGACGCTCTGCGTCAGGCTGGGCTCGGCGCTCTTTTCCCCTCGTTTGGCGGCGAAGACCGGCAGGCCGGCCCGATCAATCACCTCGTGCAGCGCGACGGCACTCTGGTGCCGGTCACCGCGCGCCTACAGTCTATCTCTTGGCAAGGCCGCCCCGCGCTTATGCTGTCTGCCAGCACGTCCGAAGTGCGCACCAGCCACGAAGATGCGGTGCGAGACTTTGCGCGCAGCTACGCTGATTTGCGCCAGGACGGCTATATCGAGGCGAACCGCTCCGGCGTGATCAGCGATGCCAATGATACGGCCACGCAAACGCTGGGTAGTGGCAAAGCGATTCTGGGCCGTCTGCTCTCCAGCATTGTGGCCGATGAGGACGCCCCAGCCCTCCGCCGCTTCATGGAGCGCCCTGCCCGTTTTGCTGAATCGGCTCGTCCATGCCTTGCCCTGCGTATGCGCGATGGCAAAGCCGACCTCTTGCTGTTCGCGCTCGGACAGGCAGGCATAATTTCGGGCTATTTTGGATTTGTGCGGAAGCGCGAAACCATGCCCGTCCGCACCAATTCTAGCGATGTAGATCCCGCTCTTCTGGGCCGTATCAGCCGTGGCGTTCGCCGTCCACTCAACACCATTATTGGTTTTTCCGACATCATGCGCACCAAGAGTTTTGGTGAACTGGATGATGATCGCTATGCCGGTTTTGCCGACGATATCGCGCGAGCCGGACAAGAAATTGCGGCGCTCGTCGATGAACTCGATGACTACTCGCGCTTGCGTGACGGGCGGTACATGCCGCAACGCGCGACTCTTGATTTGACGAGCCTTCTTGAAAGCTGCGTGATCCGCATTCGCGAGCAAGCCAGCACCGCGCGTGTCATCGTGCGCAACGCGATCTCGGAACAACTCCCCCGCGTCACCGCCGATAGAGCATCGCTGGCGCAGGCCGTGCTGAACCTTCTCGCCAGTGCAATCGACCAGACGCCCAAAGGCGGCGCAGTGGTGATTTCGGCGCATCGTCTGGACGATGGGGCTATCGCCATTCAGGTGCGCGACAGCTCGGCCCGAACCGTTGATCTGACGGAACGTTTCGTGGTCTTCCGCGATGGTCTGGACCGCGATGGCAAGAGCCTTGCCCCCGTCCGCTCAAGCGTTGGCCTCGCGCTGACCCGCTCGCTTTTGGCGGTCAATACAGTGACACTGACCGTTGATCCGGCAGGCAGCGATGGCATGTTGTTCAGCCTGCGCATCCCTTCTGACCTGATCGACGATCGACCACTCGTCATCGACAGCGAAACGCCATTCTCTCCGCAAGCTTAAGCCGAGTGCATAGCGCCTTTGCGGCGCCCACATAGGCGAAAAGTTTGACAGACAGGGGCGATGCGTGCGCAAAGCGTTTTGCCTATACATATCTCTGCCGAGACGTGGACAGTTCGGCCTCAGGAGACACCCATGACGATGACCAAATCCCTAGCGCTGGCCACCGCCGGCCTGATCTTGGCCACCACCGCCGCTTTGGCGCAACCGAGCGAGCTCAAGCTCGGCGTCGTATTGGAGCCACCAGCGCTCGACCCGACCGCAGGCACGGCTGAAGCCATCGACATCGTTGTGTTCCAGAACGTGTTTGAGGCGCTTGTGCGCATCGAACAGGATGGATCTGTGTCCCCCGGTCTGGCCAAGAGCTGGACCGTCTCCGAGGACGGCAAGTCCTACACCTTCGTGCTCAACGAAGGCGTGACCTTCCATGACGGCACGAGCTTTGACGCTGAAGACGTGAAGTTCACCTTTGATCGGATCTTGGCTGACGACAGCGTCAACGCACAGAAGGCGCTGTATCAGGTTATCGACAGCGTCAACGTGATTGATCCGCTCACCGTCGAGTTCACGCTCAAGCGTCAGGATGGCCTGTTTCTCTTCAACATTGGTCGTGGCGACGCTGTGATCGTTGCGCCCGAAAGCGCCGAGAACAATGCGAACGAACCGATCGGGACCGGTCCGCTGCATTTCGTGCAGTGGGATCGCGGCAGCCGCGTGGTTCTGGAAGCCAATGGCGCCTATTGGGGCAAGCCCTTGGCGCTCACCAAGGTGACCTATCGCTTTATCGGCGATACCGCGACCATGACCAATGCGCTCTTGGCAGGCGACATCGACGGCACCAATAATTTTGGTGCGGAGGCGCTGGCGATTTTTGAGAACAATCCGCAGTTCAAGATTGTCACCGGCACCACGGAAGGCGAGACCATTCTCTCGACCAACAACCAGCGTGACCCCTTCACCCATCTCAAGGTCCGTCAGGCGATGGCCCATGCCATCAATCGTGACGAGCTGGTGGCAGCCACCTATGGTTATGGCACGCCGATTGGCACCCATTTCGCGCCACACCACGCCGACTATCTCGACCTGACCGAGACCTATCCCTATGATTTGGAAAAGGCCAAGGCACTGCTCGCAGAAGCTGGCTTCCCCGATGGCTTCTCGGCAACGCTGAAGCTGCCACCGCCAGCTTATGCACGCACCTCCGGCCAGATCATCGCCAGCGAATTTGCCCAGATCGGCATCAAACTTGAGCTGATCAATATGGAATGGGCGCCTTGGCTGGAGGATGTGTTTGGCAACAAGGATTTCGACCTGACCATCATCAGCCATGTCGAGCCGTTCGATATTGGCATCTATGCCGACCCGAACTACTATTTCGGCTATGATAACCCGGAAGTTCAGGCCCTCAACGAGACGCTGAATGGCACAATCGATCCCGCCGAACGCAAGCGTATTGTGCAAGAGATCCAAACCATCATCGCCAAGGACGCCGTCAACGGTTACCTCTTTCAGCTGCCACAGACCGGCGTTTGGAACGCCAAGCTCGACGGCATGTGGCAAAACTCGCCGATTGAAGGCGTGGTGTTGCGCGACATTCACTGGACGGAATAAGCGACTGCTACAGGTCAGCCACAATTTTTCGATTTACGGCCTTCCCCGCAACCACGGGGAAGGTTTTTTGCTGTCGTGATCCTCTATCTCGCCCGCCGCATTGCCGGATTTGCCGCAACGCTCCTGATCGCAGCGCTGGTGATCTTTTTCCTGTTGAATCTGCTGCCCGGTGATCCGGCGCGCTTCATTCTGGGCATCAATGCGCGGGAAGAAACCGTCGCTGCGCTGCGCGCTCAAATGGGCCTTGATGCCCCCGCCTATCAGAGGTTTCTCACTTGGGTGTGGGGGATGATGAACGGCGATTTCGGCGTCTCGGCGACGCAGAAACAGCCGGTAATGCAGCTCATTGTTGAGCGACTGCAAGTGACCTTGCCGCTGACCGTTATCGCTATGATGGTCTCCGTCGTCATTGGCCTGCCCATTGGCATTTTGGCCGCGCAGAACCGCGGCAAGCCCGCCGACACGGCACTGATGATCGCTGCGCAAACGGGCGTCGCCATACCAAACTTCTGGTTCGGCATGTTACTGACGCTTTTTTTCTCAGTGTCGCTGCGCTGGCTGCCAACCGGGGGCTTTACGCCCTGGAGTGAGGATTTTGGCACGGCGGCGCGCGGCATGATCTTGCCCGGGCTCGCGCTTGCGCTACCACAAGCCTCCATTCTCGCACGCGTCATGCGCACGGCTCTGGTGGACATGGCGGGCCAAGATTTTATCCGCACGGCGCGCGCAAAGGGGCTCACCAAAAGCCAAGCGCTATGGCGGCATGGGGTGCGCAATGCCCTCTTGCCGGTGATGACCATCCTCGGGTTGCAGTTTGCTTTTCTCGTCGCTGGGACCATCATCGTCGAGAATGTTTTTTACCTTCCCGGACTCGGACGGCTGATCTTTACGGCGATTTCTGAGCGTGACCTCATCCTTGTGAGCGGGACGACAATGGTACTGGTTTTGGTGGTGAGCCTCACCATGCTGATCACCGATATTGCCTATGTGCTGATTGATCCGCGTTTGCGGGGGCACACATGAAACATATGCTTCGTCACCCCAGCCTCGTCATTGGCCTCAGCGCCGCGCTCGCGTTTGCGCTTTTGGGGCTGCTCTCGCTCATCTGGACGCCATACCCCATTGAGCAAATCGCCGTGTCACGTCGTTTCCAAGCCATGGGCGCCGAGCATTGGCTTGGTACCGATCAGCTTGGTCGCGACATGCTCTCGCTGATCATGAGTGGCACGCTGACGAGCTTTTCCGTAGCTGCCGTCGGCACACTCATTGGTCTCTGCATCGGTGTGCCGCTCGGCCTTGCAGCCGCGGCTTGGGGCGGCGCGGTTGAATGGCTGGTCTTACGGTTTTCCGACCTGACGTTCGCCTTTCCATCGGTGATTGTCGCCATTTTGATGACCACACTGATTGGGCCGGGCGAGATCAACGCGATGGTGGCCATTGGTATTTTCAACATACCCGTTTTTGCGCGTGTGGCACGCGGCGGTGCGCTCGCCGTCGCGACGCAGGATTTTGTGTCGGCCGCACGGCTCGCGGGCTTGGGCAATATCGCCATTTCGGCGCGACACCTGCTGCCCAACATCATGAGCCTGGTCATTGTGCAGGCGACCATTCAGCTCTCGCTCGGCATCCTCTCGGAAGCAGGGCTTTCCTACATTGGTCTTGGCACCCAACCGCCAGCGACCAGCCTCGGGCTGATGCTGCGCGACGCGCAGAGCCTCTTCCTCATTCAACCCATGCTGAGCATTATTCCAGGACTCACCATTGTGCTGATCGTCATTGCCCTCAACCTTGCTGGTGATGGGCTGCGCGATGCTATTGATCCGCGCTTGCGCCGTGAGGGGCTGTAACCATGGCGCTCATTGAGCTTGAAAATCTCACGATCCACTTTGGCTCCTACGCGGCAGTTGACGGCTTGAGCCTTTCGATTGCCAAGGGAGAGCGCTTCGGCATTATCGGGGAGAGTGGGTCTGGCAAATCGATGACGGCGATGGCCATTGCCGGCCTGTTGCCGGACCTTGCCAAACTCTCCGGTCGTATTCTGTTCGATGGCGCGCCGCTGCCGCAGAACGAGCAGGACATGGCGCGTCTGCGCGCGCAAAACATCGGCTTTGTTTTTCAAGAACCTATGACGGCGCTCAATCCGCTGATGAAGATCGGCAAACAGATTGAAGAAGCCCTTGTGCTCTCTGACGCACCAAAGCGCGGAGATACGGCCATTGCAGCGCTGCTCGACGAGGTCGGGCTTGAGGCCAAACACGCCGAGCGCTATCCGCACCAGCTTTCGGGCGGACAGCGCCAGCGCGCCATGATCGCTATGGCTTTGGCTGGCGAGCCGGAATTGCTGATTGCCGACGAACCAACCTCGGCGCTCGATGTGATCACGCAGCGCAAAGTGCTTGATCTGATCGCAGAGGTGAGCACGCGGCGGCAGATGACGCTTCTGTTCATCAGCCATGACATCAAGGCTGTGGCGGTGCTCTGCGAGCGCGTGGGCGTTATGCAGAAGGGCAAACTGGTCGAGATCGGCGCCACTGCCGATGTGATTGCCAATGCCAAGGACAGCTATACGCAAAAACTGCTCAAGGCGACGCGCATCGATCGCCTCACCGACGGGACATTTGTTGGCCCCGAGCCCCTTCTGAGCGTGGAAGCGGCGACGCGCGCATACGCACAGGGCGGACGCTTCTTCGGCCGCCAGGACCCGCTAAAAGCCGTTTCCGACGTCAGCTTTACTGTTGGGCGCGGCGAGTGCCTGGCGCTCGTTGGCCCGTCGGGCTGCGGCAAGACCACATTGGCACGCATGATCGTTGGTCTCGACAGCGCCACCTCGGGGCAGTTCGTGTTTGATGGAACGCGCTATCACGGCAAAGACCTGCCATCATCGCGCCGCGCCGACATTTCCTTGGTCTTCCAAGATCCCTTCGGGAGCTTTGATCCGCGCATGACCATCGGACAATCGCTTGGCGAGCCCCTGCCCTTGCGCGGTGCGCTCTCGCCACTTGACCGTCACGCGCGCCTTGTTGAGGCGATCAGCGCTGTTGGGCTCGATGCTAAAATGCTCGACCGCTACCCGCATGAATTTTCCGGCGGTCAGCGCCAACGCCTCGCCATTGCACGCGCCATGGTGACGCGACCAAAGCTTGTGGTGCTCGACGAACCGGTGTCGGCTCTCGACGTTTCCGTTCGCGGGGATATTTTGGCGCTGCTGGCAAAACTGCGCGCCGAGCATGGGTTGAGCTATCTCATCATCAGCCACGACCTCGACATGGTTGGCGCTATGGCCGATCGTGTGCTGGTGATGGAAAAGGGCCAAATCGTTGAAGAAGGCGTGCCGCAAAAGCTCTTCGCGCGGCCCCAGCACGCTCTGACGAAAGCGCTGGTGGCCGCACGATTGCCTGAGGTTTTCGCCGCTTAACGCGTGTTATGCAGCAAGCCTTGGAAGGCGCGGAAACTGGCCTTGGGCGTACGCTTTTGGGTTGCGTAATCGACATGCACGAGGCCAAAGCGCTTATTGTAGCCCTCCGCCCATTCGTAATTGTCGAGCAGTGACCAAGCGAAATAGCCACGCACATCGGCGCCTGCGGCCTGAGCCGTGCGCACGGCGTTGAGGTGATCTTCGTAATAGGTCACGCGGCGCGGATCATTGTCGCCTTCGACCTCGGCCATGCCGTTCTCGGTGATGTAGATCGGGATCTTGGTGTATTCGTCGGAGACGCGCACCAAGAGGTCGGTGAGACCCTGCGGGTAAATTTCCCAGCCAATATCGGTCTTTTCGAGCGGGCCTTTGACCTGCTCGGCTGGCACATTGGGGTTGGACGAGGCTTTGTAGAGCCCGCGCGTGTAGTAATTGATGCCGAGCCAATCGAGTGGACGCGAAACAACGCCCATATCGGCCTCATAGTTGGCTGGAAGATAAGGCGCGAGCCACTCGCGCAGCTCCTTGGGATATTCACCCTTGAAGACGCCGCCGAGATACCAGCGGTTGAACAGCGCATCGCCCATGTTGAAGGCGGCAAGGTCTTCGGGCTTGTCGGTGGCCGGTTCGGCCTTTTCCAAGTTCAGCACAATGCCGAGGTTTTTCGTGCCGGTGGCGCGTAGGGCGTCAATGGCGGTGCCGTGTGCGAAAAGCACATGATGCATAGCCCGTGCTGCAGCGCGTAAGTCGCGATAGCCGGGGGCGTGGGCACCAAGATAATGGCTGAGGAAAGCAACGCACCACGGCTCATTGATCGTGGCTGTGGCGTGTAGGCGATCACCGAATTTTTCTCCGATCAGTGTCGCGTAGTCGCCAAACCAATTGGCAATATCGCGGTTCATCCAACCGCCGCGATCCTGCAGGGTGGATGGCAGATCCCAGTGATAGAGCGTAGCGTATGGTTTGATGCCGCGTTCGAGCATGCCGTCGATGAGACGATCGTAAAAGTCGACGCCAGCCTGGTTTATCGCGCCAGTCCCTTCGGGAATGAGGCGCGGCCAAGAGAAGGAAAAGCGATAAGCGTCAAAGCCACCGTCTCGGATCAGATCGAGATCTTGCGGCCACAGTTCGTAGTGATTGCAGGCGTCGCGGCCGGTGTCACCATTGTGAACATTGCCAGCCGTCGCGGAAAAACTATCCCAAATAGAGGAGCCCCGGCCGTCTTTTTGGCCACCTTCAATCTGATAGGCGGCTGTCGCCACGCCAAAGGTGAAATTGGGACCGAAATCGTGACGATTGAACGAAAACATGGGCACTCCTCCTGCACTGGGGCAATCGGATAGCATTGGCGAAGCCCGTTATGCAATCGATATAAATGCGGTGTGCGAGTTGGTATGCCCCCACCTAACCTCCCCCGAATTCGGGGGAGGGATTGGGCTGGTGATGAGCGGGAGATCAGCGCAGCGTGGTGATCACTTTGCGCGCGATGGCGCGATAGGCTTGCGCTTCTGCGCCATCTGGTACTGCAACAACCGGAGGCGTGCCGGCGTCAGAATTTTCGCGGATCGACATGACCAAGGGAATCGCCCCGACAAAGGGAATGCCCATAGTTGCTGCGGCGCGTTCGGCCCCGCCAGAGCCAAAAATATCGTAGCGATTGCCGGTATCGGGAGCGATGAAATAGCTCATGTTTTCGATCAACCCGAGAACTGGCACCTGCATCTTGCCCAGCATGTCGATGGCCTTTTGCGCGTCGATGAGCGCCAAGTCCTGAGGCGTTGAGACAATCACCACACCATCGACAATAGTTTGCTGGAAGAGAGCTATGTGGATGTCGCCGGTGCCGGGCGGCAGGTCGATGACCAATACGTCGAGATCGCCCCAATCGGTTTCGCGCAGCAATTGGCGCAGCGCCGAGGTCGCCATTGGCCCGCGCCACACAACCGCCTGCCCTTCGACCAACATCGAGCCGATCGACATCACTTTTAAGCCATAGGCTTCGTGGGGCGTGAAAATGCCGTCATCGCGAATGGCGGGCTTGCCTTCAAGGCCGAGCAGTTTTGGCACGGAGGGGCCATAAAGGTCCGCGTCCAAAATGCCGACTTTTAGGCCTTCGGCGGCGAGCGAGAGAGCAAAGTTCACTGACGTGGTGGACTTGCCAACGCCCCCCTTGCCCGACCCAACGCAGATGATGCGCTTGATTCCATCGACCTTGGTTTTGCCCGGCGGGGTAGCCTTGCCATGCGAGAATTTTGCGACATTGGGCTTATCGCCCGTCACCGACACCAGAACCTTGCGCTCGCCACCAAGGGCTTGCGCGCGCTTGACCGCTTGCTCCCGCGTTGGCCCAAACGCAGCTTCCATGCCCGGCGCGACAGCAATCGCAAAAGCGATGGCGCTTGGCGTAACGATGATTTCGGAAAGCCCGGCATAGCTGGCGAGATCGCCGCCGCCGGGAATTTCGACCTCAGAAAGCGCGGCTTTAATGCGGGCGGCCAGTTCTACGTCAGCCATGGCGCTGCAATTCCTCGTTCTGGATCAAAAAATGATGCACCCACACAGAGGCGGGTGCATCAGCATACATCAGCTAAGACGCTTAGCGGCTAACGGCCAGAATAGCGTCAGCAAGTTCGCCCATCTTCGCTTCCGGCAGGCCGGCAACGTTGATGCGGCTGTCGCCAGTCATGTAGACGCCGTTTTCCTGCTTGAGCTTTTCGACCGCTTCATTGGTCAAGCCAAGCAGCGAGAACATGCCACGGTGGCTCGAGACGAAGTCGAAGTCCGTGCTGTTGGAGCGTTCGCGGATCGCTGCGGAAAGCTTTTCGCGCAGATAGATCATGCGATTGCGCATTTCGGTCAGCTCGGTTTCCCACTCGGCCCGCAGTGCGGCGTCGGTGAGAATGGTGCGTATGACTTCAGCGCCGTGATCAGGTGGCTGCGAATAGGCGCCGCGAACGACGTTGAGCATCTGCGAATTGGCAATATCGGCTTCAGCGGCATTGCGGGCAACCAAAATGGCCGCGCCAACGCGTTCCTTGTAGAGGCCAAAATTCTTCGAGCCCGAGAAGGCGAGAACCGCTTCTGGCACGGCAGCGATGACCTTACGAGTGCCATAGGCATCAGCTTCGATGCCATCGCCAAAGCCGAGATAGGCGAGATCGATAAATGGCAGTGCGCCAGTGCGGACGAGGCTATCAGCGACCTGATCCCACTGGGCCGGGGTCAGGTTTGCGCCAGTTGGGTTGTGGCAGCAGCCGTGCAGCAGCACAACATCGCCAGCCTTGAGGCCGTTGAGTGTCGCCAGCATCTCTTCGAACTTTACGCCACGCGTTTCAGTGTCGAAGTACGGATAGGTCTTGAGATCAAAACCGGCCTGCTTTGCCATTGGCACGTGGTTGGCCCAAGTTGGGTCAGACACATAGAACGAAGCACCCGGACGCGCGCGGGTGATCAGCTGCATCAGCACCCAGAGCGAACCTGTGCCGCCTGGCGTCTGCGCGATACGAACACGCGAGCGATCCAGGCCATCTTCAAAGATGAGATCGAGCACAGCGGCGCCAAAGCCCTTGTTGCCCGCGATGCCAAGGTAGGTTTTGGTTTTTTCGTTCGAAAGAATACGCTCTTCAGCTTTACGAACCGAAGTCATGACCGGGGTCACGCCCTTCTCGTCTTTGTAAACGCCTACGCCAAGATCAATCTTGGAGGAACGCTGGTCAGCGGCATATTCGCCCATGAGCGCAAGGATCTTGTCGCTCGGGGCCTGAGTAAGTGTTTCGAACATTGTGCTTCGTCCGGTGAAAAGGCACGGCCTTTATAGGCCGGGCCGGGATTTTTGCAATTGCAAGCTGGGCAAGAAGCGTTCGCCTCTCGCGCGGACTTAACCGCGCCGGGATACGCCAAGATTTTGCAGTTCTGCTGTGAGCTGGGGAACGATCTCGAAAAGATCACCAATCAGCGCCAGATCCGCGATTTTAACAATCGGGGCCTCTGGGTCCTTGTTGATCGCGATGATCTTCTTGGCCCCCTGGATACCTGCCAAATGCTGCAAGGCTCCAGAGATGCCGACGGCGATATAAATATCTGGAGCGATGATTTTTCCGGTTTGCCCCACCTGCCAATCATTGGGGGCGTAGCCCGCATCAACCGCCGCGCGAGTCGCGCCAACGGCGGCACCCAACACAGCGCCAAGATTTTCGATGAGCTTGAACCCCTCAGCCGATCCGACTGACACGCCACCACCAACGACGATTTGTGCCGTCGAAAGATCTGGCACGTCACTTTCGGTGCGGTGCTGCGCGATCAATCGGGCTGCTGCGGGGACAGTGGAAGAAAGGGTTTCGACAGGCGCCGAACCAGTTCCGGCGACAGGGCGGAAGGCAGAGGCCCGGACGGTGAGGACATGCTTTGCCTGACTGTCAGAAACCGTTTCGAGCGCATTGCCCGCATAGACCGGACGCACGAAGCGGCTTGCACCTTCAATAGCGATAATGTCGGTAACCGGTTGAATGTCGAGTTTTGCAGCGAGGCGCGGCATCACATCCTTGCCTACGCTCGAAGCGCTGGCGACGATGTAGTCGTAGTTAGGCGCGAGGCTTTCGAGCAGCGCAGCGATGGCTTTGGCCTCAAGCGGAACGGCCGCTGAAATCACCTTAGCGACACCCTGTAGAGCGGACGCTGCCGATGTTGCTGCAGGATCAAGCACCAATAGATCAACCGCGCCGAGTTGTGCGGCCGCGCCAACGACGCGAGCTGTTGCGGGGGAAAGCTGGGTGTTGTCGAGATCAGCGAGAACAAGAACGCTCATTAGATTGCCTCCAGCTCGTTGATATCTGCCGCGATAAGGGCGGCTAGCTCGGTTGCAGACGCAACACTTGTCCCGGCCACGCGCTCAGGAGGCGGTGTTGTTTTTTCCACGGTCAGGCGCGGGGTGAGGTCAACGCCGAATTCACTCACGGCGCGAACAGCGAGCGGCTTGGATCGCGCCTTCATGACCATCGGCAAAGCGGCATTGCGCGGGGTGTTGAGGCGTAGGTCAGCGGTGACAATGGCGGGCAGACTGATCGCGATCGTCTCGCGCCCATAATCCACTTCGCGGGTAACTTCCAAATCGCTGCCCGCAATTTTGATCTCGGATGCAAATGTCGCCTGCGGCCGATCAGTCAGCGCTGCCAACATTTGCCCAACGTGATTGCTGTCATCATCGACGGCCTGCTTGCCCAAAAGCACGAGGTCAGGCTGTTCTTCCTCGACGACCTTAGCCAGCAGCTTAGCAATGGTCAGCGTTTCCAATGCCTGATCGGTTTCGACCAGAATGCCGCGATGCGCGCCCATGGCGAGGGCGGTGAGGATGACGTCATTGGCAGGTTTGGGGCCGATGGAGACGATCACCACTTCAGTGGCGTGCCCAGCCTCCGCCAATTGCACAGCAGCTTCAACCGCGTGCTTACAGAACGGGTTCATCGACATGCGGACGCCCGTGGTTTCGACGCCCGTACCATCGGGGCGAACGCGAATGCGTACGTTGTGGTCAACCACACGTTTTACCGCGACGAGGATTTTCATGAGCTACTCCGTCATACCGGAGTTTCAATCGCAAAAATGGCTGGGGCGAGCAACCCAAAGCAAAGGAAATTTGGGCTAACACCGTCAGCTTTGTTGGAAAAGCAAACCGGTCTGTAAGCCTTTGTCGCCTCACCTACTCGGAAAGGCACAAAATACACTTGCACCAGCGCCGCCATGGCGCGCAAAAACTTGACGGCGAGGGACAGGACAGAGACACTGCCATGTCTTCCCCTGCTTTGGTTTGCCTATGCCTATCCTCAACCGCATTGCTGAATTCCATGACGAAATCACCGCTTGGCGCCGCGACCTGCACGCCCATCCGGAGATTTTGTTCGACGTTCATCGCACTGCGGGCATTGTCGCCGAAAAACTCAAGGAATTCGGCGCGGACGAGGTGGTCACAGGCGTTGGCCGGACGGGGGTTGTGGCCGTTATTAACGGGCGCACCAACACTTCGGGACGCTCGATTGGGCTGCGCGCAGATATGGATGCGCTGACGATTTTCGAAAAGACCAACGCGCCATATGCCTCCACCGTGGAGGGCAAGATGCACGCCTGTGGGCATGACGGTCACACCTCCATGCTGCTCGGCGCTGCAAAATATCTGGCAGAGACACGCAATTTTGATGGTCGTGTTGTGCTGATTTTCCAGCCAGCCGAAGAAGGTGGCGGCGGCGGCAAGGTCATGCTTGATGATGGGCTGCTCGAGCGCTTCCCCGTGGATGAATTCTACGGCATGCACAATTGGCCCGGACTGCCGCTCGGCCATTTCGCTATACGCACGGGCGGCATCATGGCCGCGACCGACCGGTTCTATATTACCATCAATGGCCAGGGTGGCCACGCGGCGCGTCCTCAGCAGACCATCGACCCGATCATCGTCGCGACCCAAATGGTCACCGCCTTGCAGTCTATCGTCTCCCGCAATTTGAGCCCGCTGGATAATGCGGTGCTCAGCGTCACCATGATCGAAGCGGGTGAAGCCGACAACGTCATTTCCAGCACCGCAAAAGTAACCGGTACAGTGCGGACGCTCGATGGAAAGGTCCAAGACTTCATTGAGCAGCGCCTCACCGAATTGGTTCCGCAATTTGCCCAGAGCTTTGGCGCGACAGCGACCATTCGGTATGCACGCGGCTACCCTGTCACGGTCAATACGGCCGATCAGACCGCCTTCGCTGCCGCCGTTGCGCGCGATGTCGTTGGCCCCGACCGGGTAAACGACGATTGCGAACCCTCAATGGGCGGAGAAGATTTCTCCTTCATGCTCAATGAGCGTCCCGGCGCTTACATCTTCATCGGCAATGGGGCGAGCAGCGAATTACACACCGACACTTACGACTTCAACGATGATGCCATTCCTGTCGGCGTGAGCTACTGGGCGCGGCTTATCGAAAAAGCCCTGCCCGTCCGCTAAGGATAGCGTTGATACACACCCAAACCGTCTCTTGTTTCCAAGAGGCGGTTTTTTTTGAAGCACCGCGCCACTGCCCCCGCGTTCGGCGTGTCTGAGAGCCCAGATGTCCGCAACAGCCTCATTGTCCGCCGCGCGAAGCGGGGTGCTCACACTTGCCACTCTGCTGATTGCCATTTTGGGCGGGGTCAGCGCCGAGCTCATCGGCTTTCCAGCAGGCTGGCTGATGGGCAGCGCAATCAGCGTCAGTATTGCGGCGATGCTCAAACTCCCGGTCACCGTGCCCGATTGGTTGCGAGACCTCATTTTTGTATTCATTGGCGTTTCTATGGGCGCCAGCGTCGCGCCCAATAGTTTGGAGTTGCTCGGACAATGGCCGGTGTCGCTGGCGGCGCTGGCGCTAGAGTTGATCATCATCGTGCTGGTCACTGGCTGGCTGCTGACCAAGCTTTTTAAGCTCGATGCGGGCACAGCCTATTTGAGCTCGTTTCCCGGCCACCTGTCCTTCGTTCTAGGGATTGCCGCAACCGGCATCGGCAATGCCCGACAAATCGTCATCATCCAGGTGATGCGCGTTCTATTCCTCACCATCGCAGTCCCCATCGGCGCGATGTTCCTGCCCGTGCAAGCGCCTGATCTGGCGGCCGCCAGAGATCCCCTTTCGATAGCCCAGATCTTGCTGCTCGCGCTGTGTTGCGCCCTCGTGGGCCTCGTTTTCGTGAAACTCAAAATCCCCGCAGGCATGGTGCTGGGTGCTATGGCAGCCGCAACAATCGCCAAGCTGGGCGGTGCCTACAGCCAGCCCCTGCCCGACCCACTCGTCGTCACCATCTTCATCCTCACCGGCGCCCTGATCGGCTCACGGTTTATCGGGATCACTTGGCTAGAATTTAAAGCCGCCGCGCTCGGTGGGGTTATCGCTACAGCCGTGATGTTGGTGATCGTCACCGCCATGGCCTATGGCGTCGCGCAATTGGTCGACATTCCCATGGCACAAATTTGGCTCGCCCTCTCGCCCGGTGCACTCGAAGGCGTCGGCGCTTTAGCGATCGCCATGGGCTATGACACCGCCTTCATCGCGGCGCATCACGTCATCCGTCTGCTGCTTTTGAGTTTCGCTATTCCAACCGTTGCCTTGTTCATTCGCCGTTTGGAGGCAAAAGAAAAGGGGCACTAATGCCCCCTCTCCCCGCTCGATGAGACAACCGCCTCTTGGCGGAGTAACTCACTCCGCCGCAACTGCAGGGGCTGGCGCTCGATAGGCCACCGAACCTTCGCCCGCAGGCACTAGCAAAACCGCCGTTCCGTTCGCCCCCAAATCAATCGCTGTGCCGCTCACAACCGCATTGTGACTAACAGGTTCTAGCGCCAAATAGACCCCTGCAAAGTCCACCGACCGCGCTTCCGGCGATAGGTTGAAGACGCAGATCACATCCTGATCCCCTGCCGAACGGCGGAAAGCAAGGACTGGCTCGTCGGTGTCAAAGAATGCGATATCACCCGTCAGCAGCGCCGGATGTGCCTTCCGCCACGCAATTAGCTTGCGGAAGAAATTGAGGGTCGAGCTTGGATCAGCGTTCTGAACGTCAACCGCAAGTTCCAAATGCGCGTGCTTAATCGGCAGCCATGGCGTTCCTGATGTGAACCCACCATGTGTTTTATGGGCCTGCCAGGGCATTGGCGTGCGGCAGCCGTCGCGCCCCTTATCACCAGGCCAGAAACGCTTACCACGCGGGTCGACCAGTTCTTCAAACCGAATATCAGCCTCAGGCAGGCCCAGTTCTTCGCCCTGATAAATGCCGACTGTGCCCTTGACGGTCATGACCAGAACCGCGGCCTGCCGGCTCAGATCCTCGCGCGACACAGCATGCTGGGCCCAACGGGTCATCGGGCGAATAACGTCGTGATTGGAGAGGCTCCAACACGGCCAACCCGTTTCGCCACCCGCAAAAAATGCTTCCAACTTCGAGCGGAAGTGTTCGGCCGTAAAGATGGGGCTGAGGAAATCGAAAGAATAGCACATGTGCAGCAGATCAGTGCCGGAGGTATAAGCCTTCATCAGCTCAACCCCACGCTCATCATCGCCCACCTCGCCGACCGAAGTCGCGCCGGGATATTCGTTCAGCAGCGCCCGCACGCGCTTCAACCAAGCGACATTGTCCAGTTGAGACTTATCAAAGTGGTGGGACTGCATGTCGTAAGGATTGGTGAGCGGCTGCCCATCGGGAGTCGGCAAGGCGGGGTTCGAGCGGAGCTTTGCGTCATGGAAATAGTAGTTCACCGTGTCGAGACGGAACCCATCTAATCCACGGTTGAGCCAGAACCGCATTGTATCCAACACCGCGTCTTGAACATCGGGGTTATGGAAGTTGAGGTCAGGCTGGGACGTCAGAAAATTGTGCAGGTAATACTGCTTACGCGCCGTATGCCATTCCCAGGACGACCCACCAAAAACCGAGAGCCAGTTATTTGGCGGGGAGCCATCTGGTTTGGCGTCGGCCCAGACATACCAGTCAGCCTTTGCGTTATCGCGTGAGAAAGCAGATTCCTTAAACCATGGGTGCTGATCAGAGGTGTGGCTCACCACCTGATCCATAATCACCTTGATCCCTAGGCTATGCGCCTTCCCGATCAACACGTCGAAATCTTCCAAGGTCCCAAACAGCGGGTCGACCTGCTTATAGTCAGACACGTCATAACCCATGTCCGCTTGCGGCGATTGGGTGATCGGCGACAGCCAAATGCAGTCAACACCGAGACTTGCGATATGATCGAGCCGGTCGATGATGCCGGGAAGATCGCCCATCCCATCGCCACTGCTATCCTCAAACGATCTGGGGTAGACCTGATAAATAACCCCGCCACGCCACCACTCAGTCATCGTCCGCATGCCTCATCTAAGCTGCGCCCAAAGCGCTTTGAATGCTTGCCACACTAATCTGTTCTCTGCGGTCTGTTAACTGCCCATCACGCAGCTGTGGTCGACGCGCGCGAGATGATTATTCGGCGCCAAAGATCCCAAAACCATTAGGCCATAAGAACTTATGGAACTTCATGACCATAGTCCTCTACCGCCCTTGCGGATGGAGCTTTGTGAATTATCGGAAGAACTCTTCTTACCTCGCCCCTAGGGGGAGAGGTCGGCCCTCTTGGGCCGGGTGAGGGGGCCTTTCGGCAAGCACCGCTCTAGACATGGAGCTCCGCCAGGTAGGGGTGACGAAGTCACAAACGCAAAAAGCCCCGCTGGTGAGCGGGGCTTTTGTATTTGGTTTAGATGATCGTAGAGAGATTTTATGTTTTTGGCAGACCTTGCAGTGACCTACTCTCCCAAGTCTTGAGACTTAGTACCATTGGCGCGGAGGAATTTGACGGTCGAGTTCGGGATGGGATCGGGTCTTGGGCTCCTCGCAAGAACCAC